>JAWWPF010000121.1:0-4578 GCA_033850795.1 Nocardioidaceae bacterium | reverse complement strand
GCGAGCCGTCCTCGCGCAGGGTGGTCACCGTGCACAGGTGCCGCTCACGCCAGAACTCGCGGGCCGCGGCTGTGAACGCGACGGTCCGGCTCGTGGGCACCGCACCACCCTAGAGCCAGCGCTACCTGTCACAGGCGACGGGCCTCTAGGGTGCAGGGATGAGCGGGGAGCGGGACCTCACCAGGTTGCTCGAGACCATCCAGCCGGAGCTCCGCCCGGGCCGGTTCGTCTTCACCACCGTGACGCGGCCGCCGGAGGGCGTCGACCCGGTGGCGCTGGTCCGCGAGGACGAGGGGGTCACTCTCGTGCTCGCCCAGGACGACGCGGACCGCCTGTCCCTGCCCTACGACTACGTCGCCGCGATGGTCACCCTGCGGGTGCACTCCTCCCTCGACGCGGTGGGGCTGACCGCCGCGGTCGCCCGGACCCTTGCTGACGAGGAGATCAGCTGCAACGTCATGTCGGGCTTCTTCCACGACCACCTGTTCGTCCCGCTCGACCAGGGCCCGCGGGTGGTCGCTCTGCTCCGCGACCTCGCGCCGGTCCGCGGGGGCCGGTGAGCATGCCGGCCCGGGACCTGCCCCCCGGCTGGGCCACCGACCTCGCGGTCCTCGAGCTGACCGGGTCCAGAGTCGAGCCGCGCGACGACCACCTGGTGGTCCGGACGCCTCGCAACCCCGACTTCCACTGGGGCAACTGCCTCTTCGTGACCGAGCCGAGCGCCGTCGACGACGCCGCCCGCTGGGTCGACACCTTCCGGACCACCTTCCCGGCGGTCGGCTGGGTCGCCGTGGGCCTGATCAGGATGCCTGAGGACGTGACCGCATGGGAGGACCAGGGGCTGGAGGTCGAGCTCGACGAGGTGCTGACCACGCGGACCAGGCCCCGGCAGACGCCGCTGGCCGACGGCTACCAGGCGCGCCGGCTGGTCGGGGACGACTGGGAGCAGTACGTCGCTCGCGCCGTGGCCGACAACGCCCGCACCGGCGAGGAGGAGCCGGAGTCCTTCGCGCGGTTCACCACCGAGCGGATGCAGGCCCGCAGGGCGCTCTCCGAGCGCGGCGCCGCCGCCTTCTTCGGTGCGTTCGCCGACGGCCTGCTGGTCGCCGACCTCGGCATCGTCCGCTGCGGTACGACGGCGCGCTACCAGAGCGTGGGGACCGACCCGGAGCACCGCCGCCGCGGGCTGGCGGCGCACCTGCTCGGCGTCGCCGCCGGCTGGGCCGCCGAACGGGGGTGCGACCGCTGGGTCATCGTGACCGAGGCGGTCAACCCCGCGGGCCGGGTCTACCGCAGTGTCGGCTTCGAGCCCGATGTCAGCAACGCGCAGGCCTATCGGAGACCCCCCCGATGAGTTCTCCCGGGTCTCGCGGTCTACCGGATAGACCGGTCGAGCCATGTCGGAACGGCTCTCCCGCGCGGAGAATGATCCGGAACCCGACCGACCGAAGGAGCCCCCATGACCACCCGGCTGAACCCCTACCTGAGCTTCCGTGACAACGCCCGGGAGGCGATCGAGTTCTACCACTCCGTCTTCGGCGGTGAGCTGACCATCAGCACCTTCGGTGAGCTGCAGGCCAGCCAGGACCCTGCCGAGGCGGACAAGGTCATGCACTCCATGCTGGTCACCGAGGGCGGCCTGACCCTGATGGCCTCGGACACACCCAGCCGCATGGAGTACACCCCCGGCAACAACTACTCGGTGTCCCTCAGCGGCGAGGACGACGGCGAGCTGCGCGGCTACTGGGAGAAGCTGAGCGACGGTGGCACGGTGACCATGCCTCTGGAGAAGGCGCCGTGGGGCGACACCTTCGGGATGTGCGCCGACCGGTTCGGCGTGAGCTGGCTGGTGAACATCTCCGGCGCCGAGGCCTGAGGGGTCGCCGCAGTGAGACCCACGCTGTACGAGTTCGCCGGCGGGACACCGGCCTTCGTGGCCCTGGCCGCCGCGCACCACGAGCGGTGCCTCGCGGACCCTGAGCTCAACCACCCCTTCTCCCATCCGGGCCAGCATCCGCAGCACGTCGAACGGCTGGCCGCCTACTGGGCGGAGGTGATGGGGGGACCGTCATCGTACTCCGGGGAGTGCGGCGACCACTCGTCCATGCTGCGGATGCACGCCGGGAACGGCGACATGAGCGACCTCGGGCGCCGGTTCGTGGACTGCTTCGTGCAGGCGGCCGACGACGTGGGGCTGCCCGGGGACCCGGAGTTCCGGGCGGCGCTGCGGGCCTACATGCAGTGGGCCGTCGACGAGGTGCTGACCTACCGCGGACCGGCCGACGACGTACCGGCCGGGCTGCCACTGCCGTCGTGGGGCTGGGAGGGGCTCAACCAGATCCCGGCGAGCTAGCTGGACGCGGACACGTCCCGCGGCTGGTCAGCTCACGCAGCGGAACCCGATGTTCCCGGACGTCGACTCCGCGGTGTTGCTGGACCGCGCCGCCACGCGATACCGGTGGCAGTAGGAGTGGTGGCACAGGTACGAGCCGCCCCTCATCACCCGCTGCTCCCCGTCGTCCGGCCCGAGAGGGTCGTACGGCGGGGAGCTTGCGTAGTAGGCGGGGGAGAACCAGTCCTCGCACCACTCCCATACGTTGCCCGCCATGCTGGACAGGCCGAAGCCGTTGGGCGGGTAGGACTTCGCGGGTGCGGTGGTGAGGAAGCCGTCCTCGGCGGTGTTCTCGGTGGGGAAGGCCCCCTGCCAGATGTTGCACATCCACCGCCCCCTGGGGGTGAGCTCGTCGCCCCACGCGAAGCGGGCGCCCGCGAGACCGCCCCGCGCGGCGTACTCCCACTCGGCCTCGGTGGGCAGCCGTTTCCCCGCCCAGGTGGCGTAGGCCTGTGCGTCGTACCAGGAGACGTGCACGACCGGATGGTTCTGGCGGGCGCCGACGTCGGACCCCGGCCCCTCAGGGCTCCGCCAGCCGGCTCCCCGGACGGCGAGCCACCACGGGATCCCGTCCGCGCGGTTGACCACGTCCCGCGGGTCTCCGTGGAAGGCGAGGTGGAACACCGCGGACACGCCGAACTCCTCGGCACCGGTCACGTAGCCGGTGTCCTTCACGAAGGTCGAGAACTGGGCGTTGGTCACGGCGGTGGCATCCATGCGGAACGCGTCCAGCCGCACCTCGTGGACCGGTGTCTCGCCGTCCGCGTCATACCCCTCGCCGAAGGCGTCGCCCATCGCGAAGGTGCCCCCGGGGATGGGGACCTGGCCGCGGGGCTGGCGGCGCACCGGGGGAGCGGTCTCCGTGGCCGTCCTCGTGTGGGGCGCAGCCGTCCTCGTGTGGGGCGCAGCCGTCGGCGCGCAGCAGGCGTGTCCCTCCATGGCGCCGATCGTAGGCTGCCTTCGTGACGGTTGTCGGTGAGGACGGTCTGGCGCGACCGGCGTGGGCGTCGTCCGATCCGCTGATGCGCGAGTACTACGACACGGAATGGGGGATGCCGGTCCGTGACGAGCGTGGCCTCTTCGAGCGGATCAGCCTCGAGGCCTTCCAGTCCGGGTTGTCCTGGGCGACCATCCTGCGCAAGCGACCGGCGTTCCGGTCCGCCTTCGACGACTTCGACCCGGACGCAGTGGCGGCGTACGGCGACCGCGATGTAGAGCGGCTGATGGCCGAAGCCGGCATCGTCCGCAACGGCCGCAAGGTGCAGGCCACCATCACGAACGCGCGTGCCACCGTCGGCCTGCGGGCCGAGGGCGGTCTCGTCGACCTGGTGTGGTCCTTCCGGCCCGCTTCGACGCCGACTCCGACGTCGTACGACGAGGTGCCGACCCGTTCTCCGGAGTCGCTCGCCCTCTCGAAGGCCCTCCGGAGCAAGGGATTCACGTTCGTCGGGCCGACCACGATGTACGCGCTCATGGAGGCGGTCGGGATCGTCGACACCCACCTGCTGGGCAGCCACCGGCGGGGGTCCTCCGGGGTCTGGGCCTGACACGTTGGTTGAGCCGGTCGAAACCCGCGCTGGTTGAGCTCTCGCAAACGATCCGTCGCCCGTTGGCTCAGGCCCTCGAAACCCCCTCGGTGGTTGCGCCCGTTGGGACCGCGCGGACCCGCCGGTTGAGCTTTCCGAAACTCACTGCCGGTTGGCCTGATAAAACCTGCGTGACTGCGGTCAAGGCCCGGGCCGGCGGTCTCGTCGAGGGTCGCGCCGTTGGAGGGTCTCCATCGCTGAGGCGGTGCTCTCACCGGACGCCGGTCCACGGATCTCGGCCTCCCTCATCGTCCGAACCTCTCCCCGTAACGGTGCGCACCGTGCCTCCAGGAAAATCCTCAAACTTCTTTGTGGACAAGGGCTTTTGGGCGGGTTTTCGGGGCGTGGTTGTCGGTGCTCGCCGATAGCTTGGGGTCATGTCCGAGGTCACCAGCATCCCGCCCGGGACGCCGGGCGGTGTCCCGGGTGGTGAGCCTGCGGCCGGTCCGGTGGGTGTGGATCTGCGTGATCGCGATGACCGGGGGGTGCTGGATGCGGTCGCGTCGGCTCGCCGTAGCGCGGACCGTGAGGAGGCGCGGTTGTTGGCGGCGGTGGTGGCGTATGTGGATCTGCATCCGGTCACCGACCCCGACGAGGCGG
>JAWWPF010000093.1:0-8546 GCA_033850795.1 Nocardioidaceae bacterium | reverse complement strand
CAAGCTCGGGAAGGGCGAGTCAATTGAGCCTCCGTCATGGGGAGTTGCCGCGGCGTTCCCCTCGGGACCTGCTCCACCGCGACTTCTGATGGAGGCAACCTAGCGTGGAAGGCCTCGTTCCACGCGTATTGGGTCATGTCGGAGATGCCCTCGTTGCCATTTCGTGACCTCCCGGCACCTTCCGGGTCACGGTGGCGGCCCCCGCACCTGCCCGCCCGCTCAGGCGGGGTCGGTGCGCCCGGCCACGGAGGGGCCGTGGGTCACCACGCCGTCCGCGACCTGGCGCATGGAGAGCCGCAGGTCCATGGCGGTCTTCTGGATCCACCGGAAGGCGTCGGGCTCGCTGAGGTCGAGCTGCTTCTGCAGGACGGCCTTGGCCCGGTCGACCGCCTTGCGGGTCTCCAGCCGCTCGGCGAGGTCCGCCACCTCGGCCTCGAGAAGCTGGAGCTCGGCGAACCGGCTCACCGCCATCTCGATGGCGGGCACGAGGTCGTGCTTGTTGAACGGCTTGACCAGGTAGGCCATCGCGCCGGCGTCCCGCGCGCCGTCCACGAGGTCGCGCTGGCTGAACGCGGTGAGGATCACCACCGGCGCGATCCGGCCCGTGGCGATCCGCTGGGCGGCCGCGATGCCGTCGAGCCGGGGCATCTTGACGTCGAGCACCACCAGGTCCGGCCGGTGCTCCTCGGCGAGCTCGACGGCCCTCTCGCCGTCCCCGGCCTGGCCCACGACGTGGTAGCCCTCCTCCTCGAGCATCTCCGCGAGGTCCAGCCGGATCAGCGCCTCGTCCTCGGCGATGACGACCCGTCGCGCGGGGCCTGCCTGCTCCTGGCTCACGCCGCCAAGGCTAGCGACCCCCGGACCGGCGCCGGCCGTCGCGGGTGGGCCCCTTACGCGGTCCTGTGTCGCCCTCCACGCTCGAGGTGCTCGCGGAGGAACAGCTCGACCTCCTCGCGCTCGACGTGCCGGGCCGACATCAGCCCGGCGGCCGAGCGCGCGTTCGCGATCGATCGCTCCTGGCCCACCAGCAGTCCCCACAACCGTCGCATGCGACCCGCCCTCAGCTCGGCATCGGACGTCAAACTCTACCGAGATGATCGACAATGGCAAGGGTATGGCGGGTTGGATCGAACGCCGCCTCGACTAGCACCGCCGGCTCGGTCACTGGCGCGGTCACCTGACCGCACCAGCCCCGGTGAGCACCCAGCCGCCCTGGGAGGTCGGGGTCGGCTACCCTGTGCCCCGATCGGCCCCGGTATTCCAATCGGCAGAGAACGCGGTCTCAAACACCGTCCAGTGTGGGTTCGAGTCCCACCCGGGGCACCGCCGGTCCACGCGGCGCGGCCACCCGGCCGTCCACCCGCCCCAGGCCGTGCGAGCCCGCCGTGCAGCGTCTCAGCCGGGCCGGTGGTAGGCCGGCGCCACTTCGTTGGTGGCGTCGCCCATCCGGTGGATGCGCAGCGCGTTGGTAGAGCCCGGGATCCCCGGTGGGGAGCCGGCGATGATCACCACGAGCTCCCCCTCCTCGACGCGCTTGACCCGCAGCAGGTGTTCGTCGACCTGCCGCACCATCTCGTCGGTGTGCTCGACGGACTCACCGAGGAAGGTCTCGATCCCCCAGGAGAGCGCGAGCTGGGAGCGGACCGCCGCCACCGGCGTGAAGGCCAGCATGGGTGTGGCGCCGCGGTAGCGCGAGAGCCGGCGCGCCGAGTCACCGCTCTGGGTGAAGGCCACCAGGTACTTCGCACCGACCCGCTCCGCGACCTCCGCCGCCGCCTTGGCGATCACGCCGCCGCGGGTGCGCGGCTGCCAGTCGATGGCCGCCATACGAGCCAGGCCGTGGTCCTCGGTTGACTCGATGATGCGGGCCATGGTCGCGACCGCGCCGATCGGGAACTTGCCGACGCTGGTCTCGCCGGAGAGCATCACGGCGTCGGCGCCGTCGAGGACCGCGTTCGCCACGTCCGAGGCCTCCGCGCGCGTGGGGCGCGGCGAGGAGATCATCGACTCCAGCATCTGGGTTGCCACGATCACCGGCTTGGCATGCCGGCGGGCCACCTCGATGACCTGCTTCTGCAGGAAGGGCACGTCCTCGAGCGGGCACTCGACCCCCAGGTCGCCCCGGGCCACCATGAAGCCGTCGAAGGCGTCGACGATCTCCTCGATGTTGTCGATCGCCTGCGGCTTCTCGATCTTGGCGATCACCGGTAGGAAGATGTTCTCCTCCCGCATGATCGCCCGGACGTCCTCGACGTCGGCGGCCGAGCGCACGAAGGACAGCGCGATGAAGTCGACAGTGAGGTGGAGCGCCCAGCGGAGGTCCTCGACGTCCTTCTCCGACAGGGCGGGAACGGACACCGCGACCCCGGGCAGGTTGATGCCCTTGTTGTTGCTGATCGGGCCGGGCACCCGGACCCGGGTGAGCACGTCGGTGCCTTCGACGGAGAGCACCTCGAGCCGGACCCTGCCGTCGTCGATCAGGATCGGGTCCCCGGGGCTGACGTCCCCGGGCAGGCCGGCGTACGTCGTCGAGCAGATGTGGGCGTCACCGGGTACGTCGCGGGTGGTGATCGTGAACTCGTGGCCCTCCTGCAGCTCCACCGGGCCGCCGGGGACCAGCCCGAGACGGATCTTCGGCCCCTGGAGGTCCGCGAAGATCCCGACACCGTGGCCGCTCTGGTCGGCGGCCTCGCGCACCATCCGGTAGACCCGCTCGTGGTCGGCGTGCGCGCCGTGGCTCAGGTTCATCCGGGCGACGTCCATGCCGGCGTCGACCAGGGCCCGGATCTGCTCGGGGGTGTTGACGGCGGGGCCGAGAGTGCAGACGATCTTTGCTCTACGCACGCGCCGACCCTACTGGGCCACCCGAGGTCCGCCGTACGCCGGGGCGGTTCTTCACGGCATCGGCCTGGAGGTCCGCATCCGGCACAGCCGTTCGGACGTGCAGTCGCGGCCGACGCACCCTCCGCCCAGGCGAGAGACCACCCTCGACACCCGTCGAGTGCACGTCGGTCGGGCTGTCAGGCAGGACCCATTGCGCGGTCGGGGCTGCTGATCCTCGACCGCCGGTTGGCGGCGCCGGCCGACGAATCCGCGGCGAGCCGGGTAGGGGACAGCCCTTCGAACGGGCACTCCCGGCCGCTGCCGAAGATGGCCGTCCAAACCGCCAGCTGGAGTGCGCGGGCGGCCTTCGACGCGACTCTCCCCGAGACCCGCAGCGCCAACCCCGAGGAATGGGTCCACGACTGGTTCCACCGGCCCTGTGCCTACTACACCCCCGTCGAAACCGGCACACCCCCGCCGTTGCAACGGCAGTGGTGTGCCGGTTTACCCGGGGCCCCTGGTAATCCGGCAGCCATCACGTCCTTCCGGCGAGCACAGACCTCAGTCAGACGACCAGCGGCCGCTCGGTGGGCGGGATGGGAGCCGGAAGAGTGGTGGCGCCGGTGAGGAACCGGTCGACCGACGCAGCCGCCGCCCGGCCCTCGGCGATCGCCCACACGATCAGCGACTGTCCCCGCCCGGCGTCCCCGGCGACAAAGACGCCCGGGAGCGAGGACATGTAGGCCTCGTCGCGGGCGACGTTGCCGCGCTGGTCCAGGTCGACCCCGAGCTGTGCCACCACGCTGTCCCGCTCGGGACCGGTGAACCCCATCGCGAGCAGGACCAGCTGGGCAGGGATCTCCCGCTCCGTGCCCTCGACCTCGGTGAACCTGCCGTCCTTCATCTCGACGTCCACCAGCCGCAGGGCCTTCACGTTGCCCGCCTCGTCAGCGAGGAACTCCTGCGTGGACACGGAGTACAGCCGCTCGCCGCCCTCCTCGTGCGCGGAGGAGACCCGGAACACCATCGGGTACGTCGGCCACGGCTGACCCTCGGGACGGTCCTCCCCCGGCCGGCCCATGATCTCCAGCTGCGTCACCGAAGCAGCCTTCTGCCGGTGGGCGGTGCCCAGACAGTCCGCCCCGGTGTCGCCGCCGCCGATGATCACCACGTGCTTGTCGGTCGCCACGATCTGGTCCTCGACCTGCCGGCCCAGGGACGCCCGGTTGGACTGCGGCAGGAACTCCATCGCCTGGTGGATCCCGCCGAGCTCGCGGCCGGGGATCGGCAGGTCACGGGCCACGGTGGAGCCGATGGCGAGCACGACCGCGTCGAAGCGCTCCGCGAGCTCGGCGCCGGTCAGGTCCACGCCCACGTGGACCCCGGACCGGAACACGGTTCCCTCGCGGCGCATCTGGTCCAGCCGCCGGTCGAGGTGCTGCTTCTCCATCTTGAACTCGGGGATCCCGTAGCGGAGCAGGCCGCCCGGCCGGTCCGCGCGCTCGTAGACCGCCACGGTGTGACCCGCCCGGGTCAGCTGCTGCGCTGCGGCCAGCCCCGCCGGACCGGAACCGACCACGGCCACCGTCCGGCCGGTCAGCCACTCCGGCGGCTGCGGGCGGACCGCTCCGGACTCCCAGGCGCGGTCAGCGATCGCCACCTCGACGTTCTTGATGGTCACCGGGTCCTGGTTGATCCCGAGCACGCACGCCGCCTCGCACGGTGCGGGGCACAACCGCCCTGTGAACTCAGGGAAGTTGTTGGTGGCGTGCAGGCGCTCGATCGCCTCGTCCCAGTCATCGCGCCAGACGAGGTCGTTCCACTCCGGGATGATGTTGCCCAGCGGGCACGCCTGGTGGCAGAAGGGGATCCCGCAGTCCATGCAGCGGCCGGCCTGGTCGGTGATGATCGGGAGCAGGGCGCGGCCCGCTGTCCCGGGGTAGACCTCGTGCCAGTCGTCGACCCGCTGCTCGACCGGCCGCCGCGAGGCCACCTCGCGCGGAGTCTTCAGAAAGCCCTTGGGGTCAGCCATTGAGCGCCTCCATCATCCGGGTCGCGGTCTCGTCGTCGGAGAGGCCCTCCGCCTCGGCCTTCTCCTTCGCGGCGAGCACCCGCTTGTAGTCAGTTGGCATCACCTCGGTGAAGCGGTGCACGGCAGCGGCCCAGTCCTGCAGCAGCGCCTCGGCCACGCGGGAGCCGGTCTCCTCCTGGTGGCGCCGCACGATCGCCTCCAGCTCGCGGGCCGCCGCGCCGTCGACCGGTGCCAGCTCGACCAGGTCGGTGTTGACCCGTCGCAGGTCGAGGTCGAGCACGAAGGCCACGCCGCCGGACATCCCGGCCGCGAAGTTGCGGCCCGTGGCCCCGAGGACGACGACGCGCCCGCCGGTCATGTACTCGCACCCGTGGTCGCCGACCCCCTCGACGACGGCCGTCGCCCCGGAGTTGCGGACGCAGAAGCGCTCACCCACCTGCCCGCGCAGGAAGATCTCACCGGCGGTGGCTCCGTAGCCGATCACGTTGCCGGCGATGATCTGCTCCTCGGCGGCGAAGGTCGCGGCGCGGTCGGGGCGGAGCACGATCCGTCCCCCGGACAAGCCCTTGCCGACGTAGTCGTTGGCGTCCCCCTCGAGCCGCAGCGTGATGCCGCGGGGCAGGAACGCGCCGAAGGACTGGCCGGCCGACCCGGTGAACGTCAGGTCGATGGTGCCGTCGGGCAGGCCCTCGCCGTGGTAGCGCTTGGTGACCTCGTGCCCGAGGATCGTCCCCACCGTCCGGTTCACGTTGCGGATCGGCAGCTGGGCGCGCACCGGTCCCCCGTGCTCGAGCGCGTCGGCTGCGAGCGCCACCAGCTCGTTGTCCAGGGCCTTGTCGAGCGCGTGGTCCTGCGCCGTCGTGTGGTGCAGGGCGGCACCCTCGTCGAGGTGCGGCACGTGCAGGATGGGCCGCAGGTCGAGGCCGGCCGCCTTCCAGTGCTCCACGGCGCCACCGACGTCGAGGACCTCGGCGTGCCCGACGGCCTCCTCGAGCGTGCGGAAGCCGAGCTCGGCGAGCAGCTCGCGGACCTCCTCGGCGATGAACTCGAAGAAGTTCACCACGAACTCCGGCTTGCCGGCGAAGCGCTCCCGCAGCACCGGGTTCTGGGTGGCGACTCCGACCGGGCAGGTGTCCAGGTGGCAGACCCGCATCATGATGCACCCGGAGACCACCAGTGGTGCGGTTGCGAACCCGAACTCCTCGGCCCCCAGCAGGGCCGCAATCACGACGTCCCGGCCGGTCTTGAGCTGGCCGTCGGCCTGCACGACGATGCGGTCCCGCAGGCCGTTGAGCAGCAGGGTCTGCTGCGTCTCCGCGAGGCCGAGCTCCCACGGACCGCCGGCGTGCTTGAGGGAGGTCAGCGGCGCGGCGCCGGTGCCGCCGTCGTGGCCGGAGATGAGTACGACGTCCGCGTGCGCCTTGGAGACCCCGGCCGCCACGGTGCCGACGCCTACCTCGGCCACCAGCTTCACGTGCACCCGCGCCGCCGGGTTGGCGTTCTTGAGGTCGTGGATGAGCTGGGCGAGGTCCTCGATCGAGTAGATGTCGTGGTGCGGCGGCGGAGAGATGAGGCCGACGCCCGGTGTGGAGTGCCGGGTGCCGGCGACCCACGGGTAGACCTTGTGGCCGGGGAGCTGACCGCCCTCGCCCGGCTTGGCGCCCTGCGCCATCTTGATCTGCAGGTCGTCAGCGTTCGTGAGGTACTCCGAGGTCACTCCGAAGCGGCCCGAGGCGACCTGCTTGATCGCGCTGCGCCGCTCGGGGTCGTGCAGGCGGTCGGTGTCCTCGCCGCCCTCACCGGTGTTGGACTTGCCGCCGATCCGGTTCATCGCGATCGCCAGCGTCTGGTGCGCCTCCCCGCTGATGGAGCCGTAGGACATCGCACCGGTGGAGAAGCGCTTCACGATCTCCGAGACCGGCTCCACCTCCTCGATCGGGATCGAGGGTCGCTCGTCCTTGAACCGGAACAGCCCACGCAGCGTCATCAGCCGCCTCGACTGCTCGTCGACGCGCGAGGTGTACTTCTTGAAGACGTCGTACCGGCCGGTGCGCGTGGCGTGCTGGAGCCGGAAGACGGTCTCGGGGTCGAACAGGTGCGGCTCGCCCTCCCGCCGCCACTGGTACTCGCCGCCGACGTCCAGCGACCGGTGGGCCGGCGGCAGGCCGTCGACGGGGTAGGCCTTCCGGTGCCGGCGGGCGACCTCCTCGGCCACGGTGTCGATCCCGATGCCGCCGAGCTTGCTGGTGGTGCCGGTGAAGTACTTGTCCACGAGCGGCTCGGCGAGCCCGACCGCCTCGAAGATCTGCGCGCCGGTGTATGACGCGACGGTGGAGACGCCCATCTTGCTCATCACCTTCAGCACGCCCTTGCCCAGGGAGCGCTGGAGGTTCCGGACCGCCTGCTCGGGCTCCACGTCGACGTAGTACCGGTCGCGGGCGAGGTCCTCGACGGTCTCCATCGCGAGGTACGGGTTCACCGCGGCCGCGCCGTACCCGATCAGCAGCGCGACGTGGTGGACCTCGCGGACGTCGCCCGCCTCGACGACCAGACCGACCTGGGTGCGGGTCTTCTCGCGCACCAGGTGGTGGTGGACGGCTCCGGTGAGCAGCAGGGAGGGGATCGGTGCGAGCTCGGCGGTCGAGTGCCGGTCGGAGAGCACGATGATCCGGGCGCCGTCGGCGATCGCGGCCGAGACCTCGGCACAGATCTCGTCGAGGCGCCCGGCCAGTGCCGCTCCGCCGCCCTCGACCGGGTAGAGGCCGCGGGACACGTGCGTGGCGTACCCCGGCAGGTCCCCGTCGCGGTTGATGTGGCGGATCTTCGACAGCTCGTCGTTGGTGATCACCGGGAAGGGCAGCACCAGCTGCCGGCAGGACGCCGGGGTCGGCTCGAGGAGGTTCGCCTCGGGGCCGATCATCCCCGACAGGGAGGTGACCAGCTCCTCCCGGATCGCGTCCAGAGGCGGGTTGGTGACCTGCGCGAAGAGCTGGCTGAAGTAGTCGAAGAGCAGCCGCGGCCGGTCCGACAGCGCGGCGATGGGGGTGTCCGTCCCCATCGACCCGAGCGGCTCGGCGCCGGTCCGGGCCATCGGGGTCAGCAGGACCCGCTTCTCCTCCTCGGTGTAGCCGTAGATCTGCTGACGGCGGGTCACCGACGCGTGGGTGTGCACGATGTGCTCGCGGTCGGGGAGGTCCTCGAAGCGGACGATCCCGGCGTGCAGCCACTCGTCGTAGGGGTGCTCGGAGGCCAGCTCCCCCTTGATCTCCTCGTCCTCGATGATCCGGTGCTCGGCGGTGTCGACCAGGAACATCCGTCCCGGCTGGAGCCGGCCCTTGCGGACCACGGTGGCCGGGTCGATGTCCAGGACCCCGACCTCCGAGGCGAGTACGACGAGCCGGTCGTCGGTCACCCAGTAGCGGGAGGGGCGCAGGCCGTTGCGGTCGAGCACGGCCCCGACCTGCGTGCCGTCGGTGAACACGACGCAGGCCGGCCCGTCCCAGGGCTCCATCATCGAGGCGTGGAACTCGTAGAACGCCCGACGGGCGCGGTCCATCTCCGCGTGGTTCTCCCAGGCCTCCGGGATCATCATCAGCACCGAGTGCGGGAGGCTCCGGCCGCCCATGTGCAGCAGCTCGAGCACCTCGTCGAAGGAGGCGGAGTCCGACGCACCGGGCGAGCAGATCGGGAA
>JAWWPF010000315.1:0-3027 GCA_033850795.1 Nocardioidaceae bacterium | reverse complement strand
GCTGCGAGGGAGAAATTGTGCGGCATCTTCGACAGGCCCCCAACTATCCGATGTTCCTCATGCTGGACCTCTTCGAGATCGGCGGTTCTCACGGGAACTATCCCAAGGTCGCGACCATTCATTCCGTTCGCGGATGGCATGTCCAGTAGACGCGCCGCGGGCCACGGCCGCCGGCCGACAAGATGCGCCGCGGTCTGGCACGCAGAGTCAACCACCGTCCATGCGTCATACCGCCGCGCCGAGCGGGCGTGACCGGACTGTCCGGACGTGGGGTGGCGCTGCCAGACAGCGTTCCGCTCAGCACGGCTGAGGGGACTAACTCGATGAAGCCCTTGCAGCGCGCTACTGGCCGAAGGAGGTGAGCGTGATGTCGCATGCAAGCAAGCGCCCGGACGTGTCCGGAGCCCCGACAGCAGAGAACCGCTGGAGGTCACTCCCAACGGGGATACGACTCGAGGACACAATCGCAGCCAAGGAGTCCGACCCGCGGCCAGACCCGGAGGCCGGTCGAGACACCGAACGAGACTTCATGCTGCGTTACGGCGGGTAGCCCTTCGCGAGAACAGACCCAGCACAGCGCGCGTCGCCTGGGCGGGCCCGTCCGGTGCCACGGCGGCGACGTCGATCAACCAGACCACTGAGTCTTTCCGCCGCATGTGCGCAGAGCCTCGTGGCCTCAGGGGGTCGCTGCCGGATCACGCGGTGCGTGGTCAAAGACCGGTATCCGGTCCCTCAAGCGGGGTGTCGCCTTGCCTTGGGGTGTTCAGTCCTTGGGCGCTGGGGTTGTCATCGAAGCTGCTTGCTGGAGTGCGCGGGCGGGGTCGCCTTCGTGGTAGGGACGCTCAGTGGTCTCGATGTTGTCGAGGAACTGTTGGTAGACGACGGCGCCGTAGAGCGGACCCAGTGGCCTGACCAGCTCCGCCGCGCGGCGGGCGTTGCAACCGGGCACCTGGCGCGACCATTCGCTTTGCCAGAGGTTGAAGGCGTCGAGTTGCTCACGTGGGGTGAAGTACTCCAAGGAGGGCCTTAGGTCGAGCATGGGGTGGCCGATGCCACAGTCTCCCCAATCGAGGATCCGGTAGTGCCCGGGCATTCCCCGGATGTTGCCGGGGTGGAAGTCGCCGTGCACCAGGGTGTCCGGTATTCCGCACGCCTCTAGGTCCGCGAAGCGCTGAGGCAGCCCCTCGACGAGGGAATCCAGAGCGCGCCTATCGTTCTCATCCAGCTCGAGTCGGTTGCGATCAACGACCGAGTGGATCCGGGGCAGGGATGCCGTCGCCCGCTTGTCGGGCAGATCAAGCGCTTCGAGCTCAGGGACGCGGTCGATCCATGACGCCTGGAGGTCGATGAGCATGCGCGCCATGCTGTTCAGCACCTCGCCGCGGGCGTCGTACTGGTCCTGGCCCGGGACGTCGGCCAGCAGCACGCGATGGGGAGCCGCACCCAGCACGGCGGGCACCACGCCTGGGTCGAGCAGCGGCATGACGGTGGCCTCGGACGCACAAAACGGCGGAGTGACCTTCAACCACACCAGGCCCGCGCTGGTCGTGAGCCGCCAGATGCTTGACAGGTTCCAGGTGCGCACCTGCACCGGCGCACGAGTCACCGCCATGCCACGCTCGGCAAGCGTGGCCGTGGCCCAGTCGAGATCGAGCTGGTGGCCACCGGGTTCGGCATAGCCGAGGCGGTTCCGATGTGGGAGCAACGGGTCGTCGGGCCACGGACGGAGTTGAAGGTACGGCGGCGCGACGTCCACCTCCGCCAGGTAGGAGACGCGGCCACCCCCGGGGAGGTCGACATCCCTCGGCACCTCGAGGATGCGAAGGACCCGAACCTCAACACCGAGGACCTCGCGGGCACCGGCTACGACGCACTCGACGTCGCGCCACCACGCGTTCTCGACCGAGAACGGAGTGGCGGAACCGATCAGCTCGCCCCTGGCAGTACAGAGGACCAAGGTGACCTCACGACCAGGCACGTTACGCACTGTAGAGACGCACCCGCCGTCCGCCCAGTCATTTATGCCCGATCACCGACGAGTCTGGTGATCCACGGCGCCGAGTGCCCGCGGTAACCACAGACACCGCCCAAGCGGCGACGGCTCCCCCGATAGCGGTCTTCGAACATGTGGTGCGGGTGCAGCCCCGCAGTGAACTTGTCGTACCGCCGTTAGCCGTTCCGACACACCGACCGGGGCCTCGACTTCGTCCTCATCCCCGACGGCTATGCCGCCGATGGCTCCCGTCGATGCTCGAGGCGCTCGCCGGCGCGACACCGGGCTTGGAAGTGCGGCTCGGGAGCCACCTGCTCAGACTGCCGGCTGATCAGGCTGGGTCCGCTCCCAACTGGCCGCGGGCGACCTCGAGGTCGTGCGCCATGGCCTCGCCCGGTGAGACAGCGTCAACGGAGACAGTCACGATGGTTGCGCCCTCAGCGGCGTAGCCGGCGGCGTCCTTGCCGTTGTAGGCGTGCACACCGACGGGCACACCAGCGGCGCCGGACCGGGCGATGATCGAGGACACGACGCCGCGCAGGTCCTCCCGCCCATCTGCGCCGTCAAGGTTCATGGACAACGCAAGGTCACCTGGGCCGACGTAGACCCCGTCCAACCCCTCCACCATCAGGAGCGCGTCGAGGTCGTCGAGGGCGGTGGCGGTCTCCACCATGACGAGTACCAGCGGCTCATCAGATCCGCCGGAGAGCCGCCCGATCGACCGCCCACCGGCCGGGGCGTAGCGACAGGCGGCGACGACCTCTCGGGCGTGGTCGGCGTCGCGGACGTTGGGAATGATGACGCCGCAGGCACCCAAGTCGAGTGCACGGCCGACATCGGCGAACAAGGGGCTGCGCGTCCGGACCAGCGGCACGGAGCCTGCTCCGGTGATCGCCGCGGCGAGCCCCGGCAGATCAGCCTCGGTCGCGGAGCCGTGCTGCAGATCCACGACGACGAAGTCGGCGCCAGTCCGGGCCAGGACCTCTCCGGTCACGGCACCGGGCAACAGACTCCATAATCCGTGGCACGGCTGG
>JAWWPF010000365.1:0-2650 GCA_033850795.1 Nocardioidaceae bacterium | reverse complement strand
CCGCGCCCGAGCAGGCCGGCAGCGGCGCTCCGAAGAAGAAGGTCGAGGTCGCCGACTTCGACGTGTCCGACTCGGTCATGGTGGTCGACGGCCCGTTCGCCACGCTGCACGCGACGATCACCGAGATCAACGCCGAGTCGCAGAGGGTCAAGGCCCTCGTCGAGATCTTCGGCCGGGAGACCCCGGTCGAGCTGAGCTTCAGCCAGATCGAGAAGGTCTGAGCGGAGCACGCCCAGCAGCACAGCAGTACCACCGCAACACCAGACGTAAGGACCCTAGAGACATGCCTCCGAAGAAGAAGATCGCTGCCCTCGTGAAGGTGCAGCTGCAGGCCGGGGCGGCAACTCCTGCTCCGCCGGTGGGTACCGCCCTCGGTCCCCACGGCGTCAACATCATGGAGTTCTGCAAGGCCTACAACGCGCAGACCGAGCCGATGCGCGGGAACGTCATCCCCGTCGAGATCACCATCTACGAGGACCGCTCGTTCACGTTCGTCACCAAGACGCCTCCGGCCGCCGAGATGATCAAGAAGGCCGCCGGCCTGCAGAAGGGCTCGAGCGTCCCGCACAAGGACAAGGTCGGTCGCCTGACCAAGGACCAGGTCCGCGAGATCGCGACCACCAAGATGCCGGACCTGAACGCCAACGACATCGACGCGGCGATGAAGATCGTCGAGGGCACCGCCCGGTCGATGGGCATCACCACCGACTGACCGCACCCCGTGGCAGGGCAGCTGAGCGCCCGCTGACCACACTCTGGACGAAACAAGCGAAGGAACCAGACATGCAGCGCAGCAAGACCTACCGGGCGAGCGCCGAGGCGATCGACCAGGACACGTTGTACACCCCGATGGACGCGATCAAGATCGCCAAGTCGAGCAGCAGGAAGAAGTTCGACGAGACCCTCGACGTGGCGATGCGCCTCGGCGTGGACCCCCGCAAGGCCGACCAGATGGTCCGAGGCACCGTCAACCTCCCGCACGGCACCGGCAAGACCGCCAGGGTCCTGGTCTTCGCCAGCGGGGACCGCGCGGAGACGGCCCGGGAGGCCGGCGCCGACATCGTCGGTGGCGACGAGCTCATCGAGCGGGTCAACGGTGGCTGGCTCGACTTCGACGCGGTCGTCGCGACCCCGGACATGATGGGCAAGGTGGGACGCCTCGGCCGGGTCCTCGGGCCCCGCGGCCTGATGCCGAACCCGAAGACCGGCACGGTCACCCCCGACGTGGCCAAGGCCGTCTCCGACATCAAGGGCGGCAAGATCGAGTTCCGCGTCGACCGGCACGCGAACCTGCACTTCATCATCGGCAAGGCCTCGTTCTCCGAGGTCCAGCTCGCGGAGAACTACGCCGCCGCCCTCGACGAGGTGCTCCGGCTCAAGCCCGCCAGCTCCAAGGGCCGCTACCTGAAGAAGGTCACCTTCTCCACGACCATGGGCCCCGGTGTCCAGGTCGACCCGAACAAGACCCGCAACGTGGCGGTCGAGGACGAGGCCTGACCCGTCGCCGAGCGACGCGCTCCAGCAGGACCGGACGGTGCCGGGCAGCGATGCTGCTCGGCACCTCTGCGTCTGTGCTCCGTCTCCGATTTGGGTTCCCGGCCCCACCTGCCGTACATTTGCTCGTTGAAACCAGAGACCGCCGGTCGTCGGCACCCCGGGCGTAGCCGTCCGGATGCCGGCTGAAGGTCCCGCTCGCGGGCGTCCTGCGCAGGTGTCACCGTGTGATGTACGACGTCCGTCCCGCTCGTCGAGGACGTGCCCCGTACCCCGCCCCGTGCCCCTGCGCCGGGGCTTTCTCGTTGAGCAGGGCCGGCACCGTCCCCACACAGGGGGCAGGACGCGGCTGTCTCTCGCAACCGTTGCTCGGTCAGGCGACTGACCGGCGACCGAATCCAGAAGGAGACCCATGGCGCGGCCAGACAAGGCAGCCGGCGTGGCAGAGCTCGTGGAGTCGTTCCAGGAGTCTGCGGGCGCCGTGCTGACCGAGTACCGCGGTCTCACCGTCAAGCAGCTGCAGGACCTGCGGCGCGCGCTCGGCGAGAACGCCAACTACGCCGTGGTGAAGAACACGCTCACCCAGATCGCCGCGACCCAGGCGGGTGTCGACGGGTTCGACGACCTGCTCACCGGTCCGACCGCCATCGCCTTCATCAACGGCGACGTGGTCGAGGCGGCCAAGGGGCTGCGTGACTTCGCCAGGGCGCACCCCGCGCTGGTCATCAAGGGCGGCGTCCTCGAGGGCAAGACCCTCGACCCGGCCGAGATCGCCCGGCTGGCCGACCTCGAGTCGCGCGAGGTCCTCCTCGCCAGGCTCGCGGGCGGCATGCTCGCCTCCCTCAGCCAGGCGGTGTACCTGCTCAACGCTCCGCTGGCCCAGGCCGCCCGGCTCGCCGGCGCGCTCCAGGCCAAGGCCGAGGAGGACCCATCGGTCCTGCGCGGAGGGGCCGGCACGCCGGCACCCGCCGAGGCCGGCAGCACCGAGACCGGCAGCACCGAGGTCGTCAGCGACACCGCCGAGGCGGGCAGCGGCACCGGCGAGGCCGGCAGCGGCACCAGCGACACCACCGAGGCCAGCAGTGACACCGCCGAGGCCAGCAGTGACATCGCCGAGACGGGCAGCGACACCGCCGAGACGCGCAGCGACACCGCC
>JAWWPF010000361.1:0-15433 GCA_033850795.1 Nocardioidaceae bacterium | reverse complement strand
GCGCGCCCGCACGTGGCCACGGTGCAGATCATCGCCAACGCCTTCCGGCTCAAGCCGTTCGACGAGGTCCTCCCGGCCGCCGCCGAGGCCGGCGTCGGGATCATCGTCCGGGTCCCGCTGGCCTCGGGGCTGCTCTCCGGGAAGTACGACGAGAGCACCACGTTCGCCCAGGACGACCACCGCTCGTACAACCGCGACGGCAGCGCCTTCGACGTGGGCGAGACCTTCTCGGGCGTCGACTACGAGACCGGGCTGCTCGCCGCCAAGGAGTTCACCGCGCTGGTGAAGGCCGAGGCCCCGGCGGACGTCACGCCGGCTCAGGCGGCGATCGCGTGGCTGTGGCAGCACGAGGCCGTCTCCAGCGTCATCCCGGGGGCCCGCAACGTGCAGCAGGCCCGCAGCAACGCCGCCGCAGGCCGCGTCCCGCCGCTCGGGACGGCCTTCGACGCGGGGGTGCACCGCATCTACGACGCGCACCTGCGCGCCGCGATCCACCCGCGGTGGTAACCCGGCTCAGGCCCTCGACAGGGACGGCGACGCTTCCGGGACCTGGGACCCGGGAGGGGACGCCTGGACCCCCCGGCGTCGGCCGGCGGCCTGCCACCCGAGGAGGACCAGCGCCGTCGCGGCCAGCAGCCCGGTGATCGCGCCGACCCCCTCGGTGACCCCGACGGACGCGACGACCATCGGGAGCACGGCGGTGCCGCCGGCGGAGCCCAGGGCGCGTCCGGCCGTCGCCTCCGCCAGCGCTGCAGTGACCTGCTGCGGCCGGCGCCGTGCAGCGTCCGCGTCCAGGAGCCCCTCCAGGGACGTCATGCAGAGGCCGGACGAGGCCTGCGCCAGGCACATCAGGGCCACCGAGTACGGCGCCAGGCTCCAGCCCGCGACCATGCCCACCGCACACATCACCCAGGTCAACGGGCGGTTCCGGCCCGCTCGCTGGACCCGCGCGGACAGCAGCGGCGAGGCGAGCGAGCCGAGGGTGAAGGACACCGCGGCCAGCCCGACCGAGGCGCGGCCGTGCAGTTGGGCGGCGAGTGCGACCGCGAGGAGTGCCGGTGCGGACGCCACGAACATCAGCACCACGCCGCTGCACGCGGAGAGCGAGAGCCGCGGCATCCGGCAGCCGGTGCGCTGCAGCGCGGCGGCCCGCGGCACCCGCGACCCCCCGGCCACCACGACGGTGGGGAGCAGCGCCAGCACGTAGACGGCCGCGACGACGAGCAGCATCAGGTGGCGACCCGAGGGACCCGACGCCGGGAGCAGCGCCGCGAGGCCGACCCCGACGGCCTCCACGGAGGCGACCACGGTGCCGTACCAGGTCAGCCCGATGGCGCCGGTGCTGACGGCGGTCACCTCCGCGCGCATGCCGGCGTAGCCGGTCCACGCCACCACGTTCAGAGCCGTCACGCAGACCGCCAACGGCCACACGCCTGCGTGCGCCAGCAGCAGGGCGAACAAGGAGACCCGGAGCACCGCCTCCACGCCCGCCGCGAAGCGCAGCAGGCGACGCCCGTCGAGCCGCCGCGAGAGCCAGCCGGCGGTCGGCGCCGAGAGGGCGACGCCGACGAGCATGGCGGTGCTGCACAGCCCGGCGGCGACGAGTCCGTGCGCCGCGGTGACCTCCAGGACCACGACCGTCCAGGCCAGCGACAGGAACAGCGAGTCCACGAGCCCCGCGGCCATCAGCGCGACGAGCCGCCGGGGCCGGCCTCCCCCGACAGCGGAGCCGGCGGCGGAGCGGGCGGCGCCGACCTCGTGCTGGGCCATGACCTCGCGCCCGCGTCTCAGCCGACGAAGTACGTCTGCGGAGGAGCGAACCCGTTGAAGTGCGAGGCGTAGCTGAGCGTGTAGGCGCCCGCGGAAGCGACGAACAGCCGGTCACCCTCCGCCATGGTCACCGGAAGCGGCGCGCCGAAGAACATCGTGTCGGCGCTGTCGCAGGTCGGTCCGGTGACGGTGAACGGGACCTGCGCCACCGCACCGTGGTCCACCCGCGAGGACCACAGGGGGAAGCGCCACTGACCCACCGTCTGCTGGGTCTCGATGAGGCCGTTGTAGGCCCCGACGTCGAGGTAGAGCCACTCCTCCCCGGCGCGCTCCTCACGGCCGAGCACGGTGGAGACCATGACGGCGGTCTCCGCCACCAGGTGCCGGCCGGGCTCCGCGGCGATGAGGGCGGGCTGGTAGGGCAGCAGCTCGTCGAGCGCGCGGTTGACGACGTTGCCGATCTGGCCGATCGAGGGCACCTCGTCCTGGTAGCGCGCCGGGAAGCCGCCACCGATGTCGAGCATCTCGAGGGTGATCCCGTCGGCCCGGAGCTGGCGCATCAGCCGGCCCATCCCGGCGATCGCCTGCAGCCAGGCGGAGGTCGCCCCACACTGGGAGCCGACGTGGAAGGTCAGGCCGTAGGGGCGGAGCCCGAGCTTCTCGGCCTGCTGCAGGAGCGCCCGGGCGTGGTGCGACTCGGCCCCGAACTTCCGGGAGAGCGGGAAGACGCTTCCGCTGTCGTCGACGCGCACCCGGACGTAGACGGCGCTCCCGGGGGCCTCCCGGGCGATCTTGTCCAGCTCGCCCTCCGAGTCGATCGCGAAGCGCCATACGCCCTTCTCGGCTGCGCCGGCGACGTGCGACGGCGGCTTCACGGTGTTGCTGTACAGCACGTCCGCCGGGCACACGCCGACGGCCTCGAGCAGCGTGAGCTCGCCGAGGGAGGCGATCTCGAAGCCGGTACGGCGTGCCGCCGCTGCGCGCAGGACCTCCGGCGCGGAGTTGCACTTCACCGCGTAGAACGGCCGGACCGTCGGCATCGCTGCGCAGAAGGCGTCGATCCGCTGCTCGAGGAGCCGCAGGTCGCCGGCCAGGAAGGGGGTCGGCAGGTCGATCCGGGACAACACGTCGGGGCTCAGGCTGGTCGGCCAGTGGCTCGACAGCTCGAGCACCGACCCCAGCTCTTCCAGCGGGCTCGTCACCATCTCGTTCGATCCTGTCCTTCGATCCTGTCCGTCGATCCTGTCCGTGTGGTCGGGCAACCCCCGTCTCGATGACCCGGGCTTCGCCAATGTAGGGGCTCGCCGGGTGATATGTCCGATTTTCCGCGAATCCGGACAAACCACGCGCGAACAGCGCGCGAGGCCTCCACACTTCCCCCATGGCCCCCGCCGATCTCCTCTCGCAGCACCGCCTCGCTCGCCCGGCGGCGCTGGTGTTCGCCGCGCTGTGGACGGCCGGCATGCTGCTGCTGCGCGCGGGTGAGGCGACCCAGGCCCTGTCCAACTTCGGGCTGTCCGTGATCGCCCTCGCCGCCGGCCTTGCGGCGCTGGACCGCGCCCGGCTGCACGGGGGCGCCGACCGCAGGTTCTGGGTCTTCCTGGGGCTCGCGGTCCTCTTCTGGTCCGCCGGCCAGATGGTCTGGACGTGCTACGAGTCGGTCCTCGGCCGCGAGGTGCCCTTCCCGTCCGCAGCCGACGGCGGCTACCTCGGCCTTCCCCCGTTCGCGGCCGCCGCGATGCTCTCGCTGCCGCTCGCCGCGCCGACCGTCGCCGGCCGGGTCCGCACCCTTCTCGACGGCCTCATGGTCGCCGGGTCGCTGCTGCTCTGCAGCTGGATCCTGGTGCTGGGACCGGTCTTCCGCAGCGGCGCGGAGGACGTCCTGACCCGGACCATCTCGCTGGCGTACCCCATCGGCGACGTCGTCGTCATCACCATCGTCTGCTACACCTGGCTGCGCTCACGGCACGCGAAACGGCGCCTGCCGGTGTCCCTGCCGCTGGTCGGCATCGGGCTGCTCGCCTTCGCGGTCTCCGACTCCGGGTTCACCTTCCTCACCACCTCGGGGCTCTACACCTCCGGCAGCGCGATCGACCTCGGCTGGTTCCTCGGGTTCGTGCTGATCCTGCTGGCCGCCCTGCAACCGTACGACGACCAGGGCGCCGGCCAGCAGCCGGAGGAGGTGACCCGGCCGCTCGGCAACCTGCTGCCCTACGCAGCCGTGACGGTTGCGCTGCTCACCTCGGCGGCGGAGGTCCTGCGCACCTCCCACGCCGACGTCTTCGTCTCCTGGATCCGCACCGCGATCATGCTCCTGCTGGTGGTCCGCCAGGTGCTCACGCTCTCGGAGAACCAGTTCCTGACCCGCAACCTCGAGCACCGTGTCCAGGAGCGGACCATCGAGCTGCAGGCCAGCCGTCAGCGGTTCGCCGCCCTCGTGCAGCACAGCTCGGACGTGGTGACCGTCGTGGACCCGGCCGGAACGGTGACCTACCAGAGCCGCTCGGTCGAACGGGTCCTCGGCTACCGCCCCGAGGACCTGGTCGGCCGCTCCATCTACGAGCTGTCGCCCGACGAGGAGGCGCCGGCGCTGCGCGGAGCCCTGACGCACGCCGCCGCCGAGCACCTGCGCATCCACACGTTGCAGACGAGCTGGCGGCACGGGTCCGGCCGGCTGTGCCGGGTCGAGGTCACCATCACGAACCTGCTCGACAATCCCGACGTCCAGGGCCTGGTGCTGAACGCCCGCGACGTCACCGACCGGGTCCGTCTGGAGGAGCAGCTGACCGAGCAGGCGTTCACCGACTCGCTGACCGGTCTGCCGAACCGGGCACTCTTCAAGGACCGGATCCAGCACGCCTTGAGCCGCAGGACCACCGGCGACGCGACGATCGCGGTCATGTTCATGGACCTCGACGGCTTCAAGGCCGTCAACGACACGCTGGGCCACAGTGCCGGTGACGAGCTGCTGGTCGAGGTCGCGGCTCGGCTGCGCGCCGTCGTACGACCCGGAGACACCGTCGCCAGGTTCGGCGGCGACGAGTTCGCGATCCTGCTGGAGGAGTTCCCCACCGGCGCCTACGAGAGCGAGTTGGCCTCCCGGATCAACGACTTCATCCGCGAGCCGTTCGACCTCGGTGCCGAGCGCGTCCACGTCGCGGCCAGCGTGGGCATCGCCCGGATGGACGAGCACGCACGGACCGCGGAGCAGGTGCTGCGCAACGCGGACCTGGCGATGTACCAGGCCAAGGCGGCCGGCAGCGGAGGCTACGTGGCCTTCCGTCCGGAGATGCACGCCGGCCTGGTCGAGCGGGTGCGTCTCGAGTCCGACCTGCGCCGCGCGGTGGAGCGCGAGGAGTTCGTGGTCCATTACCAGCCGATGATCTCCATGCGCACCGGGGACATCACCGGCGTCGAGGCGCTGCTCCGCTGGCAGCACCCCGAGCGGGGCCTGATCGGACCGAACGACTTCGTTCCCGTGGCCGAGTCGACCGGGCTGATCCGGCCGATGGGCGAGTGGATCCTGCGGCAGGCCTGCCTGCAGACCGCCCGCTGGCAGGCGGAGAACCCGTCGCCCACCCCGCTGCGGGTCAGCGTGAACGTCTCCCCGCGCCAGCTGCACCACGGCGACCTTCCCGAGCTCGTGAGCGCGGTGCTGCAGGAGAGCGGCCTGGCTCCGGACCGGCTGACCCTGGAGATGACCGAGAGCGTCCTCATCGACAACCGGGAGGAGACGCTCGAGACCCTGACCACGCTGCACGACATGGGGGTCCGCCTGGCGATCGACGACTTCGGCACGGGCTACTCCTCGCTGAGCTACCTCCACCGCTTCCCTGTCGATGTCCTCAAGATCGACCGCAGCTTCGTCGAGCGGCTCTCGAACGGCGGTGACACAGCCCTGGTCAGCACCATCCTGCGGCTCGGCCAGAGCCTGCACATCGAGACGGTCGCGGAGGGGATCGAACGGCCCCAGGAGATGCTGATGCTCCGCCGCCAGGGGTGTACGACGGGCCAGGGATTCCACTTCTCTCCTCCGGTGGCCGCCGTGGACCTCGGCGAGATGCTCCACGAGCAGCACCGGGTCGACGCCCCGGACGAGCGCGCTCCCGCTTAGACCGATCCAATAGCCGACCCGGCGACCTTGTGAGTACATTCACCAGCACACCGCCGGCGGATCCCGCCACGACGGCCCGACGCGACGGTGCAGAGATCGCCCGCGGCCATGCGGGACCAACTGCATACGACCCCACGAGACCACCGACGCGCTTCCGGGCCGGGTGGCAGTCCGTCGTTCTCCGGGACGCGGGCACGCCTCCTTTCGTCGGGTCGTGATGCGACGCGCGAGAGGAAGCCGGCGAGCATGACGACCGAGACCAGGAAACCCGTTGCGGACAAGGGCGAACCCACCACCCACCAAGGGATCTTGGAGTGGGTCTCGCAGGTCGCCGAGCTCACCCAGCCGGACACCGTGCACTGGTGCACGGGCTCCGACGAGGAGTGGACCGAGCTGACCGAGGCCCTGGTCGCCGCCGGGACCTTCACCCGGCTGGATCCCGCCAAGAAGCCGAACTCCTTCCACGCGGCCTCCGACCCGACGGACGTCGCGCGCGTCGAGGACCGCACCTTCATCTGCAGCGTCGAGGAGAAGGACGCCGGGCCCACCAACAACTGGATGGCCCCGGACGAGATGAAGGCGATCATGACCGACCTCTACCGCGGGTGCATGCGCGGCCGGACGATGTACGTGGTCCCCTTCGTGATGGGCCACCTGGAGTCCGAGCACCCCATGTTCGGCGTGGAGATCACCGACTCGGCGTACGTCGTCGTCTCGATGCGGGTGATGGCCCGGATGGGCTCCACGGTGCTGCGCAGGATGGAGGAGCTCGACGCCTCGGGTGACGACGTGCAGTGGGTGCCCGCGCTGCACTCGGTCGGCAAGCCGCTGCAGCCGGGTGAGCGCGACGTCGCCTGGCCGTGCAATGAGACCAAGTACATCGTGCAGTTCCCCGAGGAACGGGCCATCTGGTCCTACGGCTCGGGGTACGGCGGCAACGCGCTGCTCGGCAAGAAGTGCTACGCACTGCGCATCGCCAGCGTGATGGCCCGCGACGAGGGCTGGATGGCCGAGCACATGCTGATCCTCAAGCTGACGAGTCCGCAGGGGGTGACCAAGTACATCGCGGCGGCCTTCCCCAGCGCCTGCGGCAAGACCAACCTGGCCATGCTGGCGCCGACCATCCCCGGGTGGACGGTCCAGACGCTCGGCGACGACATCGCCTGGATGCGGATCGGCGAGGACGGCAGGCTCTACGCGGTCAACCCCGAGTTCGGCTTCTTCGGCGTCGCCCCCGGCACCAACCAGAAGACCAACCCGAACGCCATGCGGACCGTCGACATCGGCAACTCGGTGTTCACCAACGTGGCGCTCACCGACGACGGTGACATCTGGTGGGAGGGCCTGGAGAACACCCCCGCGCATGCGACGTCGTGGAAGGGCGAGGACTGGACCCCCGACTCCGATGAGCTGAGCTCCCACCCGAACAGCCGCTACTGCACGCCGATCAAGCAGTGCCCGATCCTGGCTCCGGAGTACGACGACCCGCGCGGCGTGCCGATCGACGCGATCCTGTTCGGCGGCCGGCGCAAGACCACCGTGCCGTTGGTCACCGAGGCCCGCGACTGGACGCACGGCACGTTCATGGGCGCCACCCTGAGCTCGGAGACGACCGCCGCGGCCGCCGGCCAGGTCGGCGTCGTGCGCCGTGACCCGATGGCGATGCTGCCGTTCATCGGCTACAACGCCGGCGACTACTTCAACCACTGGATCACCGTCGGCAAGGACAACGACGCCGCGAAGCTCCCGCGGATCTTCTACGTGAACTGGTTCCGTCGCGACGAGGACGGCAGCTTCTTGTGGCCCGGCTTCGGTGAGAACAGCCGGGTGCTCAAGTGGGTCGTCGAGCGCATCGACGGGCAGGCCGACGCCGTGGAGACGCCCATCGGGCACGTCCCGACCCCCGGGTCGCTCGACACGGACGGGCTCGACCTGAGCGAGGAGGCCCTCACGGCCGCGCTGGCCGTCTCCGTCGAGGAGTGGAAGGCCGAGATCCCGCAGATCGCGGAGTGGTTCGAGAAGTTCGGCGAGACCCTGCCTGCGGTGCTGTGGACGGAGCTGGACGGGCTCAAGGCGCGGCTGGGCGCCTGAGACACCTCGCTGGGCGTCATACCCCTGCGGCATACTTTCCGCCGTGGAGAGGAGTGCGGCGTGACTCGCAGCACCTACGGCCCCGAGGACCGCCGACTCCTGGAGAGCACCGCGTCGCAGCTGTACTCAGACGCCGTCGCCCAGGGATTCCTGTCGGCCGACGACGCTCGGCTGTGCGACGGCGGTGACGGGCAGCGCGCCGGGCAGCTGCTGGTCGACATCGGGCTGCTACGGCGCGAGCACTCCAACGCCGTGCTCCGCCCGGTCGACCCGACCGCCATCCAGGCGCAGGTCGTGGTGCCCCTGACCATGCAGGGCAGCGAGCTGATTGCGGAGTCCGCTCGCTGGTCGGACCTGTTCAGCGACCTCGGCCAGGTGTTCCGCACCTCGCCGCTGGCCTCGACGAGCCCGATCACCGAGATCCACGGCCTCGACAACATCAACAACTTCATCCATGCGGCCGTCAACGACTCCCGGCAGGAGCTGCTGACCGCGCAGCCGCACGGCCGGCGACCGGCCAACACGCTGGCAGTGGCGGAGAACCGGGACGTCAAGGCGCTCCGCCGGGGCGTCACGATGCGCACGCTCTACCAGCACTCGGCGAGGCACAGCCCGGCGACCCGGGAGTACGTGGCGGACATCGTCGCCGAGGGCGCCGAGGTCCGGACCCTCGACGAGTTCTTCCGGCGGCTGATCGTGATCGACCGGCAGGTCGCCGTGGTCCCGGCCTCGGACAACCACCATGCGGCGATCGCGATCCGCGACAAGTCCCTGATCGCCTACCTCGTGGACATCTTCGAGCGGTCCTGGGAGCGCGCGCAGCCGTTCAACCTCAGCGGGAACCAGGCTGAGCGCAACATCGCCGCGGACGTCCGGGCGATGACCATCCGGCTCCTCGTCGAAGGGCACAGCGACCCGGCCAGCGCGAAGCGGCTGGGGGTCAGCACCCGGACGTACGCCGGCTACATCGCGGCGCTGAAGGACGAGTTCGGCGTGCAGACCCGATTCCAGCTCGGCTACGCCATGAACGGCGAGCCGCGCTCGCGCCACGTGGATCCGGCCGAGGACTTCGACGACGGGGACGAGCCGGGCGACGAGCCCCGGGACGACCTGCATCAGACATGACGCGAGGGCAGCCACCGGAGTGACTGCCCTCGCTGGGGGCTGAGACGGGCCGGGGGGACGGCCCTTGGCGACGTGCCGGGGGGATGGACACGTTCGTCGTCCCAGCTCTGTGGCAGGTCAGCTCGACGCTGACCGCGTTTGTTGGGCGGCTGTGCGGTTTACGTGCCGTTCCAGCCGGTGTCGTTCGGCTGCATGGTGCCCGGGTCGACGGGCTGGAAGGGCTTGACGGTGGCAGCCTGCGTGGGAGCGACAGCTCCCATCAGCAGCGTGCCGGCGACCACGACGGCGGCCAGCCATCTGGTCACGGTCCTGTGCTCTCTCATTGGGACCTCGCACTTTGTCTCGGCGGGCTCAGGGGTTACCCGCGTATGACCAGTGTCCTGGGCGAACTGCCCGAACGGCCACAAATGGAACTCGCATGAGTGTGCATTGCAGGTTCCTGCAAAAACTGTCGCCCGCTCCGCAACCGATTGCTGTCGTCTACCATGCGCCCAGTCCGCTTGTGACGACTCCTGCCGACTCTGTCCACGCAGCCGCTCGGACGTGCACTCGCCGACCATGCCGACCAGCGGCACGCCCGACCCGGGGCGCGAAGTGTCTCGAGTGCACGTCCGAACGGTCGTCCCTGAGCGGACTTCTCGGCGCTGCGACCCCGGACCGGCGCGAGGACCGGGATGGCGCAGCCGCTCAGACCGGCGAGACGGAAAGGCCCCGTCGACCCGGTGGTCCGGGCCGGCGGGGCCGCGCGTCCGACGGTCGGTGCCCACCCGCGGGTCGTCGGCGTGACCGACCACCGGGAAGCACCGGACGGCGGAGGTGGCGGGATTTGAACCCGCGAGAGGGGGTAACCCTCAACCCGCTTAGCAGGCGGGCGCCATAGGCCACTAGGCGACACCTCCAGAGCGCCAGCACAGGGTACCGGGGCAGGCCGGACGGGAGCGAATCGGGCGCCACGCTCCCCGCCGGGCCGAAGCGAGGTCAGGCCCTCCGCCCGGGCACGGACCGGTAGCCGTGCCCGCGGTTCAGCTGCTCGCGGAGGTCGTCGACGAAGTCCTCGGTCCGGCCGGCGAGCAGACCCACCGGCACGGTCGACGTACGCCCGTCGCGGAGGCGGAGCACCACGCAGCGCGCGCCCGCCACGGTGGCCGTGGTCACGTCCTCGACGTCCTTCCAGCGTCCCTGGCGGACGCCGGCCCCGCGCACGAACCGGATCCGGTAGCCGGCCTCCCCCAGGCGGACCACCGCCACCCCGCGGGTCGCGGCCAGCCCCAGCGCGACGACACCCGCCGCGGCGAGCAGCACGCCAGCATCGAGCACCACGGACGGCAGGTCCAGCAGGGCCGTCAGCACCACGAGGACCAGCAGGAAGGCGCCTACCCCGGCGAGGCCCGCCCCGAGCAGGCGCAGGACGAGCGGGCCGGAGAAGCGGTAGTCGGAGGGCACCCGACGATTGAACCGAACCGCGGCGCGGACGTCCAAACCAGTCCGAGGTTGCTCTTGTCACGAAGCGGTAAAGGCCGCCACACTCTGAAGTCCCCCATCGGCGCGGAGGTGACCGCCACGATGACAGGTCTTGAACACGCCATCCTCGGGCTCCAGCAGGCCCTCGACGCTCCACGACGCCACCAGACCTGGCGCCGCCTGGTCCGGAACCGGATGGCGGGCGTCACGGAGGCCCTGGCGCGCGAGCTGCCTCGCGAGGGGGACGAGTGGCTGGCTTCGCGCGAGCTCACGTTGAGCCGCGAGCGCGACACCCTGGTACGCCGGCTGGCCGCCCTGGGCCCGTTGGTGCTCCTGACCCCCGACGTGGAGACCGTCCGCGTGGACCTCTACCGGCTGCTGGCCGACGTTGAGCACCACCGGCAGCGGCTCAACGACCTGGTCTACGACTCCGTGTCGCTCGAGCTGGGCGGGTCGGAGTAGCTGCCGCTGCGTCGCACAGGCACCGGCACGCACGCACCGGCAGAGGGGGCGGGATTCGAACCCGCGGCTGACATCACTGCCAGCGACCGCTTTCAAGGCGGTTCCGATCGGCCACTCCGGCACCCCTCCTCGCCCACGGCCTCGGCCGTGCACGGTGTTGCAGTCTAGAGGGGCTACAGGTCGATGGAGACCAGGACGTCGCCCTCCTGCACGACGTCACCGGCGCCTACCTTGACCGCTGCCACCGTGCCGGCCACCTCGGCGAGCACCGGGATCTCCATCTTCATGGACTCGAGCAGGACGACGGTGTCGCCCACGGCGACCCGGTCGCCGGCCGCGACGGTGACCTTCATGACGTTGGCCACCATCTCGGCGACCACGTCCGCAGTCTTGGGTTCACGAGGCATGGCGAGACGCTACACCTGGCCGCTCGGGCACCCGCGCCCCCCGACGAGGGTCAGAACCGGCGGTTGGACAGGGAGGGGTTCTCCGCCCGGGTCCGGGCGACTTCCCCGGTGCTCACCGTCGCCGTCAGCAGGTGCTCGCCGTCCCCGACCCGGGCCACCTCCCGGCCCGCCGGGTCCACCACCGATGAGTGTCCGGTGTAGCGCGGCCCGGGCTGGCCGACCGCGGCGACGTACACGGTGTTCTCGATGGCCCGGGCGGTGACCAGGGTCCGCCAGTGCTCGACCTTGAGGGGTCCGGCCACCCACGCGGACGGTACGACGAGCAGCTCGGCGCCGCGGCGCACCAGCTCGCGCGCGAGCTCCGGGAACCGCAGGTCGTAGCAGGTCATCAGACCGACGCTGACTCCGCCGACCTCGACCAGGACCGGCTCGAGGGGTCCGGCCGAGAGCCGGTCGGACTCCTTGTAGCCGAACGAGTCGTAGAGGTGGATCTTGCGGTACGACGCGAGGAGACCACCGGGACCCACGACGGCGAGGGTGTTGAAGGGCCGGGCCGGGTCGTCGCTGACCTCGAACATCCCGGCGACCACCGTGGTCCCGCGGCGTGCGGCGAGCTCGCCGAGGCAGCTGACGAAGGGCCCGTCGAGCGGCTCCGCGACCTCCGCGATGTCGGAGCCCGGCGCGCCGAAGTCCCGCATGAAGGCCTCGGGCAGGACCACCAGTCCGGTGCCGTCCTCCACCTGCTCGGCGAGGGCGCCGACCGAAGCCCGGTTCTCGGCCGGGTCGAGCGAGGCGGCCTGCTGCAGAAGGAGGAGACGGAGCGCACTCACCCCACCCAGCCTGCCAGACTGGCCCGGTGACCGCAGCGGGAGAGCCTCTGCGCGTCGGTGCCGTCGTGCTCACCGGCGGCACCGCCAGGCGGATGGGCGGCGCCGACAAGGCGGCCCTGCAGGTGGACGGGGTCAGCCTGCTCGAGCGCTCCCTGGCCGCGACCGTGTCCGCCCGAGAGGTCGTCGTGGTGGGCGCCGAGGTGGCGACGTCACGGCCGGTGACCTGGACGGCCGAGGAGCCTCCCTCCGGTGGCCCCGCCGCGGCGGTGCTCGCGGGCCTGGACGCGCTCCGTCTGGACCCGGAACTCGTGGTGGTCCTGGCCGTGGACATGCCGCGGGTCACCGCCGCGACGGTCGCCCGCCTGGTCTGGGCCGCGGAGGCCGATCCCACGGTCGACGGCGCCGTGCTCCTCGACCGCGAGGGTCGGCGCCAGCCCCTGGCCGCGTCGTACCGCCGCACCGCCCTGGTGGCCGCGCGCCCGGCCCGTCCCGGGCTCGAGCACGGGCTGCCGATGCGTCGGCTGGTCGGCGCCCTTCGGCTCGCCGACGTCCCGGCCGTGGGCGACGAGGGGATGGACGTCGACACCTGGGCCGACCTGCGCGCCTTCGGAGGCTCGTGAGCGCATTGACGGGCTGCCCACCGGTGCAGCCCATTCGGCGTTTCCCATTGCCAGATCCCTGACGTCGTACGACGCTTGAAGAGTGACCCTGCACGACTGGATTGACGAGCTCTGCGACGCCCTCGACATCGACGCGGAAGTCGACGAAGGCCTCGTGCTGGACCTCGCCCGCGACGCGGCGCACAACGTGGAGCGGCCCGCTGCCCCCATCACGACGTACCTGCTCGGGTACGCCGCCGCCCTCCACGAGGCGAACCCCGACCAGCTGGAGCGCCTGGCTGCCGCAGCGACGGAGCTGGCGGAGCGATGGGGCAGAGAGACCGAGGACACCGACGACGCCGAGGACGTGGAGGAGGCCGAGGACCTCGACGAGGCGCTGGTGGACGTCGACTGAGGCTGTCCCGCGCCCGGTCCTAGGGTGAGCGCATGCGCGCTGTCATCGTCCCCCAGCCCGGCGGCCCGGAGGCCCTCGTGCTGGCCAACCTGCCCGATCCCACGCCGGGCCCGGGCGAGGTGGTCATCGAGATGACCGCGACCGCGGTCAACCGCGCAGACACCATGCAGCGCCAGGGCCGCTACCCCCCGCCGCCGGGTGCCTCCGACGTCCTCGGCCTGGAGTGCTCCGGCGTGGTCGCCGCCGTCGGACCCGACGTGCACGACTGGTCGCCCGGCGACGAGGTGTGCGCACTGCTGGCCGGCGGCGGGTACGCCGAGAAGGTGCTGGTCCCGGCCGGGCAGGTCATGCCGGTCCCCGCCGGTGTCGAGGTGCTGACCGCCGGGGCGCTGCCCGAGGTGGCCTGCACGGTGTGGTCGAACGTCTTCATGATCGCGGGCCTCCAGCCCGACGAGACCCTGCTCGTGCACGGTGGCGCCGGGGGCATCGGGACCTTCGCGATCCAGCTGGCGCACGCGCTCGGCGCCCGGGTGGTCACCACCGCCGGCTCGCCGGAGAAGCTCGAGGTCTGCCGCTCGCTGGGCGCGGACGTCACCGTGAACTACCGGGACCAGGACTTCGTCGAGGAGGTCAAGGCCGCGACCGACGGCGCGGGCGCCGACGTGATCCTGGACAACATGGGCGCGAAGTACCTGCCCCGCAACGTCGACGCACTCGCGCTCGAGGGCCGGCTGGTGGTGATCGGGATGCAGGGCGGCAGCAAGGGCGAGCTCGACCTCGGCCTGCTGATGAGGAAGCGGGGCGCCGTGATCGCGACCTCCCTGAGGGCGCGGCCACCGGCGGAGAAGGCGTCCATCTGCGCGTCCGTCGTCGAGCACGTCTGGCCGCTGGTCTCGGACGGGTCGGTGCGGACCCTGGTCCACACGACGCTTCCGCTGGAGGAGGCCGGCGAGGCGCACCGGATCATGGAGTCCGGTGACCACACGGGCAAGATCGTGCTGGTCCGATGACCCTGCGTAAGGTTGACCAATGACCTCTCAGCAGCCCGAAGACAGGACCGCCCCCGAGGACCCGCGCGTGGTGATCATCGGTCCGGACGGCATGGCGTCTGCCGGGGACGGCGCCGACCAGGACGGCGAGCAGGACGGGGACGGCGAGCGGAACATCACCGACCTCGTGGAGCAACCTGCCAAGGTCATGCGCATCGGCGGGATGATCCGCCAGCTCCTCGAGGAGGTGAAGTCCGCGCCGCTCGACGAGGCCAGCCGTGCGCGTCTCGCGGACATCTACGCCTCCTCGATCAAGGAGCTCGAGGCCGGCCTGGCCCCGGAGCTCGTGGAGGAGCTCGAGCGGCTGTCCCTGCCGTTCAGCTCCGAGACCCCGTCCGAGCCCGAGCTGCGGATCGCCCAGGCGCAGCTCGTCGGCTGGCTCGAGGGGCTGTTCCACGGGATCCAGACGGTGATCTACGCGCAGCAGGTGGCCGCGCGGGCGCAGCTCGAGCAGATGCGGCGGGCGCTGCCGCCCGGGGTCATGCCCGGCGCAGGTCCGATGCGTCCGGGTCAGCCTGGGGAGCCGGGTGACGAGCCGGGCCCCCGGAGCGGCATGTACCTCTGACCGGTCGCCGCACGGCACGGCCGACGTCGCTCAGCGGCTCTCCGCCTCCGCGGCCAGGCGGTCGATCGCTGCCGCGAGCTCAAGGTCCTTGCCGGTCACCCCGCCGGCCGAGTGGGTCGACAGCGTGAACGTCAGAGTCGTGTAGCGGATGTCGATGTCGGGGTGGTGGTCGGCCGCCTCGGCCTCCTGCGCCACCTTCTGGACCAGCGCGATGCCGTCGAGGAAGGACGCCGCCCGCACCTCCCGCACCAGGGCCTTCCCGCCGTCCGCGGCCTTCCACTCCGGGAGGTCGCGCTCCAGCGCCTCGGTGACCTCGCCCTCGGACAGCACCGTCATGAGGACACCTCGTCCCGGGGGTCGCGGCGCCGGATCTTCGAGCCGAGCCAGGTGAGCGGGTCGTACTTGCGGTCCACCACACGCTCCTTCATCGGGATGATGGCGTTGTCGGTGATGTGGATCCCCTCGGGGCAGACCTCGCTGCAGCACTTGGTGATGTTGCACATCCCGAGCCCGGCCGCGTCCTGGGCGAGCTTGCGCCGGTCGTT
>JAWWPF010000303.1:0-7581 GCA_033850795.1 Nocardioidaceae bacterium | reverse complement strand
CCCGCGCACGTCGTTGAGCCGGTTCCGGGCCACGGTGACGAGGTCGCCTAGCACGGCGCTCGCCGTCGGGGCACCGCCGGCGCCGGGGCCGTAGAACATCAGCTGGCCGGCGGCGTCGCTCTCCACGAACACCGCGTTGTAGGCCTCCCGCACGCTGGCGAGCGGGTGGGAGCGCGGGATCATCGCGGGGTGGACGCGCGCCGAGACGGCCGGCCCGTTCGGCCCCTCCCGGAGCTCGCAGATCGCGAGCAGCTTGACCACGCTGTTCATCGCCCGGGCCGACGCGACGTCCGCGGCGCTGACCTCCGAGATGCCCTCGCGGTAGACGTCGGAGGCGGTCACCCGGGTGTGGAAGGCCAGGCTCGCCAGGATCGCGGCCTTGGCCGCCGCGTCGTACCCGTCCACGTCGGCGGTCGGGTCCGCCTCGGCGTAGCCGAGTGACTGGGCCTCCTCGAGCACCTCGGCGAAGCCGCTGCCGAGGGTGTCCATCTTGTCCAGGATGAAGTTCGTCGTGCCGTTCACGATGCCGGTGACCCGGCGGACCTGGTCGCCGGCCAGCGACTCGCGCAGCGGCCGCAGGATCGGGATGGCGCCTGCCACCGACGCCTCGAAGTAGAGGTCGCGCTGGGCCTTCTCCGCGGCGGCGAACAACGTGGCGCCGTCCTCCGCCAGGAGCGCCTTGTTCGCCGTGACGACGGAGGCGCCGTTCTCGAGTGCGGTCAGGATCAGCGAGCGGGCCGGCTCGATGCCGCCGATGACCTCGACGACGAGGTCCACGTCCTCGCGTGCGGCGAGGCCCTGCGCGTCCCCGGTGAGCAGCTCGCGCGGGACGTCCGCGTGGCGCGGCAGCTCCGGCCGCCGTACGGCGACCCCCACCAGCTCGATGGGCGCGCCCACCCGGGCGGTCAGGTCGTCGCGGTGCCGCAGCAGCAGCCGCACCACCTCGCTGCCCACGGAACCGCAGCCGAGCAGGGCGAGCCTCAGGGGCGCGCGCCCGGGTGCGCGGGTCGACGGCCTTTCCACGGCCTCATCCTCTCCGTTCGGTGATCTGGTGCTCGCCGGCGGTCCGCGCCCTGAGATGTTCAGGCGCCGACGTCGGTCCGCAGCAGATCGTCCTCCGTCTCGCGTCGGACCACCACCCGGCTCGCGCCGTCGCGCACCGCGACCACGGGTGGCCGCAGGGCGTGGTTGTAGTTGCTCGCCATCGACCGGCAGTACGCGCCGGTGCCGGGGACGGCCAGCAGGTCGCCCGGCGCGAGGTCACCGGGCACGAACTCGTCCTTGACGACGATGTCCCCGGCCTCGCAGTGCTTGCCGACCACCCGCCCGAGCACCGGCTCCGCCCCCGAGCGTCGTGAGGCCAGTGTGCAGGAGTAGTCGGCGTCGTACAGCGCCGTGCGGATGTTGTCGCTCATCCCCCCGTCGACGGAGACGTAGACGCGGGTCGCCCCGGCGTCCAGGCCCACCTCCTTGACCGTGCCGACCTCGTAGACCGTGCACATGGCCGGCCCGACGATCGCTCGGCCGGGCTCGATCGACAGCGCGGGCACCGCCACCGCGAGGGCACGGCACTCGTGCTCGACGATCTTGGTGAGCTCGGTCGCCAGCTGCGCCGGGTCGGCGGGGTCGTCCTGGGTGGTGTAGGCGATCCCGAAGCCGCCGCCGAGGTCGAGCTGCGGCAGGTCCACGCCCAGCTCGGACGACACCTGCGCGTGCAGGGCCAGCACCCGCCGCGCGGCCACCTCGAAGCCGGCGGTGTCGAAGATCTGCGAGCCGATGTGCGAGTGCAGGCCGAGCAGCTCGAGGCCCGGGTCCTCCTGCACCCGACGTACGGCGTCCAGCGCGTCGCCGGACCCGATCGAGAAGCCGAACTTCTGGTCCTCGTGGGCGGTGGCGATGTACTCGTGGGTGTGCGCCTCCACCCCGGCCGTCACCCGCACCATCACCGGGGCCCGGCGACCGGTCTCGGCCGTGATGGCGGCCAGCCGGTCGATCTCCTGGAAGGAGTCCACGACGATGCGCCCGACGCCCGCCTCGACTGCGCGGCGCAGCTCCGCGACGCTCTTGTTGTTGCCGTGGTGGCCGATCCGTGCCGGGTCGAACCCGGCGCGCAGCGCGACGCTGAGCTCACCGAGGGAGCACACGTCGAGGGACAGGCCCTCCTCCGCGGCCCAGCGAACGACGGTGGTGCACAGGAACGCCTTGCCGGCGTAGTAGACGTCGTAGTCCGAGAAAGCCTCGACGAACGCCCTGGCCCGGCTGCGGAAGTCCGCCTCGTCGAGGACATAGGCGGGCGAGCCGTGCTCGGCGACCAGCTCGCGCAGGTCGACGCCGCCGATCTCCAGTGCCCCGTCGGAGTTCTTGCGGGCGGTCGAGGACCACAGCTGCGGGACGAGCTCGTCGACGTCCGAGGGCAGGCGCAGCCAGGACGGCCCGCGGGGCCTTTCGGCGTGGGCCCAGCCGGCTTCGTGGGCGCGCACGTCACATCCTCTCGGGAGCGGAGACCCCCAGCAGCGCAAGGCCGTTCGCGAGGACCACGCGGGTGGCGGCGACCAGCGTGAGACGGGCCGCATGGATCGGGGCCGGCTCCTCGTCGCCCATCGGGAGCACCCGGCAGGTGTCGTAGAACTTGTGGAACGCCGAGGCGGTGTCCTCCAGGTAGCGCGCGACCCGGTGGGGCTCCCGCAGCTGCGCCGCGGCGGCCACGACCCGCGGGAACTCGGCCAGCGCACGCAGCAGGTCGCCCTCCTTCGGTTGCGAGAGCAGGGTGGAGACCGGTCCGGGGGTGAGCCCCAGGTCGTCGGCGTTGCGCAGGATCGAGGCCAGTCGGGCGTGGGCGTACTGCACGTAGAAGACCGGGTTGTCGTTGCTCTTCTTGGCCCACAGGTCGAGGTCGATGTCGATCGTGGTGTCCGGGGTGAACCGGGCGAGCGCGTAGCGCGCCGCGTCGACGCCGATCCGCTCGACCAGGTCCTCGAGCGTGATCACGGTGCCCGCGCGCTTGGACATCCGCAGCGGCTGCCCGCCGCTGAGCAGGTTCACCATCTGGCCGATCATCACCTCGAGGTCCTTGCCCGGGGTGTCGCCGAACGCCGCGCACAGTGCCATCAGCCGGGCCACGTATCCGTGGTGGTCGGCGCCCAGCATGATCAGGCAGCGGTCGAAGCCGCGCTCCTTCTTGTCCAGGTAGTAGGCGGCGTCCCCGGAGATGTAGGCGCCCTCACCGTCGGACTTGACGATGACCCGGTCCTTGTCGTCGCCGTACTTCTCGGTGCGGATCCACAGCGCACCGTCCTTCTCGTAGGTGTTGCCCATCTCGGTGAGCCGCTTGATCGCGCGCTCGACCGCCCCGGACTCGTGCAGGTTGTTCTCGTGGAAGTAGACGTCGAAGTCGACGCCGAACTCGTGCAGCGTCGCCTTGATCTCGTCGAACATCATCTGCACGCCGAGCGACCGGAACACCTCCTGAGCGTCGGGCTGCGGCAGGTCGAGCACGTCGGGGCGCTGCCCTATGACGGCCTGCGCGATGTCGACGATGTACTGGCCGCCGTACCCGTCCTCGGGAGGCTGCTCCCCGCGGGCGCTCGCGAGCAGGGACCGGGCGAACCGGTCGATCTGGGCACCGTGGTCGTTGAAGTAGTACTCCCGGGTCACCTCGGCGCCGGACGCCTCGAAGATCCGGCCGAGCGCGTCGCCGACGGCCGCCCACCTGGTCCCGCCGATGTGCATCGGGCCGGTCGGGTTCGCCGAGACGAATTCCAGGTTCACGTTCTGGCCGGCGTAGAGCCCGCTCGAGCCGTACGACGCACCGGCGGCCAGGATCTGCTCGGCCACCTCGCCCTGCGCACCCGTCTCGACCCGCACGTTGAGGAAGCCGGGGCCGGCGATCTCGACCGAGGCGATGCCGTCGTGCCCGGCGAGCCGGTCCGCGAGCAGGCCGGCGATCTCCCGCGGCGGCCGGCCGGCGCGCTTGGCGAGCTGCAGGGCGATGTTCGTGGCGTAGTCGCCGTGCTCCTTGTTCTTCGGGCGTTCGACCACCACGCTTCCCGGAACGCCGTCGGGCAGGCTCAGGTCGCCGTTCTCGGCGAGGCTCGTGAGGGCGCGCACGATCGCGGTGGAGAGCTCCTCGGGTGTCACCGGGCAAGCCTAACGGCCCGGCTCCCGCTGCCCGGCCCGGCGGCCCGCGCGGGCCAGCTCGCCGACCACGCCGACCAGCTCCGCCGGCTCGAACGGCTTGCTCAAGTACGCGTCGGCACCCAGGGCCTGCCCGCGGTCCCGGTCGGCGCCCTGCGCGCGCCCGGTCAGGATCACCACCGGGATGTCCGCGGTCCGGGGATCGCCGCGCAGCCGCTCGAGCGCCCCGAAGCCGTCGAGGCGCGGCATCACCACGTCCAAGGTGATCAGGTCGGGGCGCCACTGCACGGCCGCCTCGAACCCCTCCAGGCCGTCGGACGCAGTCCGGACCTCGAAACCCTCCAGCTCGAGGTTCACCATGACGAGGTCCCGGACGGGCGCGGAGTCGTCCACCACGAGGACCCGTATCGCCCTGGCACCCCCGTCTTCCGGGGTGCCGTTGGTGGTGCCACTGGAGCCACTCACGCGCTCATCACCGGTCCTGCGCCGTCATGTACGCTTTCCGCGCACCGTGAGCCCCCGTAGCTCAGGGGATAGAGCACCGCCCTCCGGAGGCGGGAGCGTAGGTTCGAATCCTACCGGGGGCGCCCCCTCCTCGACCATGCCCCGAACGGGCGGCTCACGACCTTCACCCCTTCGCCCGGCAGCCCCGGTCCAGCGTGCCGTCCCGGCGCGCGTCGTCGCCGAGGCGGCGGGCCTGCGGCACGTTCGGGAACACCACGCTCGCGGCGCCCGCGAAGCCCGGGCGCCCGTCCAGCACGCAGCCGTGCAGCCTCGCCGGGTCGACCTGGGTGACCGCCTGGGCCAGCCGGAACAGCTGCGCCGGAGCCAGGTCGGTGTTCATGTTCTCGACGGCCGCGAGCACGCCCCGCTCCATGAACCCCGGTCCGGACTCGCGGCCGCGAACCCGGCGCAGGATGCTGCGCAGCAGCTCCTGCTGGTTCGCGGACCGGTCGAAGTCGCCGCGCGGCAGCGGGTGCCGGACCCGGCCGAAGATGAGGGCCTGGTAGGCGGTCAGCTTGTTCGGGCCCTTCTTGTAGCCCTGGGGCCGGATCGGGTCGGAGAAGGCGAACCGGGAGTTGACGGTGACACCGCCGATCGCGCGGACCATGGCGCGGAACCCGTCGAAGCCCGTGGTGAAGACGTAGTCGGGCCGGATGCCGACGAGCCGGCCGACCGACGCCGCCATCATCTGCGGGCCACCGAAGGTCATCGAGGCGTTGATCTTGTTGCGCCCGTGCCCGGGGATCTCGACGAAGGAGTCCCGCGGGATCCCGATCATCGTGCCGGCGCCGGTCTCGAGGTTCAGCCCGACGAGCTGGATGGCATCGGCGCGCTGGTGCAGCAGCGCCTCCCCCGGACGGGCGTCCGAGCCGAGGCACAGCAGCCAGACGACGGACCGGGGATGGTCGACCGCCTGCGCCGTGTGCACCTCGACGAGGGCGACGTCGGTGCGCCGGACCGTCGACTGCGGCACCACCAGGGCGACCAGCGTCAGGAGGGCCGCGAGCAGGGCCAGGCGGCGGGTCATGGAGCGCCACCGTCGGACGGTACGTCGGAGCGGGCGAGGTCGTAGCCGAAGATCGTCCAGGGCCGTCCCGGGTCACGGCTCAGGAGCAGCCGTCCGTGCAGCCGGACCCGGACCGCGGTGCCGTCCGTCCGGCTCACGAGGAGCTGCAGGTCGAGCGTCGCCGTGACGCCGGCGACCGTACCTCTCGGCGCGAGCACCGAGAGGTACGCCGTACGCCGGGTCGCCCGCACGGATCGCGTCCGGGACCCCAGGGGCCGGTTGGTCAGCAGCGCCTGGTCGGCGCCCGCCCGATGAGCCGCGCCCGTGGTGAAGCCCGCGAAGGCCCGGCTGAAGTCGGCACGGGGGTAGGGGCCGGCCAGGAACGCGTCGTCCACGTACGAGGCGATCGTCGCGCCCACCCCCGAGACCAGGTCGCGCTCGCGCTGCCCGTCGAGTGCCCCGGCGACGTGCGTGACCCGGACCCGCCACGGCACCGAGGAAGGGCCGCGGACCGGGGTCGGCTCCGCGGTGGAGCGACTGGCGGCCGGCCGGCCCGGTGACTGGTGGGAGGAGGAGGTGCAGGCGCCCGCGGCCGCGAGGAGCGGGACGACCAGCAGCACACCGAGCGGATGGCGACCAGGGCGACCACGGCGCTGCCCGGACCTCCGCCTCACCTGCCGGTCCCTCCCACTCGGCGTGACTGACACGACAGCGGGGACGTCGAGGTCCCACTGCGACGGTTGTCACGAAGGTCTAGCCTGGTAGCCGTTCCCCACCCTAGATCCGACGCATTGATTCTTCGTGGAAGAGGCGATTCAGGCCGTGCCCGAGTCTTCGAAAGGCGCACCCAGCACCGGACAGTCTGCGGAGGACCCCCTCGCCGACTTCGGTGCCAACGAGTGGCTCGTGGACGAGATGTACGAGCGGTACCAGAACGACCCGGACAGCCTCGACAAGGTCTGGTGGGACTTCTTCAGCTCTGAGCGCGGAACGAACGGCGCGAACGGCAGCAAGGGGACGTCCGCACCGCCGAAGGCCCAGCCCGAGGCCCAGCCCGGGGCCCGGCCCGAGGCCCGGCCCCAGAGCCAGTCGACGGTCAAGGCCGAGCCGACGACCCCGACGACGCCGGTCAAGCCGGCCACCGCCCCCAAGCCCGCGGTGTCGGCGCCGACCCACGCGACCCCCCGGGCCGACGCCCGGCCCGCTCAGCCCACCTCCGCCTCGCCGGTGCCCAAGGAGCCCGAGCCCGCGGCCCGGGCCGAGGCGGTCGACGAGCCGACCCTGACCGTGCTCCGCGGCGCGCCCGCCCGGACCGCACAGAACATGAACGCCAGCCTGAGCGTCCCCACCGCGACCAGCGTGCGCTCCGTGCCGGTGAAGCTGCTCATCGACAACCGCATCGTGATCAACAACCACCTGTCCCGGGCGCGCGGCGGCAAGGTGTCGTTCACCCACGTGATCGGCTGGGCGCTGGTCAAGGCGCTGCGGTCGATGCCCGAGATGAACCGTGGCTTCGACGTCGTCGACGGGAAGCCGACCCTGATCACGCCCGCGCACATCAACCTCGGGCTCGCGATCGACATGGCGAAGCCCGACGGCACCCGTCAGCTCCTGGTTCCCTCCATCAAGGGCACTGAGTCCATGGGGTTCGCCGGGTTCTGGGCGGCCTACGAGGACATCGTCCGCAAGGCGCGCAACAACAAGCTGGCGGTCAGCGACTTCCAGGGCACCACGGTCAGCCTCACCAACCCGGGGACCATCGGGACCAACCACTCCGTGCCGCGGCTGATGAGTGGCCAGGGCACCATCGTCGGCGTCGGGTCCATGGACTACCCGCCGGAGTACCAGGGCGCCTCGGAGGAGACCCTGACCCGCAACGCCGTCAGCAAGGTGATGACGCTGACGTCGACGTACGACCACCGGGTCATCCAGGGCGC
>JAWWPF010000079.1:0-3821 GCA_033850795.1 Nocardioidaceae bacterium | reverse complement strand
CGCCGCCCGACCGGCGGTCCCCCCGGGCGCCGGGTCGCCGCGCCCCCGGGCGGTGGGCCGCGGCTCCGAGGCTGCATCGTGACACTGCTCGTCAGCCGAGCCGGGGAGCGACATGCGGGGGGCTTCGAGGCGCCGGGGACGTGAGTCAGGCGAGCAGGGGCGCTCGCCGTTGGGAGGTCGGGAGCGACCCTGCTCTGCACACGAGATTACGCCGGGCCCGACGGCACTGTCATCCCGGCCCTGATGCACGTTCCTGCACTGCACGTTCGCGCATGCGGCGACGATGGTTCGCACCGACGAGCGTCGAGCATGATGGCGTGGAAATCCGCACTGGACCCGGCCGGTGCCCTCCTGGGAGGGATGCACCGTCCGAGCGGCGCAGAGGCGCCGGGACCCCGGTCCAGGGCCCCGGGCCGAAGGGAAGGGTGGGCGATACTGGGTTCGAACCAGTGACCTCTTCGGTGTGAACGAAGCGCGCTACCACTGCGCCAATCGCCCCTCACGACCCCGGAGGACGGGGTGGTGCGCCGCACAGGCTAGCGCATCCGCTGGCCGCGCTCACGCCGTGCCCCCTGTGGAGCGCACCGTCGCAGGACTCCGGACCGGACGGCTGACCTGTTCGGCGCCAAAACAGGCCATAACTGGACACTTCAATGCGACGCGCCGACAACTTCCGAAAAAACTTTCATCTATCTGTTTGGTTTGCCGTCATAGGGCCACCCCCTCACCGTCTCCATGACGCGTCCGAGGGGACGACTTGGGAGGAAAGGCACCACGATGATGGACTACTCGATGGACACCGCTCCACCGACGGTGACCCAGTCACTGACGCTGGAGCTCATCGACCCGACGGGCGCCGTGACGCCCCTCGAGGCCGAGCTGCACTACGACCCCAGCGATCCGTACGCGGTGACCACGGTCTTCATGACCGGCGCCAGCCAGGTGCGGTGGACGTTCGGACGCGAGCTGCTCATCGAAGGGCTCTACGAGCCCTGCGGCGACGGTGACGTCCACGTGTGGCCGTGCCTCGACGCCGACGGGCACGCCGTGGTGATCGTGGAGCTCTGCTCACCCGACGGCGAGGCCCTGGTGCAGGCCAGGACCGGCGACGTGACCAGGTTCGTGGAGCGTATGACGAAGGCAGTCGCGCCCGGCGCGGAGTCGAACCACGTCGACGTCGACGCAGCGCTGACCGCGATCTTCGCCGCCGAGACAGCCTGAGGGCGCGCAGCGACGCATCCGAGCCGGTGGCTAGGGTTGGCTGGGAGGACCAACTCGCCGCGTCCGGCTGGATGCCGAACTGCGCAGGGGGCGTGGATGCTGTTCAGTCACGACACCGAGCGAGCACTGCGGCGCATCGTCGACCTGGTCAACTCCGCGCCGTCCGCCGGCGGTCCTGACCAGCTGGCCGACCTGGCCGCGCTCCGCTCGTTCGTGGCCCGGCACCAGGTCAGCGACGTCGGCGAGCTGGCTCCGGCCGACCTCGAGGACGTCCGAAGGCTGCGAACCGAGATCGCTGCCGTCCTCGACGCCGAGGACGACAGCTCCGCCGCGCATGCCGTCAACGCGCTCGTGTCGCGGGCCGTGGCCACGCCGCGCCTGACCGACCACGACGGGTACGACTGGCACGTGCACTACTTCGTGCCCGGGGTGACCTTGCCGGAGCGCCTCAGGATGGACTGCGGCATGGCCTTGGCCCACATGGTCGCCTCCGGGGAGCGCGAACGGCTGCGGCGCTGCGCCGCGCCGGACTGCGACCAGGCTCTTGTCGACCTCTCGCGGAACCGGTCGAAGCGATACTGCGACGCGCGCACCTGCGGGAACCGGCTGCACGTCGCCGCCTACCGCGAACGACGCCGCGCCGCGAGCGCCTGACGCCGGGCTCGACGACTCAGGGGTCCTGATCCCGGGCCTCGCGCTCGGCCCACACCCGCCGGCACTGCTCGGTCACCGGACCCGGCGCCGCCAGCTCCCGGTCGTCGCAGCGGACGACCGCCTGCACGTCCCTGGTCGTGGACACCAGGAAGATCTCCTCGGCGTGGTCGAGCACGCCGATCGACTCATCCACCTGGTGGCCGCCGTACCACTCCAGCAGGAGGCCGCGACTGATGCCCGCCAGGCAGCCGGAGGCCAGCGACGGGGTCCGCAGCTCCTCGCCGACGACGTAGAAGACGTTGGAGCCGGTGCCCTCGCACAGATGCCCCGCGAGGTTCGGGAAGATCCCCTCGGTCGCTCCTCGCTCCTTGGCGTAGGCGAGCGCCACCACGTTCTCCGCGTACGACGTGGTCTTCAGCCCGGCCAGCGCGCCGCGCTCGTTGCGCGGCCAGGGGACCGTGACCACCGAGGTGGAGGGCGGGTTGGGCCGCAGGACGTCGGCGACGACCACCAGCGTGGGCGGGCTCTCGCCACGCCCCGAGCCGAGCGGCGCCACTCCCCCGGTGTAGGTGATCCGCAGCCTGCCGAGGGCCTGCTCGTCATCTTCCAGGACCGCCGCCACGCCGCGTCGTACCTCGTCGAGGTCGACCTTCGGCAGACCGAGGCCGGCCGCGGACCGCGCCAGGCGCTCGAGGTGCCGGGTCAGCGCGAACGGCTGTCCGCGGACGACCTTCACCGCCTCGAACACCCCGTCGCCGACGGTGAACCCGTGGTCGCTGACCGCGATCGCCGGATGGTGCGGATCGTCGAGCAGACTGCCGTTCACCCACGCACGCATGGCAGGACCCTAGGCCCCGGACGCGGTTGACCTGCGCCCGCGCCCCACGGTCGGGGTCCGCCACGCGCCGTTGGGCCGAATTTGTCATCTGAGCGTTGTCCGATAAAGTTCACTCGCACGTCCGGCGGGACCCTCCGCCGGCGGTACAAGCGGACGTAGCTCAGTTGGTAGAGCGCAACCTTGCCAAGGTTGAGGTCGCGAGTTCGAGCCTCGTCGTCCGCTCGGAGAAGATGGTCGCAGCCTCCGCGGTGGAGTGGCCGAGAGGCGAGGCAACGGACTGCAAATCCGTCTACACGGGTTCAAATCCCGTCTCCACCTCGATTGCTCGGACTCCGAAGCTGGAGACCGGGTCGTCACGGGCGATTGGCGCAGTGGTAGCGCGCTTCCTTGACACGGAAGAGGTCACTGGTTCAAACCCAGTATCGCCCACCAGCATCAGTGCAGGTCAGAGGCCGTTTCCAGAAATGGAACCGGCCTCGTGCCATAGAATTGCCAGATACGGCAGGCGCGAGTCCCCAACCCTCGCAGGGGATCAGCATGACCAAGAAGAAGAGCAACCACGACCTCGGGCTACCAAGCCACTGCCCGTCCTGGTGCGCCGAAGGACCGAAGAGCCACCGTCAGGCGCTACTCAAGGACAGTTGCAGCCTCGAGGGCGCACGTCTGCACCTGAGCGTCGACCACGGCGAGATCCTGAAGGACCTGCACAACGCCGCAGCCAAGCGGGTCGACCGTCCGGGCCTCGGCGCTTGGAGAGTCCAGCTCGAGCAGGACGAGGTGGCCCGGAACAACCCGCGTCAGGGCGACCTCGGCCTTCCGCTCGTGATGCTGGAGGTGAGGAAGCTCCCGCCGACCCTGACCGAACAGGTACGCGGAGGGCACGACGGCAACCCTGCACCTGACGACGTCGGAGGCGCGGAGCCTGCCCGCATCGCTTCTCCACTTCGCGGACGCCGAAGAGTTGCACCGCTACGACAACCGCGGCTAGCACGACGCACCGACCGCCCCCGGCAGGGATAGCGCCGGGGGCGGTCGTCCGTCCAGTGTCAGGGCTTGACGCGGTCGGGATGTACCAGGGTGTGCCGGATCATGTGGCCGTTGCTCACGG
>JAWWPF010000168.1:0-3402 GCA_033850795.1 Nocardioidaceae bacterium | reverse complement strand
CGACCGGCAGGCCCGGCAGCGGCTTGCCCATCGAGCCGGGCTTCACCCGGGTACCCGGCGTGTTCCCGATCTGGGCACTGGTCTCGGTCTGCCCGTAGCCGTCGCGGATCGTCAGGCCCCAGGCCCGGCGGACCTGCTCGATCACCTCCGGGTTGAGCGGTTCGCCGGCGCCGATGACCTCGCGCAGGTCGCCCGGCCCTCCGGAGAGGTCCGAGGTGATCAGCATGCGCCATACCGTCGGCGGCGCGCAGAAGGTGGTGACCTGCCGGTGCCGCACCTCGGAGAGCAGCGCCGCGGCGTCGAACCGCGAGTAGTTGTAGAGGAAGATCGTCGCCTCCGCGATCCACGGCGCGAAGAAGCACGACCAGGCGTGCTTGGCCCAGCCGGGCGAGGAGATGTTCAGGTGCACGTCGCCGGGACGCAGGCCCAGCCAGTACATCGTCGCCAGGTGGCCGACCGGGTAGGACACCTGGGTGTGCTCGACGAGCTTGGGCCGCGACGTGGTCCCGGAGGTGAAGTAGAGCAGCAGCGGGTCGGACGGCGCGGTGCCCGGATGCGGCGCGGGCGGTACGTCGAGCGCGTACGCGTCGTGCAGCGCGTCAGTGGTGAGCACCGTGTAGTCCCCGGCCACGTCGTCGCACTTGGCGGCGTCGGCCAGGTTGCACAGGACGTAGCGCGCATGGCCGCGGGCGATGCGGTCGGCGAGCTCGGAGGGGCCGACGGCCGTGGTGGTCGGCAGGATGACGGCGCCGAGCTTCATCAGGGCGAGCATCGACTCCCACAGCTCGACCTGGTTGCCGAGCATCACGATCACCGCGTCGCCGCGGGTGACTCCCTGCTGCCCCAGCCAGGCCGCGACCTGGTCCGAGCACCTGGCCATCTCGTCGAAGGACCGCTCGAGGGAGGATCCGTCCTCCTCCACGATCACCAGAGCCGGCTTGTGGTTGCCGCGGGCGATGGCGTCGAACCAGTCGACCGCCCAGCTGAACCGCTCGCCGACGTCGGGCCACTCGAACCGCCGGTGCGCCTCGTCGGGATCCTCGCGGAGCTCCAGCAGCAGGTCCCGGGCGGCTCGGTAGCTCTCGGTGACGGCGCTCATGCTCCGACTCTGGCACTGCCCGGAGCGCCACACCACCTGGGGTCAGTCACGCGCTCGCGCGTAGCGCTGGACGAAGCGCTGCAGGATCTTCGGCGGCTCGAACACCTTGCCCTGACGGGCCATCTCCTTGATCGACTCGGCGAGGTGCGGCTCGAAGTAGCCGGCGTGCTTGTAGACCTCGATGCGGGTGCACAGCCCGCCGATGTCGAGCTCGGGGTGGAACTGCGTCGCGTAGACGTTGCGGCCTACCCGGAAGGCCTGCACCGGACAGTCGGGGGAGGCGGCGAGAAGGACAGCGTGCTGCGGCAGGTCCGCGATGGCCTCCTTGTGGCCCACGAAGGCCTCGAACTCCTCGGAGAGGTCGGCGAGGAGCGGGTCCGCGCACCCTTCTGCGCTGAGCCTGACCATCACCCGGCCGATCGGCTCCGAGTAGGTGCGGTCGACCGTGCCGCCCTCGTGGGTGCCGACGATCCCGATGCCGTAGCAGGCCCCGAGGAACGGGAAGTCGCGAGCGACCACGTCGTCGAGGAGGTGGGCGAGCTCGGCCTCGACCCTGCGCTGGACCGGCGACTTGGCCGCCTCCTCGTCGCTGGCGTTGAACGGGCCGCCGCCGAGGAAGATCCCGGACCACTCGTCGAGGTCGACGTGCCCGAGCGGCCGCTGCTCCATGCGGATCCGCTGCAGCAGGGACTCGTCGAGGCCGGTGAAGTCGAGGAACGACTCGTACTCGTTGTCGGCTGCGGGGTCCTCGCCCCGGATGCCCAGGAGCAGGAACGGCTTCACGCCCGAAGCCTACGGGCCGGTCGGGAGCGGCGCCGGCGCTCGCTGCAGGGCCGCCTCGACGTGCAGCCGGGTGGTCGCGAAGAGTGGAAGGTCAGTGTCCTCCGGGTGGAGCAGCAGCTCGATCTCGGTGCACCCGAGGACGACGCCTTGGGCACCGCGCTCCGCGAGCCGGGTCACCACGCCGACGTACGCATCTCTGGACTCGGAGCGGACCACGCCGACGCACAGCTCGTCGTAGATGACCCGGTGCACCAGGGCGCGATCCTGTGGCTCGGGGACGAGGACCGTCAGGCCGTGCGACTCGAGGCGGCTGCGGTAGAAGTACTGCTCCATGGTGAACGCCGTGCCGAGCAGCCCGACCGTGTCGAGTCCCGCCCGCCGTACGGCCAGCGCGGTCGCGTCGCCCAGATGCAGCAGGGGGACGCTGGTCGCCGCCTCGATCGCGTCGGCGACCTTGTGCATCGTGTTCGTGCAGAGCAGGAGGAGCTCCGCGCCGGCGGCCTCGAGCGACCGCGCCGCTGCGGCGAGGCGCTCTCCGGCCTCCGCCCAGCGGCCGGAGGTCTGCATCGCCTCGATCTCGGCGAAGTTGACCGAGTAGAGGATGCACTCCGCCGAGGCGAGCCCGCCGTCGCGCTCCCGGGTGAGCTCGTTGAGCAGCCGGTAGTACTCCGCGCTGCTCTCCCAGCTCATCCCGCCGATCAGCCCGATGCGTGTCATCCCCCCAGTCTCTCCCACCCCGTTGAGAGGGCAGGCATTCCCGTTGAGGCGGCGGGCATTTCCGTTGAGACGGCGGGGATTCCCGTTGCGGGGCCGTCCTGGTCGTGCCCCGTCGGAGTTGCGCGTCGAGGGTCTTGGAACCGATTGCGGGGGGAGCTCCGCCGGCACACGTGACCGTTCGGACGTGCACTTGCCGGCGACGTTTGGGGCACAACGGGGCAGACCCCACACCAAACCCGGGCGAGTGCCGGTCGGAGCGGCTGCGCGCGGCTCCCGTCGGGAGCGGCGAGACGTCGGCGGGCCGCTGGTGTATGTCGGCTGCTGTGGGTTGATGCCGGTCGGGGGCTGCCAGCGGGACCTCGGGCCGGCAGGCGTGCAAGCCGGTGTCGGCCGGCCGGTGTCGTGCCGGCCGGTGTCGTGCCGTGCATGCGTCCTTTCCGTGAGGTGGCCGTCTCGTCTGGACGTTCCTGGGCGTGCCGGTGCCCCGGGCACCTGGGTGGTGTCCGGGGGCAGGAGCCGAGAGTCGTTACTCGGGTAGTGCTTGGGGGTGGGGGTGACGTGGTAGGTGTGCCGGTGGGGGCTGGTCCACTCCAGATCACGCAGATCCACACCCACCACCGCACCGGCCGCAGCCTCCCCACCCGGGACACCGCCCGACGTCCCGGGCGGGATGCTGGTGACCTCGGACATGACCCCAAGCTATCGGCGAGCACCGACAACCACGCCCCGAAAACCCGCCCAAAAGCCCTTGTCCACAAAGGAACTCTGGGGTTTTTTTCCGCGCTCGGCCGTGGGACGGCAGG
>JAWWPF010000156.1:0-4681 GCA_033850795.1 Nocardioidaceae bacterium | reverse complement strand
CCGGGCGCAGCGCGGGGATCCTGCGGGCCGCCTCCTGCGCCAGTCCCGACTCGCCGACGACCTCGATGTCGCCCTCGCTCTCGAGGAGCTCACGAAGCCCGCGACGGACGATCTCGTGGTCGTCGAGAAGGAAGACCCGAATCGTGTCCGGGGGCGCACCGGTGTCCATGCCGCCACGCTACCGGGGACCTGAGGCCGTCCACAGGGAGCGAGGACCCTTCCGGAAAGGGACCTAGGTCCCGTCCTTCCGGACATCGATCTCAGGACAGGGGGACCGTCCAGATGATGGTGGTCCCCTCCCCCGCCGACAACTCAACGCAGCAGGTCCCACCCAGCTTCTCCGCACGCTCGCGCATGTTGAGCATGATCTCCCACGCAGCCCCGATGAGCCGGCCCGTCACGAACGGGCGAGCCGCCTCCATGCAAACGTCCAGTGTCCACGAGCTGGAACCCGGCTTCCTGCGCTTTGGTCGTCTCTTGCTCGATCGGCAGGACCTGTGCTCCCCCAGCCACACCCGACCCTCCCGGGCCACCCAAGAACTTACGGGGCCGGCCTGCGCGGATCTCGGTGCCAAGCATAAGTACGCGCCAGGCCCACGGCTGGGTGTTGTGCACACTCGGCGCGCGGCCGGCCCACTCGAGGACCTCGTCGCCGGCGGCTGCCGTGTCGATCGTCTTCCCTGCTATCGGTGCCATGTCATGACCTCCTGGTGCTCAGCTCGTGCGGCTCGAGCTCTCGGACGCGGGTCGGGTCGGGCCTAGGCACGATGGGGACCGGGCTGAGCGACTTCCGGATCAAGGTCCGTACGACGCTGCCGAGGTGGACCAAGCCACGATCGGCGGACTTCGCGGCGATCGGCACGACCTCGACAGGGCACGGCGCCGCACGCAGGAGGGTGCGGGTGTTCGACCCCACCAGGAGGCCTAACGGCGCATGGTGGCCGTGTCGGCCGAGGACCAACAGGTCTGCGTCACGCGCTGCCTCGTGGACCGCGAACGGCACCCGCTCGTAGTTCAAGGAGAGCTCCCAGTCGACGGCGGGATACGCTGCCGATACGGGCTTGATGTGCGTGATCAGGTGCTCGCGTGCCGTCCTGTCCCAGTCCTCGTCGAGTACTCGACCGGTGAGCGCAGTGTCGTACGGCGCGACCGCCGGCCATGCGTGCACGATCTCGAGCCGTGCGCCGGCAGCATCGGACTCGGCGAACGCCTTCTGTAGGACCTCCCGGTCGGCTCGGGATCCGTCCACACCCACAACGATCCGGCCGGAGAATGTCCGGGAAGGTTTCCAGGACGGCGGTACGCATCGCACGGGCACCGGCGAGTGCGCGATCACCGACAGTGACATGGCCCCGGTCAGCAGATGCTTCACCCTCTCCGTCCGGCTGCCGAGTACGACGTAGCTCGCGCCCGCGACGTGCTGCAGCAACGACGCCGCACGTGGACCCTGGGCCAGGACCGTGGCGATCCGGTCACCAGACGCTCCGGCCTCGTCAGCGTGCTTGACTGCAGCTTGCAGCACCGACTCACCGATCTCTCGGGCCATGGCCCGCGGCAGGTACGGCGACATGGGGCTGTTCACCCGGTAGTCGTAAGAGACGTGCACGAGACGCAGGTCCAGGTGGTCACGCTCCGCGATCCTGGCGGCGTACTCGACGGCACGATCTCCGTCGGGGGAACCGTCGACGCCAACGACAACTGTCTTCGCGGTGGAGGTCATCTCGATGCTTCCTTCGGGTGAGGGCGTTCTTCCCTTCCAGGGTCGCCCCCGGCCACGATGTGGTGGCAGGGCCCTACGTCGGCACGGCAAGGGACCTAAGTCACGGGTCGGCGACCCTCCTGCGCGTCGGGCTGCGCGGCGGAACAGGCGTCGTCTCAGGGTCTGGCGTGTTCATCCGCTCCTGGCGTCACCGGTCACTAGGCAGGAAAGGGCCGCGGCGTCGTGGCCAGCCGGTGAGGTTGACGTGTGGTCATGAACGGCCGGACGGCTCCGCAATGGCCGGCGGCGACGACATGTCTCGATCAGGTGCTGGGGCGATGACGACAGGACATCGGACACGGCTCCGAAGCTCTGACTCGAGCCCCGGTGACGACAGTTGGGTCCTGGCGTGCCCATCACGACCTGACTCGCAGTCACAGCCTCCCGGGCGAGAACGTCAGCAAGCACGCCGGCCGGGGTCATCACGGTGACCTCCGGCAGCTCCTCGTCATCGCCCATGGAAATGTTCCAGGTCAGCTAGGCATTGGCAGCTGCGCCGGCGGATCCGGCACACTGCACCCTGACAACCAACCAGTCAGCCCCAGAGACCGCCGACTGTCCCCCGACCCGTGCTCCGGAAGGGCTAGGGGGCGGCGCCACTCAGGCTGCGCGGGCCGGCCGGTGCCGAGGACTGTCGTTGTAGGCGACGGAGCCAGCATCCAGGTGCAGTGCGCTGCTCAAGTAGAAGTCGAGTTCAGGCGCGTGGTGTGCGACGGGCGCGATGTGAGCGTGGCGTCCTGACATGGGGACCGCCACCGTGGGGTGGGCATTACCCGGCGCCGAAGGTCCTCGGCAATCAGCACCGTAGCGCACACTCGAGCAGCCTGAGGCGAGGAGCCGGGGCCGCCGGAGCCGCCCTGAGCCGCCCACAACGCGCAGATCGGCCGGCCTGCGCAGCCGTCCCAACGCGGCCGCCGGGTGGGCGCCCCCTGGTTGAGCGCCGTGGCGACGGATGCGGATTCGCGTCGCTGCGGCAGCATGGTTGACCGGGACACGCCGTTTCGTCGCCGCCTGAGTCGGGGACGCCTACTCCGCGAGCGTGTCCTCGACGTCATGAGATGCCCGAGCTCCCGGTAACGTCCGGTGCCATGAGCCATCCGCATCTTGAACTGTCTGCTCCGCCAGTGCTGGCCCGGGACGCCCTGCGGGTGGTTGCGCTAGGCGGCCTCGGTGAGATCGGCCGCAACATGACCGTCTTCGAGCACGCTGGCCGGTTGCTGGTCGTCGACTGCGGCGTGCTGTTCCCGGAGGAGCATCAGCCCGGCGTCGACGTGATCCTCCCCGACTTCAGCTGGATCAGGGACCGTCTCCACAAGATCGAGGCGCTGGTGCTGACGCACGGTCACGAGGACCACATCGGCGGAGTGCCGTACCTGCTGCGTGAACGCTCCGACATCCCTCTTGTCGGGTCGAAGCTGACGCTCGCACTGGTCGAGGCAAAGCTGAAGGAGCACCGCATCACGCCGCGATTGCTCGAAGTGAAGGAGGGCGACCGCCGTAAGTTCGGCCCTTTCGAGGCCGAGTTCCTGGCGGTCAACCACTCGATCCCGGACGGGCTCGCCGTCGCTCTTCGGACAGCGGCCGGGCTGGTGCTTCACACCGGTGACTTCAAGATGGACCAGTTCCCGCTCGACGGGCGGATCACTGATTTGCGCGGCTTCGGCCGGTTGGGGGAGATGGGTGTCGACCTATTCCTGGTGGACTCCACCAACGCTGAAGTCCCCGGCTTCACGACCGCTGAACGGGACCTCTCCCCGGCTATCGACCAGGTCTTTCGGACCGCGCCTCGCCGAGTCATCGTGTCCAGCTTCGCGAGCCACGTCCACCGGATCCAGCAGGTCCTTGACGCCGCAAAGGAGCACGGCCGCAAGGTCGCCTTCGTGGGTAGATCGATGGTTCGCAACATGGGCGTCGCCGAGCGGCTTGGATACCTGAAGGTGCCGCCCAAGCTCATCGTGCCGCTGAAGCAGCTCGAACGCATGCCAGCAAACCAGATCGCACTTGTGTGCACCGGCTCCCAGGGTGAGCCGATGGCTGCCTTGTCCCGGATGGCCAACCGTGACCACGTCATCCGGGTGGGTGAGGGAGACACCGTGCTGATGGCCAGCTCGGTCATCCCGGGCAACGAGAACGCGATCTCCGGGGTCATCAACGGGTTGACCCGCTGGGGTGCTCACGTGGTCCACAAGGGCAACGCCAAGGTGCACGTGTCGGGTCATGCCAGCGCCGGGGAGCTCGTCTACTGCTACAACGTGATCCAGCCCTCCAACGTCATGCCGGTTCACGGCGAGTGGCGCCACCTGCGCGCCAACGCCGACCTGGCGATCAGCACCGGGGTGCCGGCGAGCCACGTGGTGATCGCAGAGGACGGCGTGGTGGTGGACCTCGTTGACGGTCATGCCCGCATCACCGGGAAGGTGCCGGCTGGGAACGTGTACGTCGACGCCAACCAGGTCGGTGGTGCCACGGAGGCGACCCTCCGCGATCGCCGAACGCTGGCGGAAGAGGGAGTCGTCGCTGTGCTGGCCATCGTCGACGCCGACACGGGGAAGCTCGCCGAGCCGCCGGACTTCATGGTGCGCGGGTTCGTCCACGACGATCACACGTTCGACGCCGCCGTGGCGGTCATCGAGAAGACACTGTCGTTGGCCGCCCAGGAGGGCATCGGGGACGCGCACCGGTTGGAGGAGCTGCTGGGCCGCGACGTCTCCCGGTGGGCAGAGAGGAAGTTCAGCCGTACGCCTCTGATAATCCCTATCGTGATCGACGCCTGAGCCCGTCAGGTTGGGCGAGCTGACGGCTGGCAGTGGAGCCGGACGCGTCCATGTGTACATCTCCGACCTGTGGGAGACGGGCAGCGCGGTGGCCAGCACCGCCGCGGACACGTCGCGAGGCGGCACATGCCGCGCCCCAGCGGCGTGG
>JAWWPF010000154.1:0-15480 GCA_033850795.1 Nocardioidaceae bacterium | reverse complement strand
AGCTCGGGTCGCGCGGCAAGATCGGCGCCTTCGTCGAGGCGAAGAACGCCAGGATCGGGGAGGCCGCGAAGGTCCCGCACCTGTCCTACGTGGGGGACGCCGAGATCGGGGAGGGCACCAACATCGGCGCCGGCACGATCTTCGCCAACTACGACGGCGTCGCGAAGCACCACACCCGGATCGGCCGGCAGGTGCGCACCGCTTCGAACAACACCTTCGTGGCGCCGGTCGAGATCGGCGACGGCGCGGCCACGGGCGCCGGCACCGTCGTACGTCGGGACGTGCCGCCGGGCGCGCTGGCCGTCTCCAGCGGTCCGCAGCGCGAGATCGAGGGCTGGACGCTGCGCCGGCGACCGGGGACCCCGATGGCCGAGGCCGCCGAGGCTGCCCGAGATGCCGCCGGTGCCTCGGACAGGGACGGCGCGCCGCAGGGAGCGACGTCTCACACCGACCCGCCCCCGTTCGCGACCGGGGCCCCGCCTGAGTCACACTCGGAGTAGCCCCGTCACGCCGACGGCCCACCGGCAGGAGGAGGACCCGTGAGCGGACTCAAGCGCAACACCGAGAAGAACCTGATGGTCTTCTCCGGACGGGCGCACCCGGAGCTCGCCGAGCAGGTCGCCGCGCTGCTCGGGACCGGCCTGGTGCCGACCTCGGCGTACGACTTCGCCAACAGCGAGATCTACGTCCGGTTCGAGGAGTCCGTCCGGGGCAGCGACGCCTTCGTCATCCAGAGCCACACCGCTCCGGTCAACGAGTGGGTGATGGAGCACCTGATCATGGTCGACGCGCTCAAGCGGGCGTCGGCCAAGCGGATCACGGTGGTCATGCCGTACTACGCCTACGCGCGCCAGGACAAGAAGCACCGCGGCCGCGAGCCGATCTCCGCGCGCCTGATGGCGGACCTGTTCAAGACCGCCGGCGCCGACCGGTTGATCGCGGTCGACCTCCACACCGCGCAGATCCAGGGCTTCTTCGACGGGCCGGTGGACCACCTGATGGCCCTGCCGATCCTGTCCGAGTACGTCCAGAAGAAGTACGGCGACGAGAAGCTGACCGTGGTCTCGCCCGACGCGGGGCGGATCAAGGTCGCCGAGCAGTGGTCCAACCGGCTCGGCGGCGCGCCGCTGGCGTTCGTGCACAAGACCCGCGACATCGACCGGCCCAACGAGTCGGTCGCCAACCGGGTCGTGGGAGACGTCAAGGGCCGCATCTGCGTGCTCGTCGACGACATGATCGACACCGGCGGGACGATCGTGAAGGCGACCGAGGCACTGGTCAAGGAGGGCGCCGCCGGGGTGGTGATCGCGGCGACCCACGCGATCCTGTCCGACCCGGCGGTCGACCGGCTGAAGAACAGCCCGGCCCTCGAGGTCGTGGTCACCGACACCCTGCCGATCCCGGCCGAGCACGACTTCGACAAGCTGACCTGCCTGTCCATCGCGCCCCTGGTCAGCCGGGCGATCCGCGAGGTGTTCGAGGACGGCTCGGTCACCAGCATCTTCAACGGCCAGGCCCAGTAGCCGGCCCAGTAGCGCACAGTAGGGCGATTTCGCATCGGTCCCCGCCGCTCGCTAGACTCCTGCAGTTGCCTCGGCGAGGGAGAGCTCGGTGCTCCGTGATCGACGCGGTGGTGCGGCCCGGTCCTCGACCGTGAGCCGGCGCCCGTGTCGTGCGGCGCCCACTCCCTCGCGCAGCCACCGACGTACGCCCACACACTGAACGAGCAGAGCAACGAGGAGAACCACCGTGTCCGAGAGCAACATCCAGGCCGAGCCGCGCACCGAGTTCGGCAAGGGCGCCGCACGGCGCATCCGCCGGTCGGCGAAGGTGCCGGCCGTGCTGTACGGGCACGGCGGCGACCCGGTGCACATCACCCTGCCCGGTCACGAGACCATGCTCGCGCTCAAGCACGGCGGCGCGAACGCGCTGCTGACCATCACCGTCAACGGCAAGGACCAGCTCGCGCTGCCCAAGCAGATCCAGCGCGACCCGGTCAAGGGCTTCCTCGAGCACCTCGACCTGATCCTGGTCCGGCGGGGCGAGAAGGTCACGGTCGACATCCCCGTCCACGTGACGGGCGAGGCCGACCCGGACGCCCTGGTGGTGACCGAGGCCAGCACGGTGTCCGTCGAGGCGGAGGCCACCCACATCCCCGAGTACATCGAGGTCTCCGTCGAGGGTCTGACCACCGGCGCCCAGATCTTCGCCAAGGACCTGAAGCTGTCCGACGGCGCCCGGGTGCTGCTCGACGACGACGCCCTGGTCGTGCACCTCACCCACTCTCCGACCGCCGAGGAGGTCGACGCGGAGCTGTCCGGCGCCGAGGCCGACGCGGGCATCGAGCGCGACGCCTCCGTGGACTCGTTGGCCGAGGGCGCCGGCGAGGACGAGTCGACCGGCGAGCCGGACTCCGAGGGCGAGTGACCCTGCAGGAGCCGGGGCGGACCGCCCCGGCCGTGACGTCGCCGGTGCGGTGAGCCGACGATGTCCGAACCCCTGTGGCTCGTCGTCGGGCTGGGGAACCCTGGTCCGGGGTACGCCGGGCACCGGCACACGGTCGGTCACCTCGTGGTGGCCGAGCTCGCGGACCGCATCGGCGGGTCGTTCCGGTCCCACAAGACCGGACGGGCCGACGTCGTGGAGGGACGCCTCGGCGGGGTAGGCGGTCCCCGCGTGGTCCTGGCCCGGCCGCGCAGCTACATGAACGAGTCGGGCGGACCGACTGTGGCCCTCGCCGGGTTCTACAAGGTGCCGGTCGAGCGGATCGTCGCCGTGCACGACGAGCTGGACCTGCCCTTCGACACCCTGCGGGTCAAGCTGGGCGGCGGCGACAACGGGCACAACGGCCTGCGCTCGATGCGCAGCGCCCTCGGCTCGGGCGACTTCTACCGGGTCCGGGTCGGGATCGGCAGGCCGCCGGGCCGGCAGTCGCCGGCCGACTTCGTCCTGTCGGACTACTCCTCGGCGGAGCGCAAGGTGCTGCCCTTCCAGGTGGACCGGGCCGCGGACGCCGTCGAGACCCTGATCGGCGACGGCCTCGAGAAGGCGCAGAGCGCCTTCAACAGCTGACCCACCGGTCCATACCGCGACGGGACCGGACGCCCGTTCCGGCGTGTCTGGGTAAAAACCGGGCCTGACCGGCCGGAATCGAGGCTCGGGAGCCGTTCTTGGCTTGCTTTCGACGGTTGTCGGCCCGAATATGTACCGAAGGGCTTTCGGGGGCGGAAGTCGTAGCACAGGGGTAGGCCAGCTCGGCAGGATCGGTCGTTGCCGTCGTCAGACGGTGGCCGGCCGTGGCTCGGTCCCACGGGACGAGCATCGGGTTCGGCTGCTCTTGCAGGTATGGGACCGGGGGGGACCATGTCAGTCAGTTCGTTGGGCTCGGCGTCGGAGCCGGAGGCTTCCGTCGTGCAGTCCGTGACGGCGGAGCCGGCGGTAGCCGCAGATCTGCACGTCGTAGCCGACACGACCAGCAGGAGACGCGGCTACGAGCCTGCGCTCCTGGTCGGGGCGGGACTTCTCGCCGCCGCCGTGGTGGCCTTCGTCGCCGGCGCCGGGACGTCTCCGTGGGTCTGCGCAGCGGCGTGGCCCCTGGCGACCGCCGTCTCCGCGGCCGCCGGCCGTTGGCGCGGCTCCGCCGCGGCGCGGGCGAGGTCCGACCTCAGGCGGGCCGGTGTGCTCGGCTCCCTCGTGTGCCTGACCGCCGTCGCCGGCGTCGTACCCCTGCCGCAGGCGCGGTGGAGCGTCGCCGCCGTGGCGGCCGGCCTCGCGGCGACCCTGGCTGTCCGGGTCGCGCAGCCACGGCGTACGGCGGCCAGACGCGTCGTGCTCGTGGGCGCCCAGCAGGACGTCGAGGCCTACTCGGCCGACGCACGCGGCACCGGCGTGGTCGTGGCGGGCTGCCACATCGTCGACGCGGGCTCGGCGCTCGCCGTCCCCGCGGTCGTGGGGGTGCCCACGACCACCAGCCTCGAGACGCTCGCGGACCTGGTCGCCGACGTCAGGGCGGACAGCGTGGTCGTCCTTCCGGGGCGCGCGGTCGACAGCGACGTCGTCCGGCGGCTGGCCTGGGCGCTGGAGGACAGCCGCGTCACGGTCGGCGTCATGACGCCGGTCTCGTCCGTATCGCCGCACCGGGTGCGGACGACCCGGCTCGGGGACCGGGCCGTCGTCGAGCTGGCCCCGGTCGGCGCCTCGACGCTGGAGGCGCGGGTGAAGGGGCTGATCGACCGGTTCGTCGCCGCTCTCCTCGTCCTCGCCGTTGCGCCGCTGCTGTTGGCGCTGATCGTCGCGGTCCGCCTCGACAGCCGCGGCGGCGGGCTCTTCGTGCAGACCCGGGTGGGCCGGCACGGCAAGACGTTCCGCATGTTCAAGCTGCGGACCATGTACGTCGACGCGGAGTCGATGAAGCAGGCGCTGCTCGAGGACAACGAGTCCGACGGCGTGCTGTTCAAGATCCGGCGGGACCCCCGGGTCACCCGGGTCGGGTACTGGCTGCGGCGGTCCTCGCTCGACGAGCTTCCCCAGCTGCTGAACGTGCTCCGTGGCGACATGTCCCTGGTGGGCCCGCGCCCGGCGCTGCCCTCGGAGGTCGCGGCCTACGACGACGTCGCGCGTCGCCGGCTCGTCGTCAAGCCCGGCATCACCGGCCTGTGGCAGGTCAGCGGCCGCGCCGACCTGCTGTGGGAGGAGTCGCTGCGGCTCGACATCTACTACACGGAGAACTGGCGCCTGCTCGACGACCTCGGCATCGCGGCCCGCACCGTCGGGGCCGTCACGCTGGCTCGCGGGGCCTACTGAGACACTGTCCGGGTGTCCCCGACGCCTCGACCGAGCCCTGAGCGCCTGCCCGAGCCGACCGCTGCGGCAACCACGGACGACCACGCCTTCGCGGCCTGGTCGGCCACCGTCGCCGGCGACCTCCTCACCGCGGTCCGGGCAGAGGGCCTCGAGGGCAGGGAGCTGAAGGACGCCGGCGACCGGGCGGCGCACGAGCTGCTGATGGAGCTGTGCGCCCGGCACCGGCCGGACGACGCGGTGATGTCGGAGGAGAGCGCGGCCAGCATCCGCAACGCCGACCGGCTCACGGCGAAGCGCGTCTGGATCATCGACCCGCTCGACGGGACGAGGGAGTTCTCCGAGCCGCCCCGCGACGACTGGGCGGTGCACGTGGCCCTGTGGCAGGAGGGTGACCTGGTCGCGGGCGCGGTCGCGCAGCCGGGCCTGGCCACCACCTTCGACACCGGCCACCCGCCGCTGGTGCCGCCCCGGAGCGCCGAGCGGCCCCGGATCGCGGTGAGCCGGACTCGGCCGCCGGCGTTCGTGGAGGGCCTCGCCGCCGAGCTGCGAGCCGACCTGGTCCCCATGGGGTCGGCCGGCGCCAAGGTGATCTCGGTGGTGCGCGACGTGACCGACGCCTACGTGCACGCGGGAGGCCAGTACGAGTGGGACTCCGCCGCCCCGGTCGCCGTGGCGCGGGCCGCGGGCCTGCACACCTCGCGCATCGACGGCTCGCCCCTGCTCTACAACCAGCAGGACGTGCTGCTCCCCGACCTCCTGGTCTGCCGTCCGGAGCTGGCCGACCCGATCCTCGACTACCTGGCCCGGACCGGGAGCGAGTGACCCGGACCCGACCGGCGCTCATTCCGGTGGAGCCCGCCTCGGTCGTCCTCTGGGACGCGGACGGGGTGCTCCAGCGGATGGCCAAGGGGGAGGAGTCGATCCGCTCCTCCGTGGAGGGCCTGGTCGAGGACGTCGACGGGTTCGTGGCGGAGGCCGTCGAGGTCGAGCGCCCGGCGCTGCGCGGCGAGGTCCGCTGGCTCGACGTACTGCCCGGGCTGCTGGCCCGGTGGGGCATCGCCGACGCGTACGACGACCTGGTCCGCGCCTGGCTCGCCACGGTGCCGGTGCCGGGTGCCCGTGACCTGGTGCGGGCCCTGCGCGAGGCCGGGGTCCGGTGCTACCTCGCCACCAACCAGGACGCGCACCGCGGGGCCTACATGCAGCAGCGGCTCGGCTACCGCGAGCTGCTCGACGGCGCCTTCTACTCCTACGAGCTCGGCGTGGCCAAGCCGGAGCCGGCATACTTCCGCACCGTCCTCGCCCGGCTGGAGACGGCGCCCGGGGACGCGCTGCTGATCGACGACAACGCCACCAACGTCGAGTCGGCGCGTGCGCTGGGCCTGCGGGCCGAGCTCTGGTCCTCCCGGGAGCCGGTCGAGGTGCTGCGCGGGCACCTCACCCGCCACGGCCTGCTGTCCTAGCCCTCCGGAGGCGGTTCGGGGACCTCCTGCCCGGCGCGTTCGTCGCGCTCGGCCCACTCCAGCAACGGGCGGAGGTCGAAGACCGCGTCGTCGATCCCGGCATGCAGGTCCCCGAGCTCCGCGAAGCGTCCGGGGACCGTCGCGAGGGTGCAGTCCCGCGGGTGCACGTCGTCGACCTCGTCCCAGGTGATCGGCGTGGAGACGGTCCCCTCCGGGGTCCCGCGCACCGAGTACGCCGCCGCGATCGTGTGGTCCCGGGCGTTCTGGTTGTAGTCCACGAACAGCTGCGCCGGATCGCGGTCCTTGCGCCACCAGGTCGTGGTCACCTCGTCGCTGCGCCGCTCCACCTCGCGTGCGAAGGCCAGCGCAGCCCGTCGTACGTCGGAGAAGCCGTGCTCCGGCACGATGCGCACGTAGATGTGCAGGCCGGCGCCGCCGGAGGTCTTCGGGAAGCCGGTGGCGCCGAGCTCGTCGAGGACCTCGTGGGCGACGTGGGCGACCCGGCGCACGGTGTCGAAGGTGCACTCCGGGCCCGGGTCGAGGTCGATCCGCCACTCGTCGGGCTTCTCGGTGTCGGCCCGGCGGCTGTTCCAGGGGTGGAACTCGACGGTGGACATCTGCACCGCCCACACCACCTGGGCGACCTCGGTGACGCACAGCTCGTCGGCGGTCCGGTTCCACCGCGGGAAGTGCAGCCGGACGGTGTCCATCCAGGGCGGTGCGCCGGCCGGCAGCCGCTTCTGGTGCACCTTCTCGCCGGTGACCCCGGTGGGGTAGCGGTGCAGCATGCAGGGCCGCTCGTAGAGCGCGTTGACGATCCCGTCCCCGACGCTCAGGTAGTAGTGCACCAGGTCGAGCTTGGTCTCGCCGCGCGCCGGGAAGTAGACCCGGTCGGGGTTGCTGACCCGAACGACCCGGTCGTCGACCTCCACCTCCACCGACGGGCTCTTGGCCTGCGCGCACATGGCCAGAAACCTAGTGGACAGCCACGGCAGACTGCGGCCATGACTGCGTACATCGCCCACACCACTGTGGACTGCGCCGATGCGTACCGGCTCTCCGAGTGGTGGAAGCAGGTGCTGGGCTACGTCGACCTGAAGGGCGACCCCAACCTGCCAGGTCACGAGGAGTGCCTGATCCGCTCACCCGAGACCGACCACCGGCTGCTGTTCATCGAGGTGCCCGACGTCAAGCAGGTGAAGAACCGGCTGCACCTCGACCTGCGCCCCGGTCCCGGCGGGACCCGGGAGACCGAGCTGGACCGCTTGCAGGGTCTGGGCGCGACCGTGGTCGACGACCGTCGCCTCGAGGACGGCCGCGGCTGGGTCGTGCTCGCGGACCCGGAGGGGAACGAGTTCTGCATCCTCGGGGCCGAGGCGGATGCCGTCCAAGAGTGAGACGCCGGTCGTTGCACACCCCCTCGTAGACTGGCGCTGACCCCCTCGAGACCCGGCAACCGGGCCGACAGGGGGCGCCCGTGTTGCCCGAGAGCAGGAGATGACCCCGTGGGTGTGAGCGGTCTGGCCACCGTCGTCCTCCAGGACCCGACCCTGGCCGGTGCGGTCCAGGACGCCCGGAGCGGCACGGTTCCCGCCCTCGACCTCACCGCGCCGAGCGCGCTGCGGCCGTTCGTGGTCAAGGGACTCGTGGACGCCGGACGCACGGTGCTCGCGGTCGCGGCCACGGCGCGCGAGGCCGAGGACCTGGTCCGCGCCCTCGAAGGCCTCATGGACCCCTCCCTGGTCGCCTACTACCCGGCCTGGGAGACGCTCCCGCACGAGCGGCTCTCCCCGCGCAGCGACACCGTGGGACGACGCCTCGCCGTGCTCCGCCGGCTGCGGCACCCCGGGACGGACCCGTCCAACGGCCCCCTTCGGGTGGTCGTCGCGCCGGTGCGCTCGGTCCTGCAGCCGCAGGTGCGGGGCCTCGCCGACCTCGAGCCCGTGGAGCTGACGGTGGGTGACGAGGCCGAGCTCGACGACGTCGTACGACGGCTGGCCGGAGCGGCGTACTCCCGCGTCGACCTGGTCGAGAAGCGCGGCGAGTTCGCCGTGCGGGGCGGCATCGTCGACGTCTTCCCGCCCACCGAGGAGCACCCGCTCCGCGTGGAGTTCTGGGGCGACGAGGTCGAGGAGATCCGGTCCTTCGCGGTGGCCGACCAGCGCACCCTCGAGCCGGCCTCGCGGCTGTGGGCACCGCCGTGCCGGGAGCTCCTCCTCACCGACGAGGTCCGGGCGCGGGCCAAGGACCTCGGCGAGAGGCACCCTCAGCTGGCGGAGATCTTCGAGAAGCTCGCCGACGGTCACGCCGTCGAGGGTATGGAGTCCCTGTCGCCGGTGCTCACCGACGAGATGGAGATGCTCGTCGACCTGCTGCCCGAGCGCACCCACGTCCTCGTCCTCGACCCGGAGCGGGCCCGCAGCCGCGCCCACGACCTGGTGGCGACCAGCGAGGAGTTCCTCGAGGCGTCCTGGGCGGCCGCGGCCGGTGGCGGCCAGGCACCGATCGACCTCGGCGCCGCCTCCTACCGCTCCCTCGGGGACGTCCGGGCGATGAGCCTGGCCCGGGGACAGGCCTGGTGGAGCGTCTCGCCGTTCGGCCTCGACCCCGAGGCGGACCGCCTCGAGCAGCGGGTCCCGCTGCGGGACTCGATGGGCGAGGTGGTGAGCGCGGGCGTCGACGTCGAGGCCGGGGCGGTCGAGTCACGTGCCCTGCCGGTGCGGCCCGTCGAGGCGTACCGCGGCGACGTCGAGCGTGCGGTCGCCGACATCTCCGCGTGGCTGCACAACGACAGCCGGGTCGTGCTGGTGCACGAGGGACACGGACCCGCCCAGCGGATGGCCGAGGTCCTCAAGGAGCACGACGTCCCGGCGCGCTACACCGAGTCGCTGGACTCCGAGCCGGAGCGGGGCCTGGTGCACATCACCACCGCCAGCCTGGAGCACGGGTTCGTCTACGAGTCGCTGTGCCTGGCCGTCCTCACCGGGGACGACCTGTCGGGGCAGCGGTCCTCCACCAAGGACATGCGCACCATGCCGACCCGGCGCAAGAAGCAGATCGACCCGCTGGAGCTGAAGCCGGGCGACTACGTGGTCCACGAGCAGCACGGGGTCGGCCGCTACATCGAGATGCGGCAGCGCGAGGTGCAGGGCGCGACCCGGGAGTACCTCGTGCTCGAGTACGGCTCCTCACGGCGTACATCGGGAGGGGGCAACCAGCCGGCCGACCGGCTCTACGTCCCGACCGACGCGCTCGACCAGGTCACCCGCTACGTCGGCGGGGAGCAGCCGTCGCTGGACCGGCTCGGCGGTGCGGACTGGGCGCGGCGGAAGGGCCGGGCCCGCAAGGCGGTCAGGCAGATCGCCGCCGAGCTGATCAAGCTGTACGCCGCGCGCCAGGCCACCAAGGGCCACGCCTTCGGGCCGGACACCCCGTGGCAGCGCGAGCTCGAGGACGCGTTCCCCTTCGTGGAGACGCCCGACCAGCTCTCCACGGTCGACGAGGTCAAGCACGACATGGAGCAGCTGGTCCCGATGGACCGGCTGATCTGTGGCGACGTCGGCTACGGCAAGACCGAGATCGCGGTCCGGGCGGCGTTCAAGGCCGTCCAGGACGGCAAGCAGGTCGCCGTACTCGTTCCCACCACGCTTCTCGTGCAGCAGCACTTCTCCACGTTCAGCGAGCGGATGGCCGGCTTCCCGATCCTGCTGAAGGGGCTCTCCCGGTTCCAGACCGACAAGGAGGCCAACCAGGTCATCGATGACCTGCGGGAGGGGAAGGTCGACATCGTCATCGGCACCCACCGGCTGCTGAACCCGGACATCAAGATCAAGAACCTCGGGCTGATCATCGTCGACGAGGAGCAGCGGTTCGGCGTCGAGCACAAGGAGCAGATGAAGCGGCTGCGGACCAGCGTCGACGTGCTGTCGATGTCGGCCACGCCGATCCCGCGGACCCTGGAGATGGCGATCACCGGGATCCGGGAGATGTCCACGATCACCACCCCCCCGGAGGAGCGTCACCCGGTGCTGACCTACGTCGGCGCCTACGAGGACCGCCAGGTGATCGCCGCCATCCGGCGCGAGCTGCTCCGCGAGGGGCAGGTCTTCTTCATCCACAACCGGGTGCAGTCCATCGACAAGGCGGCCGCCCGGATCCGGGAGCTGGTGCCGGAAGCCCGCGTCGCGACCGCGCACGGGCAGATGGGCGAGCACCAGCTGGAGCAGGTGATGCTCGACTTCTGGGAGAAGCGCTTCGACGTCCTGGTGTGCACCACGATCGTGGAGTCCGGCCTGGACGTGTCGAACGCCAACACCATGGTGATCGAGCGTGCCGACAGCCTCGGGCTCTCCCAGCTGCACCAGCTCCGCGGCCGGGTCGGCCGGGGGCGGGAGCGCGCGTACGCCTACTTCCTCTACCCGCCGGACAAGCCGATGACGGAGACCGCGCACGAGCGGCTGGCCACCCTGGCCCAGCACTCCGACCTCGGCGGAGGCATGGCGATCGCCATGAAGGACCTCGAGATCCGCGGCGCCGGCAACCTGCTGGGTGGTGAGCAGTCCGGCCACATCGCCGACGTCGGGTTCGACCTCTACGTCCGGCTCGTGGGCGAGGCGGTCGGCGAGTTCCGCGGGGACGGCGCCGCTGAGCAGCCGGAGATGAAGATCGAGCTGCCCATCGACGCCCACCTGCCGCACGACTATGTGCAGAGCGAGCGGCTGCGCCTGGAGATGTACAAGCGGCTCGCGGAGGTGCGCTCCGACGAGGACGTCGTACTGATCCGCGAGGAGCTCGTCGACCGCTACGGGCAGCCACCGGAGCCCGTCGTCAGCCTCCTCGAGGTGGCCCGGTTCCGGGCGCGGGCCCGGCAGGCAGGACTGACCGACGTCACCGTGCAGGGCAAGTACGTCCGCTTCACCCCCGTGGAGCTGCCCGAGTCCGGCGTCGTGCGCCTGAACCGGCTCTACCCGAAGAGCATCGTCAAGCCGGGAGTGCGTACCATCCTGGTGCCGCGCCCGACGACGGCGGCCGTGGGCGGCCGCCCGATCCGGGATGAGGCGCTGCTGGCCTGGGCCCGCGAGGTCGTCGACACGGTGCTGGACCGCGCGACCGAGGGCGCGCCGCGATGAGACGGCGTCGGATCGCACGCCGCGGTGAGAGGCTGCACCCAGGCAGCACCCGCAACCGAGGAGGAACAGCAGTCGTGACCCGATCCCGCGCCCCGAGGGCCGCCGCGCTCACCGTCGTGGCGGCGCTCGTGCTGTCCGCGTGCAGCACCCATCCCGGTTCGGCGGCGGTCGTGGGCCCGGTCTCGATCAGCGAGAAGCAGCTCGACGACGTCGCCCTCGCGCTCTGCTCCGCGCAGAGCGGCTCGGCACAGGCGGGTCAGGGCCAGGACCTCGCCGGGAGGGCCGCCCGCCAGGGCGCCCTCGGCGTCCTCCTGAACAGCTCGCTGTCGAAGCAGTACGGCGAGTCGCGCGGTGTGCAGGCCGACCAGGCCCGGATCTCGGCAGCCGTCTCGGCGAACCAGAGCACCATCGCCGGCCTTCCGCCCTCCCGCCGCGCAGCCTTCCGGCAGACCCTGCGCGACTTCGCGGAGGCCCAGCTGATGATGGTCGCCGTCGGACGCGAGGCGCTGACCAAGAAGGGCGCGAAGAGCCCCACCGACCAGCAGGCCCTGGCTGCGGCCACGCCGCTGCGCAACGCCTGGGTGAAGAAGCACCTCACCGTGTCGGTCGATCCCCGCTACGGACGGTTCACCAACAGCTCCCTGGCTGCCGGCAGCGGCTCTCTCTCCGTCCCGATCTCCGCCCGGGCCGTCACCGGCGCCAAGCAGAACCCGGGCAACAGCTGGGTCGCCGCCCTGCCGGCCAGCCAGAAGTGCAGCTGACCCTGCTCCTCACCAGCCCGCGGGTCGCCCCCGGGCTGATGACCTGGAGCGCCTGGTCCACGGTCGCCGAGGCTCCTCGCCGCGCCGCATCGTCGACGGACGCGCCGCTGGTGCGTGCGGTCGCCGACGCCGGCCACCCGGTGGACCCGTGGGCTTCCCCGGTCACGGCGGCGGACCTGCTGGCGGCGGCCCGCGACGAGGACCTCGTCTGGCTCGCCGACGAGGAGGAGGCCCAGCGGCTGCCGGCGCAGGTCGCTGCCGCGACGACCTCCGGAGCACAGGGCGACGTCGAGGTGCAGGTCCTGCACGCGTCGTACGACGTGCCCGGTGCCCCCCTGCTCGACCTGGTCCGGGTGATGGACCGGCTGCGCACCGAGTGCCCGTGGGACCGGGAGCAGACCCACCGCAGCCTGGCCAGGTACCTGCTGGAGGAGACCTACGAGACCCTCGAGGCCATCGAGTCCGAGGACTACGTGCACCTGCGTGAGGAGCTGGGGGACCTGCTCCTGCAGGTCTACTTCCACGCCCGCGTCGCCGCCGAGGCCGGCGAGCGCGGCTTCACGATCGACGACGTGGCCGGCGGCATCGTCGACAAGCTGGTGCACCGGCACCCGCACGTCTTCGCCCGTGCCGCGGACGCCGACCCGGTGACCCGCACCGACGTGGAGAGCAGCTGGGAGACCCTCAAGGCCCGGGAGAAGGGCCGCGGCTCGGTGCTGGAGGGCGTCCCGATGGCCCTCCCCGCGCTGGCGCTCGCCGACAAGGTGCTCGGCCGCGCCGCGAAGGTCGACGTGACGCCGGCCACGGGCGCGGACCCGTGGGGGGAGCGGCTGCTGTCGCTCGTCGTGGACGCCAGGGCCGCTGGGGTGGATCCCGAGCAGGCGCTGCGCGAGGCGGTGCACCGGCTGGCCGCCGGCGTACGCGTGCGGGAGCAGGGCTAGCCCACGGACCCGGCTCACCTGCCGGGCGGTCCCGAGGGCGAGCCGTCCGCGGATCCCCGGACGTCCGCCGTTAGGGTGTGAAGGACCTTCCCCCGACCCGGCAGGAGCACCACCGTGGCGTCCATCGAGGCTGTCGGCGCACGCGAGATCCTGGACTCGCGCGGAAACCCCACCGTCGAGGTCGAGGTCGCCCTCGACGACGGCACCGTCGCCCGCGCCGCCGTGCCCTCGGGGGCCTCCACGGGCGCCTTCGAGGCGGTCGAGCTGCGCGACGGCGGCGACCGGTACGGCGGCAAGGGGGTCAAGAAGGCCGTCGACGCGGTCCTCGACGCCATCGGCCCGGAGCTGGTCGGCTTCGACGCCTCCGAGCAGCGCCTGGTCGACCAGCGGCTGCTCGAGCTCGACGGCACCCCGAACAAGGCCCAGCTCGGCGCGAACGCGATCCTCGGGGTCTCCCTGGCCGTGGCCCGCGCGGCGGCGGACGCCTCCGACCTCCCCCTCTTCCGGTACGTCGGCGGGCCGAACGCGCACCTCCTCCCCGTGCCGATGATGAACATCCTCAACGGCGGGGCGCACGCCGACACCGGCGTCGACGTGCAGGAGTTCATGGTGGCGCCGATCGGGGCGGCCACCTTCCGGGAGGCGCTCGAGCAGGGCGCCGGCGTCTACCACGCCCTGAAGTCGGTGCTCAAGGAGCGCGGTCTGGCCACCGGCCTCGGCGACGAGGGCGGCTTCGCGCCGGACCTGCCCAGCAACCGTGAGGCGCTCGACCTGATCAGCGTGGCGGTGGAGCGGGCCGGCCTGACCGTCGGCGAGGACATCGTCTTCGCCCTCGACGTGGCCGCCTCGGAGTTCTTCTCCGACGGCGCCTACCAGTTCGAGGGCACGGCCAGGAGCGCCGCGCAGATGCAGGCGTACTACGCCGACCTGGTCGCGTCGTACCCGATCGTCTCCATCGAGGACCCCCTCGACGAGGAGGACTGGGACGGCTGGGGCGCGATGACCGCCGAGCTCGGGACCCGCGTGCAGCTCGTCGGCGACGACCTGTTCGTGACCAACGTCGAACGGCTCGGCAGAGGCATCCGCGAACAGTCCGCCAACGCGCTCCTCGTCAAGGTGAACCAGATCGGGTCGCTGACCGAGACCCTCGACTCCGTCGACCTCGCGCACCGCAGCGGGTTCCGCTGCATGATGAGCCACCGCTCCGGGGAGACCGAGGACACCACGATCGCCGACCTCGCCGTGGCCACCAACTGCGGCCAGATCAAGACCGGCGCGCCGGCCCGCTCCGAGCGGGTCGCCAAGTACAACCAGCTCCTCCGGATCGAGGAGGAGCTCGACGACGCCGCCCGGTACGCCGGCCGTGGTGCCTTCCCACGCTACGCGAGCGGCGGCAGCCGCGGCGTCGGCGAGGACGGCTGACCGCACCCATGGCGAACGGTCCGTCGTCCGGTCGGGCACCCGACCCGCGCAGGCGCGTCCCGGGTCCACGGGGTGCCTTCCGGCGCACCTCCGGCGGCCCCGCGGCCCGCGGCGGCGCCCGGCCCGCCCCCGGCCCGCGACGGGGCTCGCTCCGCACCCGGAACCCGTCGGGCCGACCCGAGTCGGCGCGACCTCGGTTCACCGGCCGGGCCGCCGTGCTCGTCCTGGTCGTCGCCCTGCTCATGGTGTCGTACGCCTCGAGCATGCGCGCGTTCCTCGAGCAGCGGAGCCACCTCGCCGCCCTGCGCGCCAGCATCACGCAGTCCCAGGCGGCGGTCGACCGCCTCAGCCGCGAGAAGAAGCGCTGGAACGACCCCGCCTACGTCCGGTCCGTCGCGCACCAGAGGTTCGGCTGGGTGCTGCCGGGTGAGATCGGCTTCCAGGTGCTGGACGAGAACGGCAAGCCCCTCGGCCACACCGGCTCCCTCTCGGCGCCGAACTCGGTGACCGAGGCGACCCGCCCGCTGTGGTGGCAGTCGGCCTGGGGCAGCGTGGTGGCCGCGGGCAAGGCACCCGTCGACCCCGGTGACGTGCCGCCGCCGGCGACGAAGATCGAGGCGCCCGGCGGTGCGGGTCGTTGACCGCCTCTGCTGACCTCGCCGTCGTCGAGGCCCAGCTCGGAAGACCGCCCCGTGCGGTGCACCACCTCGCCCACCGCTGTCCGTGCGGCAACCCCGACGTGGTCGCGACCGAGCCGCGGCTCGAGGACGGCACACCCGTCCCGACGACCTTCTACCTCACCTGCCCCCGCGCCGCTTCCGCGATCGGCACCCTGGAGGCGTCCGGGTTGATGAAGGACATGTCGGACCGGCTGGAGGCCGACCCGGACCTGGCCGTGACGTACCGGCGGGCGCACGAGCGCTACCTCGACTTCCGCGAGGGGATCGGCCACGTGCCGGAG
>JAWWPF010000138.1:0-6301 GCA_033850795.1 Nocardioidaceae bacterium | reverse complement strand
AGGGCCCGCCTGCGTCGAGCGCGGGCGGGCCCTAGCCACGTGGCGGCACTGTCACAGGTCGAGGTCGCTCAGTCCGGGGTGGTCGGCCGGGCGTGGGCCCGAGGCGTCCCAGCGGAACCTGCGCTCGGCCTCGGTGATCGCGACGTCGTTGATGCTGGCGTGCCGCCGCGCCATCAACCCGCTGTCGTCGAACAGCCAGTTCTCGTTGCCGTAGGAGCGGAACCACTCTCCTGCCTCGTCGTGCCACTCGTAGGCGAACCTCACGGCGATCCGGTCGGTGTCGAACGCCCACAGCTCCTTGATCAGCCGGTACTCGAGCTCCTTGGCCCACTTGCGGGTGAGGAACTCGACGATCGCCTCGCGACCGGTGAAGAACTCCGACCTGTTCCGCCACCTGCTGTCGGGCGTGTAGGCGAGCGCCACCTTGTGCGGGTCACGGGTGTTCCAGCCGTCCTCGGCGGCGCGCACCTTGGCGATCGCGTCGTCTCGGCTGAAAGGCGGGGTCGGCGGTCGGGTCTCCATCGTCGCTCCTACGTCGAGATCGGTCGACTGTAGGCCCTCCTTCGGGAGACCCACCAGCACCGCGACCTAGTCTTTCGGCGTGCGTGTACTCGTCGTGGACGGCGCGAACGTGGTCGGCAGCCGACCCGACGGCTGGTGGCGGGACCGCGCCGGGGCGGCGGCGCGTCTGCACGAGGCGATCGCCGCGGCAGACCTCGGCTACGACACGGTCGTGCTCGTCCTCGAAGGAGACGCCAAGCGCGGCCGGCCGGTCGGCGAGCAGGGCAGGCTCCGCACGGTGCACGCCCCGGGCTCCGGGGACGACGCCATCGTGGAGCAGGTCGTCGCGGGGAGCGCAGACGGCGACGACGTGACCGTCGTGACCGCCGACCGGGCCCTGCGGGAGCGCGTCGCAGCGGCCGGCGGCTCATCTGTCGGTCCCTCATGGCTGCTCGGTAGGACCTGAGTGCCCTCAGGCGACCGGCAACCCGAACGCGTAGTTCAGCAACGAGCCTGAGGCGACGCCGAGCAGGACACCTCCCAGAAGGTCGAGCGGGAAGTGCGCACCCTGCTGCAGCCTTGCGTAGCTGGTGAGCCCGAGGGTGGCCACGAGACCGGGTCCCGCGTATGGCGGCAGGTACGGCGCCACCAGGACGGCTGCGCACGTGGCGATGGCGGCGTGCCCCGAGGGATAGGACGGTCCGTCCACGGGTGCGTCGTCGCGCAGCACGGGATCGGCGGCCCGGGCCGGTCTGCGCCGTCGGGTCAGGTTCTTGACCGCGATCTCGCCTCCCTTCTCGAGGGGAAGGGCCAGGGCCGCCGACACGGTCAGATGTGGCCGGTGCGTCCAGAACCCGACCAGGGCCATCGTGGGCAGCAACCAAGGCGTCCCGAGCTGCTGCGGGATGCGCAGCGCCGGGAGTGCATGCCCGGTTCTGTTCGCCTTGTCGAACAGGGTGCGTTCGAGACGTGGAAGGTCAGCCGCGGCCAAGGGCAGGAGGATCACCGACAGCACACCGGTGCCCAGCGTGAGCCACGCGTCCGCTCGGCGCCTGCGGACACGCGCGGTGAGGTTCATGCGGGCAGCATGCCACAGAAGACTTACAACGTAAGCCCCGCTCGGAGGCGGGTATGTCGCGGCGGTTCAGGAGAGGACCGGCTGACCGGCGTCCGCGAGGCTCGGGTGCCTGCTGTGCACGCGGTTCCGGCCGCCGAGCTTGGCGTCGTACAGCGCTCGATCGGCCTCCGCGAGGACGTGGACGAACTCCTGCACGATGCCCCGGTCGACAGTGACGACGCCGAGGCTCATCGAGACCCTGCCGCTCCCGCAAACGGTCATCCCGGCCACGGCGCACCGCAGCCGCTCGGCGACCTCGGTCGCCTCCTCGGAGGAGCAGCGGGGCAGCATCACGCAGAACTCCTCACCTCCGAAGCGGCCCACCAGGTCGCAGGATCGCAGCTGACCACGGAGCACCTCGGCGATCGCCACCAGCGCCTCGTCCCCGCCGAGGTGGCCGAACGTGTCGTTGAAGACCTTGAAGTGGTCGAGGTCGGCGAAGATGACACTCCAGGGCTCGCGCCTGGTGGTGCACCGCTGCGCGGCGAGCACGGCCAGTCGACGCCAGGACTCGAAGCGCAGGAGACCGGTCTTGTCATCGAGCTCGGCGCGCTCGCGCAGCGGCTCGTGCAGGACGGCCCGTTGGGCGAGCCCGTAGACCGGAGCCAGCAGCACCAGGAACCAGGCCCCACCGGTCCAGATCGCCGCCGACAGACCGCCGACGAGCAGCACGGCCGCCTCGGTCAGGTAGAACGACGGCGTCCTCAGCGTGCGACGCAGCCACTGCTCGTCCGCGGCGTGGTTGAGGTAGGCGCTGCCATGGAAGAGGACGGTCTCGACGACCAGGAAGACCGCTGCGGCGGCGACCACGCCGGACAGCCCGCGGCCGCCGTCATGGAGCATCCAGTCCGGGTCCGTGCCGTGCACGGCTCGAGCGGTGAGGGCGGCGCACAGGCCGGCCAGGACGACGTACGACGCGGAGCCGGCCCACTTCCAGGACGGCACGCGCAGGCCGCGCCACCGGGCGTGCAGGTAGCTGAACCCCGCCACCGGCAGCAGCCAGGGCGTCGGCAGCACCAGGGCCGCTGCGAACGCCCACGCCGAGAGGGCCTTGTGGGGCCGCTGGCTGTGCCCCATCCCGCCCTCGAGGAACCGGCCGATCTCGACGTTCAGCACCGACAGCGCGATCAGCATCGGGCCGGTGAGCGCCTCGCGGTGCGCGCTGTGGATCTGTCCCCGGGAGACCAGCATCAGCGGGAGGACCAGCGCCGCCGCCAGGCAGGCGGTGATCAGCGCCTGGACGGACAACGGCGCATGACGCAGACGCGAGGCATCGTCCTCATGTGCCGATTTGTCCCGAGTTGCCACCTCTGCAGGATGGCACCAACGGGATCGCAGGTGGCGGGATCGGCGAAATCCCGTCCGATCGGTCGGTCAGGGCGTGCCCTTCGGTGCAGCGTTGTCCTTCAGCCACAGCCCGATCAGCCCGCGGAAGTGCGCGAGGAACTCGTCCTGCTCGTGGGGGTGGTACGTCGCCGCCACCGTCTCCCGCAGGATCCGGTCGAAGTCGTCGGAGGCCACCCAGTCGTAGACCCGCTCCTCGAGGTGGCCGAGGTGCTCGGCGCACCACTCCCAGTAGCGCTCGGTCTCGAAGTACGAGTCGGCCAGCGCGAGATAGGCGGTGAGCTTCTCGTCGTAGGACATGTCCGGCTCGTCGGCGATCGCGAAGTACTCGTGCGTCTGCAGGTCCACGTTGGACTTGCGCCCGGTGACCACGCAGAACGTCGACCAGCGGACCAGCGCGGTGATTGCCCACGGGAAGTAGTAGTGCAGAGACGTGATCGCCACGTCGGGGCAGGCGTTCGCGTAGTCGATCGGGTAGACCTCGTCGCCGCGCACCAGCATCTCCGCGGAGTTGAACTCCCAGGAGAAGAACGCGTTCACGATGCGGCTGATCGCCACGGTCTGCGACCCGGCCGACTCGGACAGGAAACCGTGGGAGACCGCGTAGCGGTTGTGCATCGGCTGGTCGGGCCGGAAGTCCATCACCATGGTCTCGGGCCCGATGGACAGCGCGCGGGCGAAGTGCTCGTAGTCGATCGTGGACTGCAGGTGCATCAGCATCTCGCCGGACTCGTCGTAGGCGCGGTGCAGGTCGGCGAGGTCGTCGATCCGCGACACCCCCCGCCAGCCGCCGCCGTCGAACGGCTTCATGTACAGCGGGAAGCCGAGCTCCTCGGCGATCGCGTCCAGGTCGAAGGGCTCGTTGTAGCGCTCGGAGGTGTAGGCCCACCGGACGTTGTCGATCGGGTTCTTGTAGGGGACCAGCGTCGTCGGCGGGACCTTGAGCCCGAGCCGGACCATCGCGCAGTAGGCGCTGTGCTTCTCCATCGCCTGGAAGGTGAACGGGCTGTTGAGCAGGTACGTCCCGTTGACCAGCGACGCCTTCTTGAGCCATTCGCGAGGGTGGTAGTACCAGTGCGCGAGCCGGTCGATCACCAGCGGCGTGCGCACCGGGTCGTCGAGCCGGAACGGCTCGATGGTGAGCCTCTCGCTGGACAGCTCGTGGGTGGCGCCGCCGTGGTCGACCGGCCCCACCATCCGCAGGATCGCCTCGAACGCTTGCGGCCAGTCCTCCTCGGCACCGAGGAGCAGGCCGATCAAATGCTGGGTCACGGGTACGAATGTATGAGAAGCCGCTTGATTGGGCCATGCTCGGGCAACCAGTGGTACGTCAGAACGGAGGTGCGGCCGCATGAAGGCGACCGAGGAGTGGTGGTCGGAGCGGATGCAGCAGCCGATCAGCCTGGCGCGATGGGGCCACTTCGGCACCCCAGTACTGGTGTTCCCGACGGCCGGCGGGGACGCGGAGGAGATCGAGCGCAACCGGCTGGTCGCCGCGTGCGGTGACCTGGTCGAGAGCGGCCGGGTGAAGCTCTACTCCTGCGACAGCGTCGCCGGGCGTGCGCTCGCCACCTTCGCCGGGACGCCGGAGTACCGCATGTGGCTCTTCAACCAGTACCACCAGGCGGTCGTCCACGAGGTCCTGCCGGCCATCTACGCCGACCTCGGCGGCCATCGTCCGCGCATCGTGACAGCCGGAGCGTCGATCGGCGCGTTCAACGCGGTCGCCGTGCTCTGCCGCTACCCCGACCTGTTCGAGGCCGCGATCGGCATGAGCGGGAGCTACCGGCTCCAGCGGTGGGTCGGCGAGCAGATCAGCGAGGACCTCTACTTCTCCTCTCCCCTGGACTTCCTGCCCGGGCTGGAGGGGTCCCAGCTCGAGTCGCTGCGGCAGCGCAGGGTGATCCTGGCATCCGGCGAGGGCGCGTGGGAGAACCTGGGCCAGTCGTGGGCGATGGCCGACGCACTCGGCAGCAAGGGCGTCCCGAACCGCGTGGACTCGTGGGGACCCGAGTTCGAGCACGACTGGGGCACCTGGCTGCGGATGCTCCCGCAGTACCTGGACGAGGTCTGCTAGGTCCGCTGCCCGAGCCGGTGCAGCAGGAGCGCCTCGGCGAGGCACGCCCGTTCGAAGTCCTCGAGGTGCAGGCTCTCGTCGGGCGCGTGGGCCCGGGTGTCCGGGTCCTCGACGCCGGTGATGAGCACCTCGGCCTCTGGGAACGCCGCCGCGAAGGGCGCGAGGAAGCCGATGGACCCGCCGACCCCGATCTCGACCGGTGGGACGCCCCAGGCCGTCGCGAACGTCTCCCTGGCCGCGGCGTAGGCCGGCCCGGTGGTCCGCGCGGAGTATGGCGCGACCGGTCGGCCGGCGCTCACGCGGACCTGCGCGCCCCAGGGCGCATGGGTCTTCAGATGCCTGACCAGGGCGTCGCGGGCCGCCTCGGCGTCGTCGTCGGGTGCGATCCGCAGGGCCACCCGGGCCCGGGCCGACGGCACGAGCACCATCCCCGCCTCGTCGACCCGGGGCGCGTCGATGCCGACGACCGACAGCGCCGGGCCACGCCACAGCCGTGAGGTCAGCGACCCCGAGCCGATCAGCCGCACGCCGTCGAGCAGCCCCGCGTCCTCGCGCCAGGCGTCCTCGGTGAGGTCGAGCGGGTCGGCGGTGCCCCGGGCGAGACCGTGCACCGCGACGTCGCCCCGCTCGTCGTGCAGGGTGGCGAGCAGCCGGCTCAGCGCGGTGAGAGCATCCGGGGCCGGTCCGCCGTACACCCCGTTGTGGACGGCGTGGCGCAACGTGGCCACCTCCACGACCACGCTCACACCACCTCGCAGCGAGGTGGTCAGCGCGGGCACACCGACGCGCCAGTTGGCCGAGTCGGCCAGCACCAGGACGTCCGCGGCGAGCCGGTCGCGATGTGCCGCCAGGAGCGCCGGCAGGGTCGGCGACCCGACCTCCTCCTCCCCCTCGACCAGCACCGTGACACCGACCCGGAGGTCGTCCCCGAGGGCCCTGACCGCTGCGAGGTGCACAGCGACCCCGGCCTTGTCGTCCGCGGCGCCCCGGCCGTAGAGACGCCCGCCGCGCTCCACCGGCTGGAACGGCTCGCTGTGCCAGGCCGCCCGGTCCCCGGTCGGCTGCACGTCGTGGTGGGCGTAGAGCAGCACGACCGGCGCGCCGGGAGGCCCCGGCCGGCGCGCGAGGACCGCAGGGGCGCCGCCGTCCGCCCGCTCCACGTCGACCTCCGGGAGCCCGGCCACCTCGAGCTGGGCGGCGACCTCGTCCGCCGAGGCCTCGACCGAGGCCCGCGCGGACGGGTCGGCCGACACCGACGGGAT
>JAWWPF010000085.1:0-8260 GCA_033850795.1 Nocardioidaceae bacterium | reverse complement strand
CCGGGCAGCCGGGGCCCGTGGCCGTCGAGGGGCACGACCACCGGCTCCTGCGAGCTGACCTGGACCAGCTTGCCGCGCACCGCCAGCTCGGCGCCGGGCCCGTCCTCGAGTGCCAGGGTGACCTGGTCGCGCTCGACCCGGACCCTGACCCGGGAGCCCGCCAGCGTGATCCGGTAGGTCAGCGACGTCCAGGCCTCGGGCAGCCGCGGGTCGACGGTGAAGCGGCCACCCGCGTCGCGGAAGCCGCCGAACCCGTAGACCAGCGCACTCCAGACACCTCCGGTCGAGGCCACGTGGACCCCGTCGGAGGCGTTGCCGTGCAGGTCCGCGAGGTCGACGAAGAGCGCCTGGTAGAAGTACCGCAAGGCCAGCTCGTGGTAGCCCACCTCCGCGGCGATGATCGACTGGACCACCGCGGACAGCGTGGAGTCGCCGGTGGTGATCGGGTCGTAGTACTCGAAGTTGGCGCGCTTCTCCTCGTCGGTGAAGGCCTCACCGCGCAGGAACAGGGCCAGCACCACGTCGGCCTGCTTGATCACCTGGAAGCGGTAGATCACGAGCGGGTGGTAGTGGAGGAGCAGCGGACGGTTCTCCGGTGGCGTCGCATCGAGGTCCCAGACCTCGCGGTCCAGGAAGTGTGCGTCCTGGGGGTGGATGCCCAGGTGCGGCTCGAAGGGCACGAACATCCGGTCGGCGGCGCGCTGCCACTCGTCCGGCTCGCCGTCCGCGAGCCCGAGGCGCGCCACCATCCGGGCGTACCCGTCCGGGTCGTGCTCGTGCAGCCAGCGGACGGTCGCCGCCGCGTCACGCAGGTTGCCCTGCGCCATCACGTTGGTGAACAGGTTGTCGTTCACCACGGTGGTGTACTCGTCCGGACCCGTGACGCCGTGGATGTGGAAGACGCCGTCGCCGTTGACCCGCCAGAACCCGAGGTCGGCCCACATCCGCGCGGTCTCCACGAGGATGTCGACGGCCTCCCGCTGCAGGAACTCCCGGTCGCCGGTGGCGGCGACGTACTGGCTGAGCGCGTAGGAGATGTCGGCGTCGATGTGGTACTGCGCGGTGCCGGCGGCGTAGTAGGCCGAGGCCTCCTCGCCGTTGATGGTCCGCCAGGGGAACAGGGCGCCGCGCTGGGTCACCTGCTGGGCCCGCAGCCGGGCAGCGGCCAGCAGGCCGTAGCGGAACCGCAGCGCGGAGCGCGAGCAGCTCGGCGTGGTGTAGGTGAAGAACGGCAGCGTGTAGACCTCGGTGTCCCAGAAGTAGTGGCCGCTGTAGCCGCTGCCGGTCACGCCCTTCGCGGGTATCCCGCAGCCCTCGGCGCGGCCGCCGGCCTGGGCGAGCTGGAAGAGGTTCCAGCGAACCGCCTGCTGCACCTCCGGAGGGCCGTCGACCTCGACGTCGGACCGCTCCCAGAACCCGTCGAACCAGGACCTCTGGGCCGCGACGAGCCGCTCGTGCCCGTCTGCCCGGGCCCGGTCGAGGGTACGGCGGCAGCGGCTGACCAGCTCACGCACGGGCACGCCGCGCGAGGTGTGGTACGAGGCGTGCTTCACGAGCCTGATCGGGACGCCGGCCCGCGCATCGACCCGGAAGGTCATCCTGGCGACGTCGGGGTCGACGTGGTGGTTGCACTCGAAGTCGTTGCCCGTCTCGAACTCGTGGTCGACCGCGACGCCGATCGTCATGCCGGACTCCGCGCACCGGAACCCGAGGATCATCCGCTCGCTGTCGGACGCCCGGTCGCCGATGGACTGCGGAGTGAGGACCCGGCGCTGGAAGATCGCGGTCTTGCGGGGGTCGGCGCCCTGGCCCATCGCGGCGGAGCGGACGTGGTACTCGTCCTCCCCGTCCTGCCGGTTGAGAAGCTGCGAGGAGATCGCCACGGGAGCGTCCGCGTCGAGCAGGGTCACCTCGAAGGTCATCACGGCCAGGTGCCGGTCGGTCATCGACACCATCCGGCTGGACTCGACGAGCACCCGTTTGCCGGCCGGCGTGCGCCACACCAGCGACCGGGTCAGCCGCCCGGCGCGGAAGTCCAGGGTCCGTTCGTAGCTGTCGAGGTCGGCGATGGGCAGCAGCAGCGGCTCGTCGTCGACGTAGAGCCGGATCAGCTTCGCGTCCGGCACGTTGACCATCGTCTGGCCGACCCGCGCGAAGCCGAAGGCCTCTTCGGCGTGCTGGATCGCGAAGGTCTCGTGGAAGCCGTTGACGTAGGTCCCGTGCGCGAAGCTCTCCCGGCCCTCCTCGACGTTGCCGCGCATGCCCAGGTAGCCGTTCGCAACCGCGAAGAGGGTCTCGTTCCGCCCCAGGTGACGCGCGTCGTAGCCACTCTCGACGAGCCGCCACGGGTCCACGGGAAAGGTATGGCGGTCCAGCGGGTCCTCGCTGCGCAGCGGCGTGCGCGGCAGCCCGGCGCCCGTCACCGCGCGGCCCTCGCGCCGCGGACCAGCTCGACGAGGTCCTCCACCACCACGTCGGCACCATGGTCGAGCAGCGACCGCGCTCCCGCCCCGCGGTCCACGCCGATGACGATGCCGAAGTCGCCGGCCGCACCGGCCTGCACCCCCGAGACGGCGTCCTCGACCACGACCGCGCGTCGGTGTGGCACGCGCAGGACGTCGGCGGCGTACTCGTACGTGTCCGGGCGGGGCTTGCCGGCCAGGTCCTGACGGCCGGCCACCGTGCCGTCCACGACGGCCTCGAACCTGTCGAGGAGCCCAGCGGCCCGCAGCACGTCCGGCGCGTTGGCGGAGCTCGACACGATCGCCGTCCGGGTGCCTCGTTCGGCGAGCGCGTCGAGCAGCGCCACGGAGCCCGGGTACGCGGTCACGCCGTCCCGCTCGAGGACCTCTTTGAACAGCAGGTTCTTCCGGTTCCCGAGCCCACACACCGTCGCGGCGTCCGGATCGTCGTCGGGCCGGCCCCACGGGAGCGAGAGGTCGCGGGACGCCAGTACGGCGGCCACGCCGTCGTACCGCGGTCTGCCGTCGACGTGGGCGAAGTAGTCGCGGTCGGTGTACGGCGCCGCGCCACGTGCCGCGAGGAAGGGACCGAACATCTCCGCCCAGGCGCGCTGGTGCACCTCCGCGGTCGGCGTGATCACGCCGTCGAGGTCGAAGAGGACAGCGTCCACCGCGCTCCAGTCCAGCTCGAGGTCAGGTGTCACGTATCGAGCCTACGGTTGGAATACCCCATATGTGGGGCAATCCACAGCACAACGTCCCGCGGTCAAGACCGCGGGTCCGCACTGCTTGGATGGGCGCATGCCCGAGCGCACCGGCCGCCCCCCCTCGCGTGAGCTGATCGCTCGTGCCCCCAAGGTCCTGCTCCACGACCATCTGGACGGCGGTCTCCGTCCGGGGACGGTCCTCGAGCTGGCGGCGCGGGTGGGCCACGAGCTGCCGGCGGACGACGCCGAAGGGCTCCGGTCCTGGTTCGAGGAGGCGGCCGCCTCGGGCTCCCTGGAGCGCTACCTGGAGACGTTCGAGCACACCGTAGCGGTGATGCAGAGCGCGGAGGGCCTGCGACGCGTCGCGCGGGAGTGCGTGCTCGACCTGGCCGCGGACGGGGTGGTCTACGCCGAGGTCCGCTACGCCCCCGAGCAGCACCTGCGGTTCGGGCTGTCGCTGGAGCAGGTCGTCGAGGCCGTCCGCGACGGGTTCGCGGAGGGCGAGGAGCAGGCGCTCCGCGACGGCCGGCCGATCGTCGTACGCCAGCTGCTCACCGCCATGCGGCACCAGGCGCGCAGCCGCGAGATCGCCGAGCTCACCGTGGCCTATCGGGACCAGGGGGTCGTCGGCTTCGACATCGCCGGAGCCGAGGCCGGCTACCCGCCCACCCGGCACCTCGACGCGTTCGAGTACCTGCAGCGGGAGAACGCGCACTTCACCATCCATGCCGGCGAGGCGTTCGGCCTGCCGTCGATCTGGCAGGCGATCCAGTGGTGCGGCGCCGACCGGCTCGGGCACGGCGTGCGCATCATCGACGACGTCTCCCTCGACGGCCCCGTCGACGGCCCAGACCCAGCGGCCGACCTCGGGCGGCTGGCGGCGTACGTCCGGGACAAGCGCATCCCGCTGGAGATGTGCCCCTCCTCGAACGTCCAGACCGGCGCCGCCGCCTCGATCGCGGAGCACCCGATCGGGATGCTGACCAGGCTGCGGTTCCGGGTCACGGTGAACACCGACAACCGGCTGATGAGCGGCACGTCGATGACCCGGGAGATGGCCCTGCTCGTCGACGCGTTCGGCTACGACATGGACGACCTGCGGTGGTTCACGATCAACGCGATGAAGTCCGCATTCGTGCCGTTCGACGAGCGGCTGCGGATCATCGACGAGCAGATCAAGCCGGCCTACGCCGTGCTGTCCGCCATGGGCTGACCGCCGAGGGGGAAGTGGCAGGCCACCTTGTGGCCGCCCGGGGCCAGCTCGACCAGCGGCGGCTCCTGCTCGGCGCACACCGCCTGGGCCAAAGGGCAGCGGGTGCGGAACCGGCAGCCGGAGGGCGGCGCCACGGCGCTCGGCAGCTCCCCGCGCAGGGGGACCGACTCCTTGGCGCGCTCGAGGTGCGGGTCGGCCTCCGGGATCGTCGCGATCAGCCCGTGGGTGTAGGGGTGCAGGGGATGGGCGTACACCTCGTGCGCGGGCCCCTCCTCGACGAGCTTGCCGAGGTACATCACCCCGATCCGGTCGGCGAGGTAGCGGATCACGGAGAGGTCGTGGGAGATCACGATGTAGGTCAGGTCCAGCCGGGTCTGCAGCTCCCGCATCGTGTTGAGGATCTGGGCCTGGATGGACACGTCGAGCGCCGAGACCGGCTCGTCCGCGACGACCAGCCGCGGTCGCAGGCTCAGCGCCCGGGCCATGCCGATCCGCTGGCGCTGCCCGCCCGAGAACTCGTGCGGGAACCGCTCCACCGCGGTGCGAGGCAGCCCGACCACGTCGAGGAGCTCGAGGACCCGCTGCTGCTGCTCGGCGCGGGTTCCGACCCGCTGGATCACCAGCGGCTCGCGGAGGATGGAACCGACCTTCATCCGCGGGTTCAGCGAGGCGAAGGAGTCCTGGAACATGAACGAGATGTCGCGCCGGATCCTGCGCAGGCCGCTGCCAGAGACCTCGCCGAGATCCTGGCCGTCGACCCTGACCAGTCCAGACGTCGGCTTGTCGAGGCCCACCACGAGCCGGCCCGTCGTCGTCTTCCCGCAGCCGGACTCCCCGACGAGACCGAGGGTCTCGCCCTGGTGCACCTCGAAGCTCACGTCGGCCACGGCCGAGACCGAGCCCGACGCACGGCCGAAGAGATGGCTGCGCAGCGGGAACTCCTTGACGAGGTGCTCGACCGAGAGCAGCACCTTCCGGTCCCGCGGACGGCCCGAGACGGCCTCCACCCGGGTCGGGGTCGGCAGCCGGTGCAGCGGATCGACCGGGTGCAGGCAGGCGTGCTCGTGCCCTCCGGGCTCCCGGATGAGCGGCGGGTCGTAGCGCAGGCAGTCGTCCTGCGCGAACCGGCAGCGGGGCGCGAACCGGCAGCCGGTGGGCGGCTGGGTCAGGTCCGGCGGCAGTCCCGGGATCGTGTAGAGCGGGTCCCGGGACTCTGCGGCCTTCTCGGGCAGGGCGCTGAACAGTGCCTCGGTGTAGCGGTGTCGCGGCGCGTCGAACAGCTGCATGGCATCGGTCTGCTCGACCACGCGGCCGGCGTACATCACCGCGACCCGGTCCGCTCGGCCGGCGATCACCCCGAGGTCGTGGGTCACCAGCATGACGGCCATTCCGAGCTCGCGACGCAGCCGGTCGATCAGCTCCAGGATCTGGGCCTGGATCGTGACGTCGAGCGCGGTGGTCGGCTCGTCGGCGATCAGCAGCTTGGGGTCGCAGGCCAGCGCGATGGCGATCATCACCCGCTGCCGCATGCCTCCGGAGAACTGGTGCGGGTAGTCGTCGAGCCGCCGGGCCGCCTGGGCGATGCCGACCAGGTCCAGGACCTCCGCGGCTCGCCGCCGGGCTGCGGCGCGGCTGACGTTGCGGTGCAGGACCACTGCCTCGGCGATCTGCTTCCCGATCGTCATGCTGGGGTTCAGGGAGGTCAGCGGGTCCTGGAAGATCATGCCGACGCTCTCACCACGGACCTGGCGCAGCCCGGCGTCGTCGAGCCCGAGGATGTCCACGCCGTCCAGCGTGACGGAGCCGCCGACGACCCGGCCCCCCGGAGGCAGCAGCCGGATCACCGACAGCGCGGTCATCGTCTTCCCGCAGCCGGACTCCCCGACGATGCCGAGCATCTCTCCGGCGTTCACCTTGAGGTCGACGCCGTCCACGGCGTGCACCGTCGACCGCTTGAGCGCGATGTCGGTGCGCAGTCCCTTGATCTCGAGCAGCGGTGGCACGGCGCTCGACGCGAGGCTGAGTCCCTGCGACCAGGGCTCGGTCACGACGCGGTCACCGCCTCTGCAGCCTGACCTCGAAGGAGTCGCGGAGCGCGTCGCCCATGAAGTTGAAGGCGATGGCCACCAGGATGATCGCGATGCCCGGCGGGTACAGCAGCCACCAGTAGCCGCTGTTGATGTAGTTGGTGGCGGTCGACAGCATGCCGCCCCAGTCGGTGTGCGGCGGCTGGATCCCGAGGCCGAGGTACCCCAGGAACGACAGCGTGATGATGGAGTCCGCGACCGTGAAGCTCGCGAAGACCACCACGGTGCCGATCGCGTTCGGGGCGATGTGCCTCACGATCGCGCGGGTGTTCGAGCCGCCCATCAGCCGAGCGGCCTGGACGTACTCACGGACCCGCAGGGACAGCGCCTCCCCGCGGATCAGCCGGGCCGCCCCGAGCCAGGACAGCGCAGCGATCAGCAGGATCATCACCCCGGTGCCCGGGGAGTAGATCGTCGAGAGGACCAGCAGCAGGAACAGCGCTGGTACGGCGAGCACACCGTCGACGATCCGCATCAGGAACGCGTCGACCGCTCCGCCGACGTAGCCGGACACGGCGCCGTACAGCGTGCCGAAGACGGTCGCGAGCACGGCCGCGGCGATCCCGACCTCGAGCGACGCCTGGCCGCCGTACATCAGCCGGCCCAGCTCGTCGTACCCGGTGGGGTCGGTGCCGAGCCAGTGCTGGCTGCTCGGGGGCTCGTTGGACACGGCGAGGTTCGTGGTGGTCTGGTCGGTGTGGTAGAGCAGGGGGCCGACGAAGCAGAAGAGCAGGAACAGCACGACGATCCCGATGCCGATCACCGCGAGCCGGTTCTCCGCGAAGACCTCGAGGCCGCGCCGGAAGGAGCTGCGTCCCTCCCCTTGGACCTCACCACCCTCCGGGGCCTCGACGGGCCCGAGCCCGGTGTCCGGGATCGTGCCGTCGTCGGAGTAGGGACGGATGCTCACGAGTACCTCACTCTCGGGTCCAGCAGGGCGTAGCCGATGTCCGCCAGAAGGTTCCCCACCACGGTGGCCACGCCGACCACCAGGGTGATGCCGAGGAGGACCGGGTAGTCGCTCGTGACTGCCTCCTGGTAGAAGAGCAACCCCATCCCGGGGTAGTTGAAGACCTGCTCGGTGACCAGCGACCCGGCCAGCAGCACCGGCAGGGAGAGGCCCAAGATCGTCACCATCGGGATCAACGAGTTGCGGAGCACGTGCCGATACAGTACTCGGCCCTGACCCGCCCCCTTCGCGAACGCCGTCCGGACGTAGTCCTGCACCACGTTGTCCAGGGTCGCCGAGCGCATGTACCGGCTGAAGAGTGCGATGTCGAGCAGGACCAGGGAGGCCACGGGGAGCACGAGCGCCCTCGGCTCGGCGAGGATGCCGGCGACCGTCGAGGCCTGTGGGGCCTCGGCCGGGAACCAGCCCAGGTCCAGGGAGAACCACAGCACCAGCATCAGGCTGAGGAAGAAGATCGGCGTGGAGTAGAAGACGAAGCCGAGGAAGGTGACGACGTAGTCGAAGAAGCCGTTGCGGCGGACGGCCTGGGCGACGCCGAGCGGGACCGCGATCGCCACCGCGATCACCAGCGCCAGGAGGTTGAGCAGGATCGTCTTGGGGAGCTTCTCGGTGATCAGCGAGGCCACGCTCTGGTTCAGCCGGTAGCTGTACCCCAGGTCACCGTGCACCAGGTGGTCGAGCCAGATGAGGAACTGCTGCAGCAGCGGCTTGTCGAGGCCGTTCGCCCGGTCGAACGCCGCCAGCTGGCCGGCGGTGGCGCGCGGCCCGAGGACCGCGCGCGCCGCTCCACCGGGCAGCAGCTGCAGCAGGACGAACACGAT
>JAWWPF010000081.1:0-6087 GCA_033850795.1 Nocardioidaceae bacterium | reverse complement strand
GCAGGAGGCGGCCCGCAGGATCCCCGCGCTGCGCCCGGACGTCGCTGTGCTGGACGGCCGGCTGCCTGACGGGTCCGGCATCGACGTCTGCCGGGACATCCGCAGCCAGCATCCCGAGATCGCCGCGCTCAGTCCCTATACAGCGAGTCAGGAGCGAAGACACCGACGGCCGACACCGTGGTCATCGTCGCGGCAGTCGCAGCGGTCAGCAGGTACGCAGTCAGGAGGGGAAGTCGACCAACGCTCATGGAAAGAATTCTCACTCAATTCGACGCTGACGTGAACGGAGACGGTGGCTGTCCGGGCTGCGTGTAGATCGACGTCGGTGAGAGCGGGCCTCATTCGAGGACTCGCGGCCGGCCGTCGCTGGTGGTCTGCTTCCAACTGCGGTAGGTCCGCGCGGCGATCTGGCGGCCCTGCTGGCGCAGCACCCGACAGATCGACTCGACCGCGTGGCCCTCGGCTTTCATGGTGTCGATGAACCCCATGATCAGCGGTTGCGGGGGTCGAGCTCCCCGACGAAGAAGACCGTCGCGGACTTCAAGATCGCGTTGTCCTACTCAAGCCGCCGGGCCTTGGCCTTCAGCGCCCTGATCTCGGCCAGATCCTGGCTGGTCGCTCCCTGTCGTTGGCCGCCGTCGACCTAGGCCTGACCACCCCGCGACGCACCAATTCCTTGCCCACCCCGAGCTGCTTGGCCACCGCCGCGGCCGCAGCCGTCACCGACGGCTACTCACTGAGGTGGTCAGTGACCAGCCGCACAGCGCGGGCCTTCAGCTCATCATCGATCTTCCTCGGCATGGTGCTCATCCTCCTGGACTCAAACAGGAGCGGCATCAAACCTGGGGCGCTTCAGGTCGCCGCGTGCGTCGCTCGGCTCGTGGTCGCCGTACGAGCTGCCGGGACATAGGTCGTAGGAGGCCCCCGGCGTGGGATCGAGCCAACCGATGTCGGGTGCCTGGACGATCTCCTGTTCGCAGTAGCGGCAGTGGGCGTGCGCGAGTGTCTTGCTATCGACGCTGCGACTGATCCTCTTCATGGGGTTCACGATGTCGCCCCGACTCTCCAGCAAGGCAGGGCCGGTTGGATTCACTTGTGGGGTCGAAGGTCCTGCGGCCAGCGGCAAGCTCGGGCAGTACTGCGCGTCCTACCGAAGCGTACTGCCCGGCGAGATTGTGGCGTTCGACCCTGTGAGCAGCGACGACGCAGCCCCACAGCGCGGGCACGAGGTGCTCCGGCCCGACCCGGACTACCCATGGCTCTCGTGACCTTTGGCCCTGGGAGGCCCTCCTGTCCGGGATGAAGGTGGAGGCCAGACCCGAAAGCAGTCAGGTCAGCGACGAGAGGCATCACATGAGCATCCGGGTCGGCATCAACGGAATGGGCCGGGTTGGGCGTTCCTTCCTCCGCCGAGCAGCGGAGACCGACGACCTGGAGGTCATCGCCGTGAACGACGCGCGGAGGCCTCCACGCTGAGAAACCTGCTGCGCAGGGACAGCACGTTCGGCCGGCACGACGGGCAGGTCGAGCTGGACAACGACTACCTCCTGGTCGACGGGCACAAGATCGCGGTGAGCTCCATCCGCGAACCGGACCAGTTGCTCTGGGCCCGCGAGGACGTCGATCTGGTTGTCGAGTGCACCGGCAAGTTCCGAACACGCGAGGCCGCTGCCGGCCACCTTCGAGCCGGAGCAGCGCGGGTCGTCATCGCCGCGCCCGGCAAAGGCGTGGGCGCCACCATCGTGATGGGCGTCAACGACGGGTCGTACGACCCCGCTGCCCACACCATCGTCTCGAACGCCTCCTGCACGACGAACTGCGTTGCTCCAATGGTCAAGGTCCTCCATGACGCTTTCGGGTTCGAGCAAGGGTTCATGACTACGGTGCACGCCTACACCGGCGACCAGAACCTACTCGACGGTCCACACAAGGATGCGCGGCGAGCGCGTTCTGCCGCGGTCAACATCATCCCGACGACCACCGGTGCCGCGAAGGCCGTGGGCGAGGTCCTTCCCGAGCTCGCCGGACGGCTCGACGGTGTGGCACTGCGCGTCCCCGTGGTCGACGGGTCGCTCGTGGACCTCGGCGTGATCCTCGCACGTGAGACCACCGTCGAGGAGATCAACGCGGCGTTCGCAGCAGCTGCCCAGTCCGGCCCGCTTGCAGGTCTGCTCCGCTACGAAGACGAGAGCTTCGTATCCTCCGACGTCATCGGGAACAGTGCGTCCTGCGTCTTCGACTCCGGACTGATGCAGGCCTCAGGTCGCTTCGTCAAAATCTTCGGTTGGTATGACAACGAGTGGGGCTACACCTGCCGCCTCGCCGAGCTGAGCCGTCTTGTCGGATCGTCGATGCCCGGTGCCTGATGTCTCATGTGCGGGTCCACAGCCGAGGTGGACAGAGCGCGGTGATCTCCGCCGGGATGCCTTTGGCGCGGCTTTCGCTGAGGGTTTCCATGCCTAGGCGGTCCCCGGCCTTGGCTCCGAGCCGCAACAGGGCACGCCATTCGATCGCCCGACACTGTCTGACCTCGAGCCGGTGTTCGACGGCATCGTTGCCGGGGTTACGTTCTCCCCAATACCTCGCCACTCACCGAGGACCTGATGATCGACCACCTGGTGACCGGTTTCGGTCCCGTCGGGTGGTGACCGTCCCAGCCACGGAGCTCTCGCGGAAGAGACCGGCGCGGGCGAAGCCGAACGCCGCGCTGCTTGGTTGTTATGGATGCCCGGACCGACCTGGTCGCATTGTCGTCGGTGCAAGAAGCGATCGGATAACGGCCCACGAGTCCGCGGACGTGAGGGCGCGCCGCGTGCCAGGCGGTCTTACAGTGGGTCACGACTCGCTCGAGGTCGCCGGCATCGCCGGCGGGCAGCTCGGGATCGAGGTGCGCGCCGAGGCGCTGATCGCTGAGGCCCCGCTGCTCCAGTGTGTCTTCGAGACGGGTTCTTCGGATCTTGAGCTGTGGTAGGTCTGGACAGCAAGGGCGAGCGCGGTGCTGTGGTCCGAGAGACTCCGCAAGCCCGCGTCACGCACTGACGGCCCACGCCCACGAAAGGGAGAATGAGTCCGTGAACACAGCATCTGTGGAGCCCACAGCGGTATCCTCCGGCGACATGCGAGATGTAGAGATCGAGCCAATGTCCATGGAGCGGCTCACCGCACTGTTCACAAGCGAACGTCGCGAACATCTCGAGGAGACCGCCGCCGCAGCGCGCCGCCTGTTCGAGGGCCGTGTCGTGTGGAACGTCAACGCGACCGCGCAGGGTGGTGGGGTCGCGGAGATGCTCCACACCCTGCTTGCGTACGTCCGTGGCGTCGGTGTCGACACTCGCTGGTCCGTCCTTGCCGCGCCCCCAGAATTCTTCGTGTTGACCAAGCGAATCCACAACATGCTGCACGGCGAGGCCGGTGACGGGGGGCCGCTCAGCGCCGCCGAGCGTGAGGTCGTCGCCCGGGTGTCGGCCACGAACCTGACTCACTTGGCACGCCGGGTGCGAGCCCACGACGTCGTGGTGCTCCACGACCCGCAGACCGCCGGCCTGGTGGACGGGCTTCGCGCCGCCGGTGCGCTCGTCATCTGGAGATGCCACATCGGGCGCGACACGGCGAACGACCTGACGGACCGCGGTTGGGCCTTCCTGCGCCCGCTGCTGGAGAACGCCGACGCCTTCGTATTCTCGCGCAGCGCCTACGCCCCCGACTGGATCCCGCCCGGCAAGCTCCGCATCATCACTCCCTCGATCGACCCGTTTAGTCCCAAGAACTGTCCCTTGAGTGACGCCCAGGTCGGGGCCGCTCTCGCGCAGGCGGGTCTGATCGCAGGAGACGTTGACCCGGACGCGCTGATCTTCGCGCGGGGGGACGGCGCGACCGGCCGCGTACGGCGGCACGCGGATCTCCCCCTCGACGGCGCTGCCTCACCTGCCGGCGCCCGGCTCGTGGTGCAGGTCAGTCGGTGGGACCGACTGAAGGACATGGCCGGTGTCCTCACCGGCTTCGCCGAGTCGCTAGCCAAGCTTCCCGACGACGTGCACCTGGTGCTCGCGGGCCCGGAGGCCTCCGGGGTGTCCGACGACCCAGAAGGCGCGACGGTGCTGGCCGAGTGCCGTCAACTCTGGCACGGACTCGATGCGACGGAGCGTCGACGCGTGCACCTGGTCTGTCTGCCGATGGACGACGTGGACGAGAATGCGCATCTTGTCAACGCGCTCCAACGACGGGCGTCCGTCGTGGTGCAGAAGAGCTTGGTCGAGGGCTTCGGGCTCACGGTGACCGAGGCGATGTGGAAGGGCCGTCCAGTCCTCGCGTCCGCCGTTGGCGGGATACGCGACCAGATCGTCGACGGTCGGCACGGCGTGCTGCTCCAGGATCCGCGGGACCTTCCGGCGCTCGGTCGTGCGTTGGGTCGTCTGCTGCAGGACGAAGTCCTCGGTGCGCGGTTGGGCGCTGCGGCGCATGAGCGCGTGCTCCAAGAGTTCCTGGGCGACCTCGAGCTGGAGTCGTACGTGGAGCTCATCACGGCGCTGAGTCAGGGTGCGTGACCACCAGTCGGTGCGCAATGGGCCGCCAGTGACGGATCCCGCCTTCATCGACGTGTCGATGCCGGAGCCTCGAACACAGGGCAGCGATCCTCATCGCCATCGTGCAGGATCTCACTCGTTCACGCATCGAGTCGATGAACACCATGATGTCGATGAACACCATGATACGGCTGGTCACCGCGGCGCAGTTGGCTTCCGCTCCGCCGAGGCACTCGCGCCCTGCGATGCTTGACCTCGGCGGTCACTGCCCATTCCTCCCGGCGGAAGGACCCACGGATCAGTCACAAAACCCGAAGTGAAAGCGCAGGCCGTGGGTCGGGCTTGTGCCGTCGAGTGTGCCGACAGGCGGAGCTCCCATACCGTGACCATGTATGCCCGATGCGTGGCGAAGAAGGATGCCGTCGGAAGCCCGCGGGAACAGCGACTATCGAGCCGGAAGGTAGAAGCACCTGCGCCCTCGACTGGGGGATCGCCGGGGTGCAGTCAACGACCGCCGGGTCGACGGAGGAGTGGAAAGTCAGACGACGGAGACCACCACGAGAGCAACGGCCAGTGGCAGGATGAGCAGCTCCACCCAACGAGGGTCGCACCGTTGGCGACCAGGGATCTAATCGACGGTGCTTGAGGCCCGGTTCGGAATCCCAGGCACGGCTCGGGCATGCACTTGTCTCTCCCGGCGGGCCCTTGGTCCCTACTGGGCGGTCGGTCGTGGCTCTAGCGTTGGTGGCAGGAGCGTGGGCCGCAGAACTTCCTGGCGGCGCACTGATCACCAGACGCATGGGCTACCTTCCTCCTGGCCCGTCCAGGAGCGCCCCCATGACCACTGTTCACGCACGCAGGCTCGAAGAGCTGTCGAGTCTCCCGGACGGCGACGTGGTCGCTCGGGCCGTGAGCTTGAGCAAGGTCTACGGTGCAGGTGATGCTTCCGTCGTCGCCCTCGATGACGTGACGGTGGAGTTCGGTCGGGGTCGGCTCACCGCGATCATGGGGCCCTCGGGCTCGGGTAAGTCGACGTTGATGCACTGCATGGCGGCCCTCGACGCGCCCACGTCGGGGCAGGTGGTCATCGACGGGGTGGAGGTCGCGGGGCTCAAGGACAAGGCACTGACGACGTTGCGCCGTGATCGGCTCGGTTTCGTGTTTCAGGCCTACAACTTGGTGCCGACGTTGACGGCACGGGAGAACATCACCCTTCCTGTTGACATCGCCGGCGCAAAGCTGGACCTGGCCTGGTTCGACACCGTCGTGGACACGCTGGGAATCCGCGACCGCCTGTCGCATCGGCCCAGCGAGCTTTCGGGCGGTCAGCAGCAGCGGGTCGCGTGCGCTCGGGCCTTGGTGAGCCGGCCGGCGATCGTGTTCGCTGACGAGCCGACAGGCAACCTGGACTCCCGGGCGAGCGCGGACATCCTCGCGTTCCTGCGTCGCTCCGTCGACGAGTTCGGGCAGAGCATCGTGATGGTCACCCACGATCCGGTCGCCGCGTCGTACGCCGACCGGGTCCTGTTCCTCGTCGACGGCCGCATCGTGGACGAGGACCTCG
>JAWWPF010000080.1:0-2932 GCA_033850795.1 Nocardioidaceae bacterium | reverse complement strand
CAGACCTACTCTGGACACATGACCGCCGTCAGCCTGGGGATGCCCGAGGCACCCCCGCCCGTGCTCGCGCCACGCCGCCCGACCCGCCAGATCAAGGTCGGCAAGGTCGGCGTCGGCAGTGACTCGCCGATCTCGGTGCAGTCGATGTGCACCACGCTGACCTCCGACGTCAACACCACCCTCCAGCAGATCGCGGAGCTCACCGCCGCCGGTTGCGACATCGTCCGAGTGGCCTGCCCGAGCCAGGACGACGCCGACGCGCTGCCCGAGATCGCCCAGCACAGCCAGATCCCTGTGATCGCCGACATCCACTTCCAGCCGAAGTACGTCTTCGCAGCGATCGAGGCCGGGTGTGCCGCGGTCCGGGTCAACCCCGGCAACATCCGCAAGTTCGACGACCAGATCAAGGAGATCGCCCAGGCTGCCAAGGACCACGGCACCTCGATCCGGATCGGGGTCAACGCGGGCAGCCTCGACAAGCGGGTGATGGAGAAGTACGGGAAGGCCACCCCCGAGGCGCTCGTCGAGAGCGCGGTGTGGGAGGCCAGCCTCTTCGAGGAGCACGACTTCCACGACTTCAAGATCTCGGTCAAGCACAACGACCCCGTCGTGATGGTGCGTGCCTACGAGCTGCTCGCCGAGGCCGGCGACTGGCCGTTGCACCTCGGCGTGACCGAGGCCGGCCCCGCGTTCCAGGGCACGATCAAGTCGGCGACGGCGTTCGGCGCGCTGCTCTCGCAGGGCATCGGCGACACGATCCGGGTCTCGCTCTCCGCGCCGCCGGTCGAGGAGGTCAAGGTCGGCATCCAGATCCTGCAGTCGCTCAACCTGCGCCCGCGCAAGCTCGAGATCGTGTCCTGCCCGTCCTGCGGCCGGGCCCAGGTCGACGTCTACACGCTCGCCGAGCAGGTGACGGCCGGCCTCGAGGGCATGGAGGTCCCGCTCCGGGTCGCCGTGATGGGCTGCGTCGTCAACGGTCCCGGCGAGGCCCGCGAGGCGGACCTCGGCGTCGCCTCCGGCAACGGCAAGGGCCAGATCTTCGTCAGGGGCGAGGTGATCAAGACCGTGCCCGAGTCGCAGATCGTGGAGACGCTGATCGAGGAGGCCATGCGCATCGCCGAGGGCATGGAGTCGGTCGACGGCGCCGAGGCGACGGTCACCGTCAGCTGACCTGCCCTGCGGCGAGTGCCTCGGTGCGCACCTTGGCCTCGTCCTCCGTGTCGGTCCCCATCAGGTGGCGCATCGTGCTCCAGGGAGTGGCCAGCCACGCCAGGTCGGTCGCTGCGTCGGTCAGCCAGGGCGCGGGTCCCGCCGGCGCACCGGCGCCGTCCATCGACCCGGACACGATCTCGTCCACGTCCCGCCAGCGCGTGAGCTGGGCCGCGCCGACCCTGTCCACCTCGGCGTCGATCGACGGGCCGCGGAGCCAGCGCGGGTGCTGCAGCACGAAGTAGGTCACGATCCCCTCGACGCCGGGCCAGGTGTTGCTCCCCAGCGCGTCTCCGGGCGGCCAGCTCGCCGCGGGCTGGTCGTCAAGCGCACTCTGCCAAGCGCTGGGCGTACGCCGCCACGACGGCAGCAGCCGCACGACCTCGTCGGCGGCGTGCTGCCGGCGGCCGATCTCGGCCATGCCGGCCTCGATCCCGGCCCGCGCGGTCGCCTCGCGCTCGGCCGCGGACGGCCGGCGCGGCGGGAGGAAGGCACGTGCGGAGGTGTCGGCGGTGGGCAGCGAGGTCAGCCCCTCGGCGAGGTCGTGCACGGTCTCGTCGAGGCCCCGCTGGATCTTGGACGACCCCGCGAGGAAGAGGGGCTCCAGGGTCGGCCACCAGATCCCGAGCCCGCGGACGTCCACGTCGGCCCGCAGCCGGCCGCCGGCCACGCGGGCGCGGACCTCGATCTTGAGCCAGGGCACCTGGACCTCGACGTCGAGCAGGTGTTCAGGGTCGACCTCGAAGCGCAGGTGGCCGGACAGCCGGTCCAACCCGGACTCGACGCGCACCCCGGACAGCAGGTCGAGCGTCCGTACCTCCAGGTGGGCCCGCCCGGGCTCGTCGTGCGGCGCCCACTCGACGCCGGCGGCTCGGGCGGCCCCCACCCAGGCGCGGAGCACCCCGGTCGTGACGTGCGGCGCCAGCCTGTACTCGGCGCCGGGCTGCAGGTGGGTCCCCGACACCAGGTGCAGGTCGGGGTGGGACGAGCTGCTGGGATCGATCGGCGAGACGAGGCCGCTCGCGTCCACCGTGGTCGCCAGGAGGTCGCGCACGCCCGACTGCCAGGCGCGCTGCCACGCCGCGTCGGGCGGCCACACCGTCTCGTGCTCCGCCGTCCAGTGCACGGCCTACTCCTCGTCGAGCTCGGCATCGGTGATCAGGCGCAGAGCCCGGTCGAGCTTGGCCTCGTGCCGGCTCCGGCGGGCCACGCCCCCCAGCTGGGCCAGGAACGCGCGCACGGCGGGCCGGTCGGTGACGTCGATTCCCGGCGCGCCTGTCATCGTGGGCGCGAGGTCTGCCGCCGCCAGGGGCGCCTGCTTCCGCGCCCGGTCGAACGCCCGCTCCAAGGGCCGCGACAGATGACGGATGTGCTGGAAGTGGAGAGCGTGCAGCCGGTCGCCCTCGGCGATGGCCAGCCGGCCCAGGGGGTCGAAGGGGGAGAGGCCGTACATGAACAGCTCGAGCTGGTCCCACTCCAGGGCGTAGCCGTCGATGAGCGGACCGCACTCGGAGGCGGTGGCGCTCTCGGCGAACGCGGCCGCTCCGTCGTAGGCCGTGTCCCACCGGGCGGTGAGCTCCGGCACCGGTCCATCCGGGTTGCCGTCCTCGCCGTGCAGCGAGGTGAGGTCGGACCACTGCACCCGGCACTCGTGCCGGGTGACGGCACTCGCCGGCGAGCCCCCGAGGCCGGTGGCCACGAGCGCGAGGACCAGCCCGAGCAG
>JAWWPF010000343.1:0-11140 GCA_033850795.1 Nocardioidaceae bacterium | reverse complement strand
GGCGACGGCTGGACCCACGGTGCTCTGCTCAGTCACGGCCGAACCGGACCTTCCTGTCGGTGATGGTGAACCCTTCTCGGGCCATCCGGCCCACGGTCTCGACGAGCATGGCCCGCTCGGCGACCTTGATGCGCTCGTGCAGCGTCTCGACGTCGTCGTCGTCCTCGACCGGCACGGGCACCTGGGCGACGATCGGCCCGGTGTCCACACCCTCGTCGACGACGAACAGCGTGGCGCCGGTGACCTTCACGCCGTACTCCAGCGCGTCGGCCGGCGCGTGCATCCCGGGGAAGGACGGTGAGAGCGCGGGGTGCGTGTTGACGCACCGGCCGCCGAACCGGCCGAGGAACTCGGGGCCGGTGAGCTTCATGAAGCCGGCGAGCACGATCAGGTCCGGACGTTGCTCCGCGCAGGATGCTGTCAGCGTCGCGTCCCAGTGAGCGCGGCTGGGGTGGTCCTTGACCCGGTGGACGAAGGTCGGCACCCCGCGGCGTTCGGCCCGGCGGAGCCCCTCGATCTCGTCGCGGTCCGCCCCGACGGCGACCACCTCCGCGCCATACCCCGGGTCGGCGCAGGCGTCCAGGAGTGCCTGCAGGTTGGTCCCGGCACCGGAGACCAGGACCAGGAGACGTGCCGGGGAGAACGGCGGGGTGGGCGGCACGCCGGACAGGTTACCGAGGGCGCCCGCTCAGCGGCGGTGGGCCCACCAGGTGGCGGCCACCCCGGCGACGAGTCCGCCGAAGCCCATGGCGACAGTCGCCGACAGGACCGTGTCGAGAAGGTCCGCGCCGACCTCGGTCATGCGGCCGGGGCCGACCGCCCCGCCGGCCAGCGCGACCAGCACGCTCACCAGCAGGCCGCCCGCCACGCCGGCGCCGGCACCCCGCAGCGCGCCGGTGGCGTAGCCCAGGACCGGGAAGCGCCGCATCATCAGGCCGACGCCCAGCACGGAGGCGAGCACCGGCGCAGCGACCAGCCCCGCCAGCCAGGCCGGCGGCGTGCCGGGGCCGGGAAGAGCGGCGAGCAGCGGGAACGCCGGGATCGGGCCGAGGGTGACCAACCCCGGTGAGACCAACGTCCCGGCGCCGACCGCGAAGCCTGGGCCGAGCAGGTACGACGCCCCCAGCAGTACGGCGTTCGGGGTGACCGCGGCCACCAGGGCGGTGTAGAGCAGGCCCCCGGAGGCGCCGGCGTGCAACCGGGACAGCACGTTCGCGGCCGTCCCGAGGTCCATGAGGAGCGCGACGGCAACGAGCACCGATGCGGCCGCCACCAGGAGCAGCGCTCCCCCGGCGGCCCCGAGCGCGATCGCCCGCAGGCCTTCCGGCACCCGGGCACGCCACTCCGCGATCTTCCCGCTGCCGCGCAGCAGTCCGGTGCCGCCCCCGGCGAGGGCGACCAGGAACCCGCCGGCGAACGACCGCAGCAGCCCCGGGTCCGCCTCGGCGGTCGAGGCCAGCACCGCGCAGCCGAGGGCGACCGAGCCGTAGACCGCTGACATCACCAGCACGCTCAGCGCCACGGTCCGGGCATCCTCCGCCGGCGAGGTCCGCGCCGACCAGCGACCGAATCGGTGGGCCGCATACACGCACAGCAGGGTCAGCCCCAGCGGGACCGCCGTGACGGTGGCCGTCACCGCGCCGGTCGCGAGGTGGAGATGCGAGCCGAGAGCGAGTAGCCACGCGTCCGCGCCGACCCGGATCGCGTCCCTGGTGTCGCCGTGGGCGCCCGCGTCCGAGGCGTACCAGGCCACCAGCCCGACGGCCATGGCGGCGGCGAGGACCACCGCCGCGGAGGCGAGTCCGGCCGCGGCCGCCGTGACCGCTGGTGATCGGAGGGCACCCTCCCGCGAGGAGTCGCCTTGCGGGTTGCGGGTTCTGGGGCGGTCCAGGAGGTCAGTCATCGCCACCGCATTCTCGCCGCCGGGGCCGCCGCTCCGGGGCTCCCACGCCGATGGGCACGCCGACCGGCACCCCATGGACTCGCGGGTCCGGGCCCGCGGGCGCGCCGAGGGCCGTAGGGTCGCCGGGTGAGGACCGCCCCGATGACCCGCGAGCAGGCCTACGCGCGCGACGCCGCCGACCCGCTTCAGCGGCGAGGCCTCTTCGACCTGCCGGACGGAGTCGTCTACCTCGACGGGAACTCGCTGGGGGCGCTGCCTCGCAGCGTGCCCGACCGTATGAGCCGCGTGCTCCGCGACGAGTGGGGCACCGGCCTGATCGCGTCGTGGAACACCGCCGACTGGGTCGGGCTCAGCCGACGGGTCGGCGCGCGGATCGCGCCCCTGATCGGGGCCCGGCCGCACGACGTGCACGTGGGCGACTCGACGAGTGTCACCCTCTTCAAGACCCTGGTCGCCGCGACCCGGCTGCGTCCCGGCCGGCGGGTCGTCGTGATGGAGCCGACGACCTTCCCCACCGACGGGTACGTCGCCGCCGGCGTGGCCCGCGCGTTCGACCTCGAGATCCGCTGGTGCGATCCGGCCGACCCGGCGGCGGCGCTCGACGACGACGTCGCTCTGCTCGCCGTGACCCACGTCGACTTCCGAAGTGGGGCGATGTACGACCTGCCGGCGCTGACCAGGGCCGCTCACGACGCCGGAGCGCTCGCACAGTGGGACCTGTGCCACTCGACGGGCGCCGTACCCGTGGACCTGACCGCCGCCGACGCCGACGTCGCGGTGGGATGCACCTACAAGTACCTGAACGGTGGCCCCGGCTCTCCCGCGTTCTCGTGGGTCCACCCTCGCCACCAGGCCGACTGGGACCAGCCGATCCCCGGGTGGTTCGGGCACGCCAGCCCCTTCGACATGGACCGCGAGTTCCGGCCCGCGGAGGGCATCGCGCGGATGGCCTCCGGCACGCCGCAAGTGCTGGCGCTGTCCGCGCTCGAGGCCGCGCTCGAGGTCTTCGAGGGAGTCGACGTCGATGCCCTCCGTGCCGCCTCCCTGTCGCTGACCGACTACTTCATCGACCTGGTCGACGCGCGGCTGGGCTCGACCTTCGAGGTGATCACGCCCCGCGAGCACGCCCGGCGCGGGAGCCAGGTCTCGCTGCGGCACAGCGAGGCGTACGGCGTCGTGCAGGCTCTGATCGAGCGCGGAGTTGTCGGCGACTTCCGGAGCCCGAACGTGGCCCGCTTCGGCTTCGCGCCGATGTACGTCACCCACGCCGACGTGTACGACGCGGTGGAGCACCTGGTCGCCGTCATGGAGCTCGGCGAGCACCGGCGCGTTGAGTACGCGGTCCGCAACCTGGTCACCTGAGCGCATCCTCGATGCGGTCCGTGGGCACGTCGCCACCCGGAGAGAGGTGGTGAGGACATGTCGTCCACGAGGGGTCGCGACCTCGCCGGCGCCGCGGCACGCGGAGCGGTGGCGGGCCTCGCCGGGGTTGCGGCGATGACGCTCGGCGAGCAGCTCGAGCAGCGGTTCACCCATCGCCCCGACTCCTACGTCCCCGGGCGGACGCTGGGCACGATGATGGGTCGCGCCCCCGCGGAGTCGGACCGGCCGACGCTGGCGAACCACGCCATGCACTGGGGGACCGGTGCCGTCGTGGGCGCGCTGCGAGGGCTGTGGGCGGTCACCGGGATCCGCGGACCGCGCGCCACACTGACGCACACCGTGGTCCGGCTCGCCTTCGACCAGACCATGGAGAACGCGTCGGGGCGGGGTGCTCCGCCGAGCACCTGGCCGGCGCGCGAGCAGGTGGTCGACGTCGTGCACAAGGCGGTCTACTCCACGGTGACCGGCCTGGTCGCCGACTCGTGGATCCGGCCCGCGCTCACCTCCACCCGCGGACGTCACAGCCACTGAGCTCGGCGGGTTCGAGACGTGCGGACGCGCCGGGTCGGCGGGTCTGAAGCGTGCGGATGCGCCGGGTCGGCGGGCCTCAGCCGGCGTTCTCGATGATCTCCCGCATCAGCTGGGCGGTCTCCGACGGCGTCTTGCCGACCTTCACGCCGACCGCCTCCAGGGCCTCCTCCTTGGCCTGCGCCGTGCCGGTCGAGCCGGACACGATCGCGCCGGCGTGGCCCATGGTCTTGCCCTCCGGCGCGGTGAACCCGGCGACGTACCCGACGACCGGCTTGGTGACGTTCTCCTTGATGTAGGCCGCCGCCCGCTCCTCGGCGTCGCCGCCGATCTCGCCGATCATCACGATGGCGTCGGTCTCCGGGTCGTCCTGGAACGCCTGCAGGCAGTCGATGTGCGTCGTACCGATGATCGGGTCGCCGCCGATGCCGACCGCGGAGGAGAAGCCGAAGTCCCGCAGCTCGTACATCATCTGGTAGGTCAGCGTGCCGGACTTCGAGACCAGCCCGACCCGGCCGCCCTTCGTGATGTCGGCCGGGATGATGCCGGCGTTGGACCGGCCCGGGCTGATCAGCCCGGGACAGTTCGGCCCGATGATCCGCGTGGTGCCCCTGGCCTGCGCGTAGGAGAAGAAGTCCGCGGTGTCGTGGACCGGCACGCCCTCGGTGATCACCACGACCAGCGGCATCGCGGCGTCGACGGCCTCGATGACCGCGCTCCGGGTGCCGGCCGGCGGGACGAAGACGACCGACACGTCGGCTCCGGTCTCGTCCATGGCGTCCTGCACCGACCCGAACACCGGCACCGACGTGCCGTCGAAGTCGATGCTCTGGCCGGCCTTCTTGGGGTTCACCCCGCCGACGATGTTCGTGCCGGAGGCGATCATCCGCCGGGTGTGCTTCTGGCCCTCCGAGCCGGTCATGCCCTGCACGACGACCTTCGAGCTCTCGTTCAGGAAGATGGACATGCTCAGGCCCTCACTTGTTCGCCAGCTCGGCGGCGCGGTCGGCCGCGCCGTCCATGGTGTCCACCAGCGTGACGAGCGGGTGGTTCGCGTCGTCGAGGATCCGTCGGCCCTCCTCGACGTTGTTGCCGTCGAGGCGTACGACGAGCGGCTTGTTGGCCTCGTCACCCAGGATGTGCAACGCCTGGACGATGCCGTTGGCCACCTCGTCGCAGGCCGTGATCCCGCCGAACACGTTGACGAAGACGCTCTTGACCTGCTCGTCGTTGAGGATCACGTCGAGACCGTTGGCCATCACCTCCGCGGAGGCACCGCCGCCGATGTCGAGGAAGTTGGCGGGCTTCACGCCGTCGTGCTTCTCGCCGGCGTACGCAACGACGTCCAGGGTCGACATGACGAGCCCGGCGCCGTTGCCGATGATCCCCACGGACCCGTCGAGCTTCACGTAGTTCAGCCCCTTGGCCTTCGCCTTGGCCTCGAGGGGGTCAGCCGCCGCCTTGTCCTCGAAGGCCGCGTGGTCCTGGTGCCGGAAGTCGGCGTTCGCGTCCAGGGTCATCTTGCCGTCGAGGGCCTCGAGGTGGCCGTCCCCGAGGAGCGCCAGGGGGTTGACCTCGACGAGTGTCGCGTCCTCCTTGATGAAGACGTCCCACAGCTTCTTGATGACCTCACGGGCCTCGTCGGCCACCTCGGCGGGGAAGCCGGTGGCGGCCACGATCTCGGCGGCCTTGGCGTCGTCGACGCCGGTCTGCGGGTCGATCGCCACCTTGGCCAGCGCCTCGGGCTTCTCGTGCGCCACGACCTCGATCTCGACTCCGCCCTCGACGCTGGCGATGCAGAGGTAGCCGCGGTTGGCGCGGTCGACGAGGAAGGAGAAGTAGTACTCGTCCTTGATGTCGGCGGCGGGCGCGATCAGCACCCGGTGCACGGTGAGGCCCTTGATCTCCATGCCGAGGATGTCGCCGGCGCGCGCCACCGCGTCCTGCGGGTTCTCCGCGAGCTTCACGCCCCCGGCCTTCCCCCGGCCACCCGCCTGCACCTGGGCCTTCACGACGACGCGGCCGCCCTGGCTCTCGGCCGCTGCGGCGGCGTCCTCCGCGTTCTCGACGACGGCGCCGACGGTGACCGGCACGCCGTGCTTGGCGAAGAGCTCCTTCGCCTGGTACTCCATCAGGTCCACGGTTCCGACCGTCCTCTTCGGGTTGACCGCTCCTCACCCCCGTCGTCCAGGGTTCGGGGGCCACGTCCGACGGGTCCCAGGCGGCATCACGGCCGACCTTAGCCCCGTGCGTCCGGCACCCCGCAGGGAGGGTTCCGTACGCTTCGTGACATGCCTCCTGCCCCCGTCGCGTCCCGGGTCCGGTCCGGGGACCTCACCCTCGCCGTCCGCGAGCACAGCCCCGCGGGACCGGGGCGGCCGACCGTGGTCCTGGTGCACGGCTACCCCGACCGGCAGGACACCTGGAGCACGCTTCTCGGACACCTGCCGCTGGACCGCTGGCACGTGGTCACCTACGACGTGCGTGGCGCCGGCGACTCCGACGTCCCGGTACGACGGGAGGGGTACCGCACCGAGCGGCTCATCGACGACCTGGTGGCGGTGCTGGACGCCGTACTCACCGATGGTGAGCGGGTGCACCTGCTAGGCCACGACTGGGGGTCGGTGCAGCTGTGGGACGCGGTCGCCACCGAGAGCACCGACCCGCGGCTGACGGACCGGATCGCCTCCTTCACGTCCATCTCGGGGCCGTCCCTGGACCACATGGGGCTGCTGATGAGGCATCCCGGGGCCCGTCCCGCGGCGCTGGTCCGCCAGCTGCTGCACTCCTGGTACATCGACGCCTTCCTGGTGCCGGTCCTCCCCGACCTGGTCATGCGCCGGGCTCCTTGGATCCCGGACCGGGTCGCGGCGAGTGAGGGCCTGCCCCCGGACCACTGGGGACCGGGCCTCGGTGACGACGCCGCGCACGGCCTCGAGCTCTACCGGGCGAACATCCTGCGGCGCACGACCCACCCGACGCCGTTCCGGACCGGCGTCCCGGTCCTGGTGATCCACCCCCTGGGCGACCGGTTCCTGACCCCGGTGATCCTCGAGGACCTCGACCAGCGGTGCAGCGACCTGCGGATCGAGCGGGTCCCCGCGAAGCACTGGGTCCACGTGACCCATCCGGACCTGGTGGCCGGGCTGCTCACCGAGCACGTCGAGAGCCACCTCGGCGCCTGAGCGCCGACCAGGCCAGACGCAGGTGCTCGACGCCCTCTCCCCCGCCCGCCGCCGGCTCGTCCTGCTGGTCGCGGCCGGGGCGACGCTCGGCGTGGTGCTGGTCGCCTCGCTGGTGGCGGTCCGGCTGAGCCGCGACCGGGTGCGGCCGGTGTCCCAGGCGGACCCGGGGCCGGTGCTGCTGGTCAGCGGGTACGGCGGCTCGACGCGGTCGCTCGAACCCCTACGGCGAGCGCTGCAGGCGGCCGGGCGCGACGTCGTGGTGGTGCCACCGGTGCAGGCCGGGACCGGGGACATCACGACCCAGGCGGCGGCCCTGGGCCGCCGGGCCCGGGCCGCGGCCAGGCGGTTCTCCTCACCGTCGGTGGACGTCGTGGGCTACTCCGCGGGCGGCGTCGTGGCCCGGGCCTGGGTGCGCGACTACGGCGGCGCCTCGCTGGCGCGACGGGTCCTCAGCCTGGGATCACCGCAGCACGGCACCGACCTCGCGGAGCTCGCGGTCGGCATCGGCGGGCGCTGTCCGGCGGCGTGCCGGCAGCTGGAGCCCGACAGCACCCTGCTGCGTCGGCTGAACGCCCGCGACGAGACGCCCCGAGGGCCACGGTTCGTCTCGGTGTGGTCGACCGCGGACCAGGTCGTCATACCGCCGGGGTCGGCGCGGCTGGCCGGTGCCCTCGACTTCACCGTGCAGTCGGTGTGCCCGGGTGCCCGCACCCAGCACGGTGACCTGCCGTCGGACCCGGTGGTGCTGGCGGCTCTGCGTACGACGCTGGGCGAGGGGCCCGCACACCCGCCGACCGGCGTGCGGTGCTGAGAGGACCTCGGACGCGAACGCTCAGCTGGTGATGTCCTTGGTGGTGAAGTTGGCCCACGCGGCGCCGAGGAACACGGCCACGTAGACGAGCTGCAGCAGCACTCCGCGGACCACGTCCCGCCACAGGATCGGCGAACGGAAGAGGTCGACGAACGACAGCCAGTAGCGCGTCGGCAGGTAGGGCTGCAGCGCCGAGGCGGCGTCGAGGGTCAGCAGCAGGGTGGAGGCGATCAGGAACCCCAGGGCACCGAGCGCGGCGGCGAGGGGCGAGTCGGTGAACGTCGACAGCAGCAGGGCCATGGCGGCGACGCCCAGCATGGACAGGGCGATGTAGGCGATCGACATCAGGGTGCGCTGCACGATCTGCGCCGACGTCAGGCTGGCTCCTGAGACACCGGTGACCCCGTTGAGCAGCGTCTTCGCGTCGCCGCCGCCGAGCAGCAGCCGGCCCACGACGTACCCGACCCCCGCGACCACGACCACGGCCAGCAGCACGAACGCCAGCACGCCGACCAGCTTCGCCACCAGGAGGTGGGTACGACGGACGGGCCGGGCGAGCACGTAGCGGAGCGTCCCGGCCTGTGCCTCCCCCGCCACCGCATCGCCGGCGACCACGGCGACCGCGATGGGCATGAAGAGCGGAAGCACGATCGCCAGCGCGGCAAGGGGGAAAAGCGTCCCGTCGGTGAGCACGGCGGACAGGAACGGCGGCCCCTCTCCGGGTTGGGGACCGATGTCGGTGACCGCGAGCAGCACGGCGACCAGCGTGGGCAGCGCGTTGAGCATCCCGATCGTGACCCAGGTGCGCGGGCGGCGCAGCATCTTGACCAGCTCGACCCGGATCACGAGACACCGACCTGACCCGGCTCGGTGGTCGCCTCGAGCACGACCTGCTCCAGGCCCCGCCGCTCGGGCCCGAGCTCGTGCACCCGCACGCCCGCGTCGACGAGCGCCCGGTTCAGCGCCGCGGGGTCGTCCGCCCGGACCAGCAGGCGGTGACCGTCGCGGGCCTCCACCCGCCCGTCCAGCAGGTCGACCACCTGATCCACGTCGGGGGTCACGACGAAGGTCCGCCCGGTCGGCGCCCGCAGGTGGCTCAGCTCGTCCTGGACGACCAGCCGGCCGCGGTCCAGCACCCCGACCCGGGTGCACATCTGCTCCACCTCGGCCAGCAGGTGGCTGGACAGGAAGACGGTCGTGCCGCGCGCGTTGAGCCCGAGCAGCAGCTCTCGGATCTCCCGGATGCCCTGCGGGTCCAGGCCGTTCGTCGGCTCGTCGAGGACCAGCAGCCGTGGGGCGCGTAGCAGCGCGCCGGCGATGCCGAGCCGCTGACGCATCCCGAGCGAGTATCCCTTGACCCTGCGGCGCCCCGAGACCCCGAGCCCCACCTGCTCGAGGGCCTCGTCCACCCGCGCCCGGCGCCCTCGCCGGCGGCTGCCGCGGCCCATCGCGTCGAAGAGCGCGAGGTTCGCCCGGCCCGTGAGGTGCTCGTAGAACGCCGGGCCCTCGACCAGGGTGCCGACCTGCGGCAGCACCGAGGCAGCGGCCCGCGGCATCCGCTTCCCGAGGACCCAGGTCTCCCCGGAGGTCGCCAGGACCAGGCCGAGCAGCATCCGCACGGTCGTCGTCTTGCCGGACCCGTTCGCGCCGAGGAAGCCGTACACGTCGCCCTCAAGGACCTCGAGGTCGATGCCGTCCACGGCCAGCACCCGCCCGTAGCGCTTGGTCAGCGCACGGGTGGCGACGACGGCGCCCACTACCGCAGCCCCAGCGCGGGACGGTGGGCGTGCAAGTGGTCGGCGGCGTCGGTCAGGGTCCGGCGGGTGACGGTGCCGGCCAGCAGCCAGCTGGTCCCGTTGCGCTCCGGCTGGGCGAGCAGCATCTGCAAGGGCGCGGCGGAGACCAGCAGCCCCTGGTCGAGGGTCCGGACGCCGGGCCGGCCGGTCAGCTCCGCACGGACCCGGTCCGCCGAACGGCTCCAGAGCGGTATGGCGAGCAGCACGGTCGGACCGCGGCCGTAGACGCCGACGGACCCGTGCTCGGGACCGCGGGCGGACAGCCCGGCGAGGGACCTCGGCGGGATCCGCGCCGCGAACCGGTCGGCAGCGTCGGCCAGGTCGACCACGTCGTCGTAGTGGATCTCAGCGTCGGCAGGGAACCTGAAGCGCAGGGCCGAGGGCTGCGGACGCCCGGGCGTGAACGCGACGAAGTGGGCGGAGACGACGGGTTCGGTGCTGTGCCGGGCGAAGAGCTCGACGCGGAGCGGGACGCCGGAGCGCTGGTCGGCATACACGTCGACCCTCGTGATGGCGGCCTGGCGGTCGGCAGGGACGAGCCGCAGCCCGAGGGCCACGTGGCCCGCGACGCGCTGCGCCGGGATCCGGCGCAGCTCGGAGGTGCGCGCTCCCGAGAGCACCCGGCGGGCCAGCTCGGGAGGGAGCAGGTCGGCGGTGATCGGCAGCCGCACCGGCACGTCCGGGACGACCGTCACCTGCTTGGACTCGTAGACCCAGCGCACCGTCCGGTCCCGCTCATGGACGAGGTCCGTCTCCCCGGTGGGCCGCAGGGTCGCCGTCCTCCACAGGCTCGGGTCGCGCCACCACACCCGGACCCGGTTCGTCGAGGACAGCAGGCCGGTGAGCGCGGAGAGCGCGTCGTTGGCCGGCAGCGGCACGTTGCCCGCGGACTCCGAGAGCCCGGAGTAGGACAGGTCTCTGGAGGCCCGGATGCGCGCGAGCAGGCTGGCGGCGGAGATCCCCTGGTCGGGGACCGGCCGGGCGCGGACCACGGCCGGCACCGCGAACAGCAGCAGGACGCCGAGGGCGACGCAGCACCAACGTCGCCCGGCGGTCATGACGTCACGGTACGTCGCTCACCTGTGGGTTCCGGCGCGGCACGGTCGACACATCCGCGAGCCCGGGGCGATCCGGTCAGGAAGTGTCCGCAAGGCTTCCTAGACTGGCGCCCGTGTCGAGCTCCTCGCGGATGTTGCAGCTGCTCTCCCTCCTGCAGACCCACCGGTACTGGGCCGGGTCGGAGCTGGCGCGCCGGCTCGAGGTCAGCGACCGGACCCTGCGCCGCGACGTGGAGCGGCTGCGGGACCTCGGCTACCCGGTGCACGCGGTCCGCGGCGCTGCGGGCGGCTACCAGCTGCAGGCCGGAGCGGCCATGCCCCCGCTGCTGCTCGACGACGAGGAGGCGGTGGCGATCGTCGTGGGCCTGCAGGCGGCCGCGGGCGGGATGGTCGAGGGCATCCAGGAGATCTCGGTGCGGGCACTCAGCAAGGTGGTGCAGGTGATGCCGCCTCGACTGCGCCGCCGCGTCGACGCC
>JAWWPF010000335.1:0-11444 GCA_033850795.1 Nocardioidaceae bacterium | reverse complement strand
CCGGGCGCAGCGCGGGGATCCTGCGGGCCGCCTCCTGCGCCAGTCCCGACTCGCCGACGACCTCGATGTCGCCCTCGCTCTCGAGGAGCTCACGAAGCCCGCGACGGACGATCTCGTGGTCGTCGAGCAGGAAGACCCGGATCGTGTCGGAGGGCGCACTGGTGTCCATGCCGTCACGCTACCGGGGACCTGAGGCCGTCCACAGGGAGCGAGGACCCTTGCGGAAGGGACCTAGGTCCCGTCCTCCCGGACATCGATGTCAGGACAGGGGGACCGTCCAGGTGATGGTGGTCCCCTTCCCCGCCGACGACTCGATCGAGCAGGTCCCACCCAGCTTCTCCGCACGCTCGCGCATGTTGAGCAGACCGCTGGGGTTCGCATCCTGCGGGATCCCGCGGCCGTCGTCCTGCACCGTCAGGACCAGGTCCGTGCTGACGTCGAGCACCACCTCGACATGGTTCGCGCCGGCATGACGTGCCACGTTGGACAGAGCCTCCGCCAGGACCGCGCCGAGATGGGGCGACACCTCGCGGTCCACGCGCGAGTTCACGGGTCCGACGAACCGGATCGAGGGCCTGAACTTCAACGTGCGTGAGGCTCGCTCGGCCAGGTCCAGCACTGAACGACGGACGTCAGTGGACTCCTCGGCCGCGCTCAGCGCGAAGATCGACCGGCGGATGTCCTTGATGGTCGCATCAAGGTCGTCGACCGCGCCCGCGACGCGACCGGCGAGGTCCGGCCGCTCGGCCAGCATGCGCGAGGTGTTCTCCAGGCCGAGCCCGATGGCGAACAACCGCTGGATGACGAGGTCGTGGAGGTCCCGGCCGATCCGGTCGCGGTCCTCGAAGACGACGAGCTTCTGTTCCGCGGCCCGCGCCCGCGCCACCTGGAGGGCGAGCGCGGCCTGCTCCGCGAACCGCTGCGGGAGCTGTACGTCGACCTCGCGCAGCCTCCCGGCGCGCTCCTGCGACCACGCCAGCGTCAGGACCCCCTCGACCCCGTCCGGAGTCCGCAGAGGCACCAAGATGACCGGGCCAAGCACCGGCCAGCCCGGCACCTGACGCATCTCCGGTGCCGTGCGCTCATCGTGCGCCGCGTCGGCCACGATCAACGGCTCCCCCGTGGAGACCACACGGCCGGCCAAAGAGCCCTCGATGGGAACCGGTCCCGCGGGCACCAGCTCGGGAGCGACCCCGGACACGATCCGCACCTCGAGCTCGGAGTCGGAGCGCTTGAGCAGCACCGTGCTGACGTCCGCCTGCGCGATCTCGCGGGCGCGGTCGGCCACCACCGTGAGGGCTGAGTCCGTGTCCCCCGACGTCGACAGCAGGTTCGCGACCTCGGCCGTCGCCTCGAGCCACCGCTCGCGGCGGGCCGCCTCCTCGTACAGCTGGGCGTTCTCGATGACCACCCCCGCCGCGGCGGCGAGCGCGACGACCACCGCCAGGTCCCGGTCGGTGAAGTCCTCACCGCCGGCCTTCTCGGTGAGGTACAGGTTCCCGAAGACCTTCTCTCGGATCCGGACCGGCACCCCGAGGAACGACCGCATCGGTGGGTGGTTGGCCGGGAAGCCGTACGACGCGGCATGCGCCGCGATGTCGTGCAGCCGCAGCGGCTGCGGGCTGTCGATGATCTGACCGAGCAGGCCGTGCCCTCGCGGAAGGTCGCCGATGCGGTCACGCTCATCCTGGGACAGGCCATGGGTCACGAACGCCTGCAGGCGTCGATCGGTGCCCGCACCGAGCACTCCGAGGGCGCCGTACCGGGCTCCGGAGAGGTCACAGGCGACCTCCACGATCCGGTCGAGGACCCGGTCGAGGGAGAGGTCCGCCGCAAGGACGACGACTGCGTCGAGGAGCAGCCGCAACCGCTGCTGGTCCGCGACGAGCTCGTCGACCCGGGTGAGCAGCTCGCGCAAGAGGTCGTTCAACCCGGCACCGAGGAGTGGCGTGAGGACATCGGCACTCTCCGCCGGCCCCGGCTCAGGCACCGACCTCGCCGCGCCGAGGTCCACCTCCTCCCCGTTCGCGGCCATGCCGGACCCCCTCCTCGGACCTACGTGTCCCATCTGCTCGCACCATGGCGGCCACCAGCATCCTGCCACCCGGGGACCCCGGGCGCCCGGCACCGACGCCAGGTCACTCTGGGACTCGGATCTCGTCGAGAGCGCGGCGCGGTGTGGGCGTCAGACCGTCGAGGCTGAGCGGGAGCCAGCCGACCCGGAGGACGATCTGGGCGACGGCCAGGTCGCCGAGGACGTCGGCCTGCATGATCCGCCGGGTCTCCTCCACCTCGAGCGCCTGGCTCAGCGGGACGACGCTCAGGTTCTGGCGGGTCGCCTCCAGCCATACGGCGCTGAGTGACTCTCCGGCGCGGATCCGCGAGATCGGGTCGTCCGAGGAGGTGCAGACCAGCAGCATGGCGTCGGACGACGGCTCGGGGTCGAGCACCGGATCCTTGAGGTCACCATGGGGGAACCGCCGGTTCAGGGCATCCGGACCCTCGAGGTCGTCCCGCTCGGGAACATGGCTCACCGGGACCCCGTCGCGGCCTGCCTCCCTGGTCCAGGCGTCGATCTCCTCGACGCATCGCGGGTTGCGCTTCTGCACGAGGTCCGCCCGGCGGGTCAACCTCTCCACCTGCGCTCTGGTCGTCTCTTGCTCGATCGGCAGGACCTGTGCTCCCCAGACGTTGCCGGTGATGGCCAGGGCGTGGAGCCGGTCGGCCGGAACCGGCCACGACGAGAGCCTGCGCCGGTCGGTGATGCGCTGCCCGAGCACGTTCAGCGTGTCGTCTCCCTCGGTCGACCGCTGGGAGCGGGTGAGCTGGACGCTGGCGACGAAGCGTTCCTCGCTGGGATCTGGAGCGCGCCGGACCCTCGTTTCCCAGCCGAGCGCTGCCGCGGCCACCTGCAGGTGGTGCAGGGCCGCACCACAGCTGATCAGCAGGTCTCGCCGTTGCGGGTCGGCGTAGACGAGCTGACGCCGGAAGTCGGCGTACAGGTCGACACGGGTGTCGTGCACGCGCCAGGTCCACGGCTGGGTGTTGTGCACACTCGGCGCGCGGCCGGCCCATTCGAGGACCTCGTCGACGGCGGCTGCCGTGTCGATGGTGTTCCCTGCTGTCGGTGCCATGTCATGACCTCCTGGTGGTCACTTCGTGCGGCTCGAGTTGTCGGACGGGAGCCGGGTCGGGGGCGATCACGACGGCCACCGGCCCGGCATGATGAGTGCTCATCGATGGCTCGGGAAGGCTTGCGGCACGACGGCCACGGGGCACGGCGCGTGGTGCAGAACCTTGCGGGGGGTCGACCCGGGTCCAAGGCCGCCTAGGTCGTGCGGGCCAAGGTGTCGGCCGACGACGAGGAGCTGCGCGTCCGTGGCGGCGCCGAGCAACGCGACCGTGGGCGTCAGGGCATACGTCGCCAACCTCACGCTCACCGACGGATGCCGTTGCTGCCAGGGCGCGACGACGCCCGCCAGCTCGCTGAGGGCTTCATCCGAGCCTCTCGACGCCTTCCTGCTGGAGGCAGGGTGCCGCACCGACGGGTAGGACGCGTGCACGACCACCAGTGGGACCCCGAGCCGCTGCGCCCGGAGGAACGCGAAGTCGAGCACCCGGGGGTCACGCTCCTCGTCGATGCCGACCGTGATCGGGTCGTCGACATGCTGGCCGACCGACCAGCCCTCCGGGACCACTACGAGCGGTCCACGGCACCGCCCGGCCACCGCCATCGACGTGCTGCCGAGCACCATGCGCGACAGCGAGTGTCCGCCCCGTTTACCGACGACCAGGAGGTCATCAGGGGCGGTGGCCGCCACGAGGGCCTGCGCGGGCTCACCGGTCGAGACCTGGGTGAAGACGTGCCGGCTGGCGCCGCCCAGGCGCGAGCTCACGCCATCGAGCAGCTCCCTCGTCTGCCGCTCGACGTGCGCCCGATCCGGGGTCTCGGTCAGTGGCACGGACGCCGGTGCGTCGGTGGACATCGCGGCGACGAGTCGGAGCGGGCGCCCGGTTGCGCGCGCCTCCGCCGCGGCCCACGAGACCGCGGACCAGTTCGCCGCCGTGCCGTCCACCCCGACGACGATGCCGCGGCTCTCGCGGTCAGCCGCAGGTGGGGGCTCGACGAGGACGTCTCTCTGCCGGTCCATGCCGTTCTCCTTCCCGTGCGCCGGGATGACGCTCACCTGACCGGCTGGCCGGGCGATCTGGACGACATGGAGGAGGCGAGTTCGCGACCCCAGGCGGTCGCCCGCTCCAGCTCACCGGGCAACAACGGCCCTGCAATGTCCGAGACGTAGAAGCTCTCGACGCCAGCCAGCTCGAAGCCACGGTGGCGCGCCAGCTTCGCCGCCTTGTGGGCCGCCGACCCCGGCAACCGCCGCACCCGCTCGGCGCGGGTGTCGAAGGCGGCCATCAGCTCGGAGTGCGACCGGCCCCTCAAGCCGGTGAGCCACTCGCGGACGCCCAGGTCCCGCTGTCCCCGGGTGGCACCCTTGGCGAGTGCATCGGCCCTCGTGGAGGGACGGCTCAGCGAGAAGGCGTGCGTCGGTGCTCCGACCACGATCAGGTCGACCAGGCCGATGACCTGCTCAGGAGCGGTGGACACCTCGTGCACCTCGACCTCGAGGCTCTCCGCCAGCCCTGCGGCCACGGCCCGTGCCACCTTCTCGGTGTTGCCGAACATCGACTCGTACACCATCAGCGCCTTCATGACCTCACCTCACTGCTTGTCGGAACGGACCGGGGACGACGACGACCGGGCAGGTAGCCGTGTGCAGCATCGTGCGAGTGTTGGAGCCCACCAGTGCGGATCATGGTGGGCTCCTTCTCGATCTCCCTGGATCCCTCGGTACTCATGCTTCCGCGGACGGCGCCACCGGGTCAGAGGCACTGGTCCGGTCGACGTGGGACCTTGGTCACCTGAGGGCCGGGTCCGGCACGTCCTGGTAGGAGTGGCGCCGAATACCTCAGTTGGGAACGCTGGTAGGCCCCTGGGCCACGATCTCCACCGATCGGACACCGGCCACGGTGGCCGCGGCGGTCCGCGCCAGCTCATGCTCACGCGAGCTCTGCGGACCGCGCACGGTCACCACTCCCTCGTCCACGGTTGCGAGCCAACTCACCCCGAGCTCGTCCAGCAGCTCGTCCACGGAACGCTTGATCAGGGCATCGGCACGCGCGAGGCGGTGTACGACGTCGTGCCTGCTGATCATTCCCACCAGCCGCTGCCTGTCGTCGACGACCGGGAGGCTCTTCACGGTGGTGCGGATCATCAGGTCGACGGCCTCGGCGACGTCGGCGTCTGGCTCGATCACGACCGCCTGGCGTGTCATCACCTCCCCGACGTAGCGCGCGAGGTCCCGGGGCGCCTCGGCCACCGGAGCCAGGTGTGCACGCGGGTCGTGGACGACGGACGCCCGCAAGAGGTCGGCCTCACTCACCACGCCGACGACCCGGTCCTGCCGGTCGATCACCGGGGTCGAGGTGATGTTGTGCCTGTCGAGCAGGGACAAAGCCTGCTTGACATGGGTGTCAACGCGGACCGTCACGACGTCGGTGGTCATCAGCTCGTGAACCAGCATGGGGGTGCCTCCTCGGGTCTAGCCACAACGATGTCGGGATCCTGGTGCCGTTGGCAGGGACCTTGGTCCCGTCGAGTGATGTCGCTCGGCCCTGCTCGCCATACGGCGTGCGACGGATGCTCGAAGCGCCAACAAGGAGGAGTCCCCACGGCGGGGGCCAGGCAGGAGGAGGCAGCACCATGACCACGCTGAACCGTCACCACGAGACCATCTCCGTGACCACGGAGGAACGTCACATCGTGACGAGCTCCGTGGCCCGCAGGGCCTTGGCCGTGCTCCGGATCGCTTTGGGGCTCACCTTCTTGTGGGCCTTCCTGGACAAGCTGCTCGCCCTCGGCTTCAGCACCGGCGCCGTCGTCGACGCCCACGGTGTCAAGACGGGCATCGACTTCTTCAGCAAGGACGCCTGGATCCACGGTGGCAACCCCACCCTCGGCTTCCTCAAGTTCGGCGCCACGGGCCCCTTCCAGGGCTTCTACAACTCCATCGCCGGCCAGACCTGGGTCAACGTCCTGTTCATGGCCGGGCTCCTCGGCATCGGCATCGCCCTGACCTTCGGCATCGCGATGCGCCTCGGCACCATCGCCGGGTTCGCGCTCTACCTGATGATGTGGACCGTCGCCCTGTGGCCGGCCAACAACCCGGTCATCGACGACCACATCCTCGGAGCCGTCAGCATGGCCGTCCTCGGCCTGACTCTCGCTGGCGACACCTGGGGCGCCGGCCGGGTCTGGGCCCGCACCGTTCTGGTGCGCCGGTTCCCGATCCTCCGGTAACCGACGAGGCCCCGCACCCGGGGCCACTCAGCACCCACCTCAGGTACCGTGCGGCCTCCCCCGGGAGGCGCGCGCGGTACGTCCGTCTGCTCACCGGTGGGACGTCCTGTCGCTCGACATGTTCAGCCACTACACCGGCATCGCATCCATGGGTCCGTGGAGTCGCCGGCGTCGCCCTTCTGGTCAACGGTCGGGGCGAGGAGCCCGGCTGGCGAGGATTCGCCGCGGACTGACTGCTCCGCACCCACTCGCTCCCCTGGACCGCACTCGTGGTGGCCGTGGTCTGGGGCGGCTGGCACTTGCCGTTCTTCTGGATGGTCCGCGAAGGACACCGCAGCGTCCTCCTCGTCGCGACCTGGCACACCGCCTACAACCTGACCTCCGCGACCGAGGCCACCGGCGCCCCTCGTCGGGACGCTCACCAGCATGCTGGTGATCGCCTGGGCGATCTGGGTTCTCCGTCGCGGGCGAACGGGCAGGTAGCCCACCATCGCGACGTGCTGCGGGCTGCCTCGGGACCAAGGTCCCGGGCATCGGAGTCGTCCGCCCCTGAACTCGCGGGTCCCGGGAGCGGAGCCTGGGGGCATGAGCACACCCGTGATCCCCGGTTCCGTCGTGGTCGGCGTCGACGGCTCCCCAGGCAGTGACATCGGTGTCGTCTGGGCAGCGACCCACGCCCAGGCGCAACGTAGACCCCTGGCCATCGTGCACGGCGCCGGCGTACCCGGCGTCACCGACCTCCGGTTCGACCAGGTAGAGGCCCGCAAGAGCCTCCGGATGGCCGGCAGGCGGGTCACCGACGCCGCCCTCGGACTGGCCCAACGGACCAGTCCCGGCCTGACCATCACGGTCCACCTGGCGCTGCAGGATCCGAGGGACCTGTTGCGCACGGTCGCCGCCGAAGGCTCCGTGCTGGTGCTCGGAGCCCGAGGCCACGGCCCCCTGGCGAGCCTGCTTCTCGGCTCGGTGAGCACTGCGCTCAGCACCCTCGCGCCCGGCCCGGTCGTCATCGCGCGGGCCGTCCTGGATGGCGACCAGGAGGATGCGCGGATGCCGGTCGTCGTGGGGGTCGACGGGAGCGACGCATCGACCGGCGCCGTCCAGCTGGCCTTCGAGACCGCGTCCTGGGAGCACCGGCCGTTGCTGGCGGTGCACGCGCTCGGCGAGCTCCCGGTGCATGCCTACGGCGACCTGCCGAACGACGAGCAGACTCGCGCACTCCGAACCCGACGTGAACGGCTCCTCGCCGAGTCGCTGGCCGGGTACGCCGAGAAGTTCCCCGACGTCACGGTGCGGACGAGGCTGGTCATGGAGTCCCCGGCGCGGGCGCTGCGAGAGACCTCGGAGAGCGCCTACGCGGTGTTCGTGGGCACCCGAGGACGCGGTCCGGTGGCCGGCCGGCTACTGGGCTCCGTCAGCCGGTCCCTGGTCGAGCAGGCCCACTGCACGGTTGCCGTCGTGCCCGGCGGTGCCTCGTGATCCCCCCGCTGGAGCTGTCCCTCCGCGACTGCGTCGAGCTGCTCTCCGGCGGAGTCATCGGACGAGTGGCGATGGCCACCCCACGCGGTCCCCGCATCGTCCCCGTCAACTACGCCGTGCACCAGGACGCGATCGTCTTCCGGACCGCGCCGTACAGCGAGATGAGCAGCCACGGCTGGGACACCGAGCTCGCGTTCGAGGTGGACCACCTCGACTACGAGACCCATCAGGGGTGGAGCGTCGTCGCCATCGGTCGCGCTCGCGTCGTCGACGACACCGAGGAGATCGCCGACATCCGTGCGAGTTGGGAGCCGCGGCCGTGGGCCGGCGGCTCACGCAACCTGTACGTGAAGCTTTCCTGGCACACCCTGACCGGCCGCCGGATCGGGCAGGACTGGTCGCCGACGACGCTTCAGCCCTACCGCCGCGTTCTTTGAGGACACCCCTCACCGAAGGTCGCGGCTATCGAGATCGAACCTGCCGTCAGGGAGATGGCGAGGCACCACTCGAGAGGTCAAGGTTCCCCCGGTACAGGTAGCCCGCCAAGCCCAGCAGGAGCGCTGCGGCGCCCACCGAGCCGACCAGCGTCCCCGGGAACGCATCCGGGTCGCCCTGCACCGACATGACGATCGCCATCGCCGCGACGGACACAGCGAGGAGCGCGTATCCGCCGATGATGGCCAGCATCGGGCGCCGGGCCCAGGCACGGCGACGCAGCATGCCGACGCCCACGGTGAACGCTGCGGCGACCGTGATCCCGAGGTCCATGAGCTTGACCAGCCAGAAGGCGGTCGGGCTGCTGAGATAGCCCTCAGTCGTCGGGTGGCACGAGACCGCGTCGAGGTACGTCGGCAGGTGCAGCCCGACGAGTACGAAGACCCCCACGAGCAGCGGAAAGAACCTCTCCACGTTGCCGGGCCGGTCGAGGAACTCGTTGCCGATGCGAGCTGGGCGCAGGTGTAGGCGGCGAAGACGGCCGGGGCGGGCGCCACGAGGAGCACGTCGCGCCGGCCGCGCAGCACCGGGACTCCCAGGACGATGCTCAGTGGCGCGCAGACGAAGAGGCCAGATCGTCGGCGCCGACGATCTGGTGCAGCGAGGTGGGAGAGGTGCGGTAGACGATCAGTCCGAGCATCAGCGGTCCCAGGACCGACACGACCGCGATGCCGCCGCCGAGCGCGACCAGACCCCAACCCACCCAGGTGGCCCTGCCCCGAGGGAGCTCTCCCGAGGCAGAGCCATGCCCCCGGTTGCCGACGTGCGCCGACGTGCTCACCGCAGCCTCCCGATCCGCTCGCCCCATCGTCGAGCGCGCTCCTCCTCGCCCTCGCCGACGGCTCGGGCGACCTCCTCGGTGTTCGCCGACATCGACCGGTGCACTGTCGATCCGTCGCATCCCGACTCCTCCAGCCGGTGTGAGCCTCGGCCGGCACCCGCCGGACCGCCTCACGGGACCAGCGTCCACCGAACGGTCGGTCCGCGGCAGGTGCGGTAGCCCCGTCCTGTCGGGACCAAGGACCCGCGAGTGTGGCGTCGCTGGTCGGCCGAGTCCTCCGCAGGAACTGGACGCTGTCCACCGAAGGTCACCCCGGTGCGAGGCGTTGTGCCCTTCACCGAGCTGTGATGCGCCCGCAGGCTGGCAGAGAGAAGGAAGGAGACGAGGACAGTGACCACCATCCTCGACCGTCGCCCCATCCTGGTTGCCGTCGGTGACTCCGACGTCCACGAGTCAGGACTGCGCTTCGCCGCCGCAGAAACCCTGCGGGACGACCGTCCGCTCCACTTGGCGCACGTGATCCACGCACCCCAGGGCGTGATCGGCCAGGACAACCTCCTGATCCGCCTCCGGGACGCGGAACAGGCAGGGCGCACCCTGCTCGACGCGCAGGCCAGCCGAGCGGGGAACCTCACGCGCGGTCGCGTCCCGGTCCGGACGTTCCTCCGGCGCGGCTCCGTGGTTCCAGAGCTGGTCGAGCTGAGCAGAGGGGCGGACCACGTCGTCCTCCAGCACCGGCAACTCGGTAGAGGTTCCAGAGTCTTCACTGGCACGGTAGCCGCCGGGCTCGCAGCCTCCGCGCCTGTGCCGGTGGTGTCGATCCCCGAGCTGTGGTCGGGCAGGACGACGCCGCTCGAGGTCTCAGCGGGGCTCGACGGGCGCCACGACGACGAGGTGCTCGAGCGCGCGTTCATGGAGGCAGACATGCGAGGGGCGTCCCTGACGCTCGTGCACGCGTGGTTCCTTCCAGCGTTGTACGACGACGCCGCGCTCGAGCGACACGCGCTGCACCAGTGGCGCGACGAACTACAGCAGAAGCTCCTGGACGAGGCAGCCCCATGGCGTCCGTTGTACCCGGACGTCGAGTTGCGGATCGAGATTCCACACGTGCGACCCGCGGACGCGCTCGTCGAGGTGGCCCGGCGCAGCGACCTGCTTCTCCTGGGACATCGACCCTCCCGGGACACCGAGCAGGTCGGCGCCATCACCCGTGCCGTGCTCCGGGAGGCCGGCTGCCCGACCGAGGTCGTGACCCATCACCGGACGAGCGCGGACTACGGGAGCCTTCGGCTCGCCGCCGCGAAGTGAGCGTCGCCCCGCAGAAGGAGCGGAAGGCAAGTCCTCCAGTCACAGCAAGGACGGGCCATTCGGCCCTAGGGCTGGCCGGGTCGCACGCCGCACCCTGGTGAGAAGCCGCCGACAAAAACAAGGAGGTCGGCTCATGGGCATCGTCTTGGCAGCCGGCACGTACGTCCACTGGGGAGTTGTGAGCATCAGCCTCACGAACCTTCTGATCATCGTCGCGATGATCGTCATCTTCGTCCTGGCCCTCGTGCTGCCGTTCCCGGCTGCTCGAGACCGCCGGTACCCGCCCGAGGACGAGTCGTGAGCGCGCCCGCGCCCGAGCCCGGCAGACCCAGCTGGACGTCCGCGGTGCGCGACCGCGTGGCCGGACTCGTACCCCCAGGCCAGGCGCTGCCCGACAGGCAGCCCGCCTACGTCGCTTCCTGGATCTATGTCTTCGGCGTGGCAACGCTGGCGGCCCTGCTGGTCGTCGTGGTCTCCGGGCTCGCGCTCGCCGTCGGCGGTGCCGCATGGTGGCACACCTCGTCCTTGGGCCACTTCGTGAACTCCGTGCACCTGTGGAGCGTCGAGCTGTTCTTCGCGGCCATGGTCATCCACCTGTGGGGCAAGTTCTGGATGGCCGCCTGGCGCGGCAACCGCGGACTGACCTGGGTGACCGGAGTGGTCGCCTTCGTGACCTCGATCGGCACGGCGTTCACCGGCTACCTCGTCCAGAGCAACTTCGACTCGCAGTGGATCAGCGGCGAAGCGAAGGACGGCATCAACTCGATCGGCATCGGGTCCTTCTTCAACGTCCTGAACCCCGGGCAGATGCTCCTGTGGCACGTCACGCTGCTGCCGGTCGCGGTCGGCATCATCACGGTCATGCACGTGGTGCTGGTACGGCGGCACGGCGTGGTTCCGCCGCTGGACGACGACCGTGAAGGGGCAGCGCGATGAGCATCCTCCAGGCACACCGGCCGCGGCTCGAGACACCGGAGTCCCACGGCTATCCGACCCGTCACTACGACCTGGTCAAGGAGT
>JAWWPF010000279.1:0-7131 GCA_033850795.1 Nocardioidaceae bacterium | reverse complement strand
ACCTCCGAGGACTCCTGGTCGCTGGACAACGAGCGGCCGGCCCATCCGGTCCACGTCCCGGCGTTCCGCATCGACACGGTTCCGGTCAGCAACGCTGCCTACCGCGCCTTCGTGGAGGCCGGTGGGTATGACGACGAGCGGCTGTGGGACCCGCAGGGCTGGGAGTGGAGGTGCCGCTCGGGCAAGCGGTCACCGGCCTTCTGGCTCCGCGAGGGGACCGGCTGGCTGCGCCGGCGGTTCGGGCGCGTGGAGCCGCTGCCGGAGGACGAGCCGGTGCAGCACGTCTGCTGGTTCGAGGCCGACGCCTACGCCCGGTGGGCCGGTCGCCGCCTGCCCACCGAGGCGGAGTGGGAGAAGGCCGCCTCCTGGGACGCCGCGACCGGGACGAAGACCCGCTTCCCCTGGGGGTCGCAGGACCCTGCCGACGAGCACGCGAACCTGGGCCAGGTCCGCTACCACCCGGCCGCCTCCGGCTCGTTCCCCGCCGGCGCCTCCCCGACCGGGGCGCTGCAGATGGTCGGGGACGTGTGGGAGTGGACCTCCTCGGACTTCACCGGCTACCCCGGGTTCCGCTCGTTCCCCTACCGGGAGTACTCCGAGGTCTTCTTCGACCAGGGCTACAAGGTGCTGCGCGGCGGCTCCTGGGCGACCGACCCGCTGGCGTGCCGGACCACCTTCCGCAACTGGGACCACCCGATCCGGCGGCAGATCTTCGCAGGCTTCCGCACGGCACGGGACGCCTGAGCCGTGTGCCGCCACCTCGCCTACCTCGGCCCGCCGCGGACGCTCCAGTCCCTGGTGATGAACCCGCCGCACTCGCTGTACGAGCAGTCCTGGGCCCCGGCCCGGCAGCGGCACGGCACCGTCAATGCCGACGGCTTCGGCGTCGGCTGGTACGTCGGACGTGAGACGCCGGTGCGCTACCGGCGGGCGCAGCCGATCTGGTCCGACGCCTCCTTCGCCTCGCTGGCGCCCACGATCGCCACCACCTGCGCCGTGGCGGCCGTCCGGTCGGCGACGGCCGGGATGTCCCCGGACGAGACGGCCGCGGCGCCGTTCACCCACGGCCGCTGGCTGTTCAGCCACAACGGCCGGCTCCACGACTGGACGACCGCCCGCAAGGCGCTGCTGGCCCGCGCGTGCGACGTCCCGGACACCCGGGCGGGCGTCGACTCCGCGCTCCTGTTCGGGCTCGCGCTGGCCTCCTGGCAGGCCGGCGCCTCCCTCGACCAGGGGCTGGCCGACGCGGCGCGGTCGGTGCTCGACCACGGCGGCGGCCGGCTCACCATGCTGGCCTCGGACGGCGCCGCGATCGCGGCGGTCGTGGTGGGTGAGCCGGTGCACCTCTCCTCGTCCCCGGGTGGTGCGGTGATCGCCTCGGAGCCGAACGACGACGGCCCGTGGCGCGAGATCGCCGAGGGGACCGCCGTACTCGTGAGCGCGGGAGGGGTCCTCGCGACCGCCTTGTGAAGGACACGAGTTTGCCGCCCGGTCGCGTGGGTACGTCGCCCCGCGATGTCGACGTCAGGAGGGCCGTCCGCCTTGGAGCCGGTGCCGGAGACCCGTGAGACGATCGAGGAGCTCGCGAAGTACGGCGACACGGAGGCCGCAACCGCGCTGCTCCAGATGAGCCGGCGGGTGATGAAGATCGTCCCTGAGATCGTCGGGCTCAGCCTCGCCGTCTTCGACGAGAACCTGACCTTCACCCTGGTGGCGAGCAACGCGGGGATCGCCTCCCTCGACGCGGTGCAGTACCTCGACGGCGGACCCTGCGTCGACGCGGCGCACGCGAGCGAGACCACCGAGTTCGCGGCGACCGACGTGCTCGACGAGGACCGGTGGCAGATGTTCCAGCAGGCCACGGCGGCCGCCGGCATCTCCTCCACCCTGTCCCTGCCGATCATGAACAACGACGTCGTGCTCGGCAGCGTGAACCTGTACGCCTCCACGTCGAGCGCGTTCGAGGGCCAGCACGAGCAGCTCGCCGAGGCGTGTGGCGCCTGGGCTCCCGGGGCCGTCAAGAACGGGGACCTGGCCTTCCGAACCCGGCTCGCGGCGGCCAGGGCGCCCGAGCAGATGCGCGAGAACAACGCCATCGACGTGGCCATCGGGGTGATCGCGGAGTCCCAGAAGGTCCCCGTCGCCGTGGCCGCCGAGCGGCTCAGCATGGCAGCGGCCCGGGCCGGGATCACCGAGGCGCAGGCGGCCGCCGCGATCACCCGTATCCTGCACGAATGACCTCCGACCATCCCCCGGAACCCTGAGGACCTTCCGACATGACCGCTGACCCCACGGACGAGCGGCTGGTCGACACGGCCCGCAAGCTCAGCGAGCGCCTCAAGCCGGGCGACCTCGACGCGACGCTGCGCCAGATCACCAACGCCGCGGTCGAGGTGCTGCCGAACGTGCAGTTCAGCAGCATCAGCGTCCGGCACCCGGACGGCAGCCTCAGCACCGTCGCGCCGACCGACGACCGCCTGCTGCGCCTCGACGCCGAGCAGTACCGGCTCCAGGAAGGCCCCTGCTACGGGGCATCGGTCGACCCGGGCCCCATCGTCTCCTCCGACCTCGGCGCCGACGAGAGGTTCCCCAACTACGGTCCGGTCGCGTTGTCCGAGGGGATCCGCGCGCAGATCGGCGTGCGGCTCTTCGACACCCGCCGCTCCAACGCCGCCCTCAACCTCTACTCCAGCCGGGTCGGGGCCTTCGACGACGTGGAGTCCCTCGGCGCCCTCTTCGCGCACCAGTCCGCCCAGGCGATCGCCTACGCCCAGGAGGTCGGCAACCTGAGTGAGGCGGTGCGAACGCGCACGATGATCGGCCAGGCCGTCGGCATCGTCATGGAGCGCTACCGCCTCAACGACGAGCGCGCGTTCGCCTTCCTGCAGCGGCTGTCCTCGCACCGCAACGTCAAGCTGCGCCAGGTCGCCCAGGAGATCATCGGCGACCGGCCGAGAGCCGACGACGAGGGATGACGCGGCGGCCGGGCGTCTGCTGGACCCCGGCTTCGTCGTCCTCGGTCTGGTCGGGCTGCAGGGCGGGGCCGCGCTCGCGACCACGCTTCTCCCCGTCGTCGGCACGACGGGCGTCGTCGGCCTGAGGCTGGGCGTCGCGGCCGTGATCCTCCTCGCGGTATGCCGTCCGCGGCTGCGGGACCAGCGCGAGCACGCCCTCCTCCTGATGAGCGTCGGCCTGGTGCTCTGCGTCCACCACCTCAGCTTCTACACCGCGATCTCCCGGATCCCGCTCGGGACCGCGACCACGCTCGAGTTCCTCGGGCCCTTCACCGTCGCGCTGGCCCTGTCCCGCGGGGCCGCCGACCTGGCCTGCGCGGTGCTCGCCCTCGCCGGTGTGGTGCTGGTGGCCGGTCCCAGCGCGTCCACCGACGCCTGGGGACTCGCCGCGGCGATGGTCGCGGCAGCAGCCTGGGGAAGCTACGTGCTGCTGGCCCGGGTGCTCGCGCGGACCGTGCCCGTCGGCCCGGGGCTCGCCTCCGCGGTGACCGTCGGCGCGCTCGTCAGCGTGCCGCTCGGGCTGGCCGTCAACGGCGCCGGCCTGCTGAGGCCGCGAGTGCTGCTCACCGGGGCCGGCATCGCGCTGCTGTCCACCGTCGCGCCGTACCTCCTGCAGCTGCACGCCCTCCGCCGGCTCGACCCCCGCGCGTTCGGCCTGCTGACCAGCCTCGAGCCGGCGGTCGCCGCCCTGCTGGGCCTGGTCCTGCTGGGGCAGCGCCTGACCCCCGGGCAGTGGACCGGGGTCGCGGCGGTGGTGGTCGCGTCGGCGTCCGCCACGCTGGAGCGCGAGCACCGCGCCCGGCGGCGGCTGCTCCGGTAGGTTGTGCCCGGGCAATGGTGTAAAGCGTCCTGTACGGCGCGTCGTGGGATCGGTCAGAGCCAGCCGTTCTGATCCGCGACTCGCACCGCCTCCGCACGGTTCGAGGAGCCGGTCTTGCCGATGGCCGAGGACAGGTGGTTGCGCACCGTCCCCTCCGAGAGGAAGAGGCGCCCGGCGATGGTCGCCACCGAGGCGCCGTCCCGGGCGGCCCGCAGGACGTCGGACTCCCGTCCGGTCAGGGGCGACTCGCCGGCGACCAGGCTGTCCGCGGCGAGGACCGGGTCCACCACCCGCAGCCCGGAGTGCACCCGGCGTACGGCGTCCGCGAGCTGCCGGGCGGGGGTGTCCTTGACCAGGAACCCGTCGGCCCCGGCCTGCAGCGCCCGGCGCAGGAAGCCCGGCCGCCCGAAGGTCGTCACGATGAGGACCCGGGTCTCGGGCAGCGCCTGCTTCAACGCCCGGGTCGCCTCGATCCCGTCGAGACCCGGCATCTCCACGTCGAGCAGGGCGACGTCCGGCCGGTGCTCCCTCGCGGCCGGCACGACCTCCGCGCCGCTGGCCACCTCGGCGACCACCTCGAGGTCCGGTTCGAGGTCCAGCAGGGCCGCGAGCGCACCGCGCACCAGGGCCTGGTCGTCGGCGAGCAGCAGCCGGATGGTGGCGCCCGTCATCTGCGGCTCACCGGCGGCTCATCGGGCGGTCACCGTCAGCTCGAACCCGCTCGGCTGCGCCGCGCTGGTGACCAGCGCCGCCCCCGCCGCGGCCGCCCGCTCGCGCAGACCGTCCAGGCCGTGCCCGGGGCGGATCCAGCTGCCACTGCGGTCGCCGGGCCCCACCCCGTCGTCGCACACCTGGACCCGGGTCGCGCCCAGCCGGACGGTGCACCTGCTCGCGCCGCTGTGCCGGATCACGTTGGTCACTCCCTCGCGCACCGTCCACGCGAACAGCTCGCGGAGCTCGGAGGGCACCTCGTCGGTGCTGTTCGGCAGGTCGGCGTCGATCTCGGCCGCACGCAGCGCCTCGCGGGCCCGCGCAAGCTCGCCGGGCAGGGTCAGGTCGCGGTACCCCTCGACGGCGCGGCGCACGTCCGCGAGCGCATCCCGGCTCAGGCGCTCCAGGTCGCCGAGCTCGGCGCGGGCCCGGTCCGGGTCGACGTCCAGGAGCCGGTTCGCGAGCTCCGCCTTGACCGTGATGACGGTCAGGGAGTGGCCGAGGATGTCGTGCAGGTCCCGGGCGAACCGGTTGCGCTCGTCGGCCACCGCCAGCCGGGCGTTCTCGTCGCGGGCCCGCGTCAGGTCCAGGTTGCGCAGCATCAGCTGGTTGACGCCCCACATCGCGAAGGCCGCGGCACAGATCGCGAAGGTCAGGCTCCCCTCCGGCTGCCAGCCAGCCACGGTCCGCGCGGAGAGGTCGGTGAGCAGGACCACCCCCGTGACGAACGCCAGCGCCGGCCGACCCGGAAGCCACATCACCGCCGTCACCGCGAGGTACACGGCGGTCGCCGTACCGTCCTGTCCGATGGCGACGCAGGCAAGCACGCCCAGCGCCGCGAGCGCGGCGAGGAGGGTACCGGCTTGCGCCGGCGTCGTGGCCCCTTCCCCGCGGTTCCGCCGGCGCCGGGTGAGCGCGAAGGCGGTGACGTACGTCGCGGCGAACCCGACCACCGACACGATCCCCAGCCAGCCCTGCGCCGAGTCCCGGCGGTTCCAGGCGTCCTGCAGGGGTGGGAGCAGGAACACCAGCCACACGCAGGCGAACAGGATCCCCACCCGGCCGGATCGCCCGTCGCGACGGGTCCAGCCGCTGGGCGTCGGGGCGCTCACACCCGGGCGGTGTCCTTGCTCATCCGCCACGCCGCGCCGGCCACGAAGATCGCCAGCCACACCACGGCGTTCAGGACGGCGTACCAGGGCAGCTCGCCGGTCAGCGGTGCACGGCTGACCTCGGCCACGCCGAACATGGGCGTCCAGGCCGCGATGTCCCACAGCACGGTGCCCTGGTCGATCGGGATGAAGACGTTGCCGAGGAAGGACAGCAGCGCCAGGCCCGGCCCGAGCACCTGCATCGCGTTCTCGCCCGGCACCAGGTAGCCCACGAACACACCCAGGGCGGCGAACACCATCGTGCACAGCAGGGTCAGGATCGCGCACTCGACCCACACCGACGTGGGCATCGACGCGCGTCCCTGCAGGAGCCCCACCAGGTTCACCACCGAGATCGCGACCGCGCCGAGGACCAGCGCGATCAGCCCCTTCATCGTGATGTACACCGCCGGGTGCAGCGGCGTGAGCCGCAGCTGGCGGGACCATCCGAGCGCCCGCTCGGTGGCCACCATCGCGCCTCCGGCCGCCGCGGTCAGCGCCGCGCCGTACAGCGCCATCGAGACCATGATGTAGGCCGCGACGTTGCCGTGGCCGACGCGCTCCTGCCACCCGCTGCTCGAGCCGATCGCCAGGAAGAGGGCCGCCGGGAAGACGAACGTGAAGATGATCGTGCGGCGGTTGCGGAGCATCCGCGACAGCTCGATCCGCAGGACCGTGAGGTTGAAGCCACCGAGCGGGGGCACCCGCCGGGTGGTCGGGTCCATGGTGCTCATCGGGCATCCCTTTCGTCGTTCGTCGGGTCCTCGCCCTCGGCCGGGTCGCCGGTCAGGGCCAGGAAGGCGTCCTCGATGCCCCGGGAGGTGATCTCGAGGTCGCGGGCGGAGGTCTGGGTCAGCAGGTAGCGAGCCACCGGGTCGGTGTCCTTGGCGTGCACCAGGATCGTGTCGCCGCGATCCTCCACGGACTCGACCCCCTCGATCGCGACGAGGGCCCGGTGCACGGCGTCGTGGTCCGCTGCCTGGTTCGTGATCGGCGATGCCGGGGGAAGGGTGGCCCGCACCGTCCGGCCGGCGGCGAGCGCCTTGATCTGCGATCCGGTGCCGTCGGCCACGATGCGGCCGCGGCGCATCAGCACGATGCGGTCGGCGTACTGGTCGGCCTCCTCGAGGTAGTGGGTGGCGAACAGCACGGTGCGGCCCTTGGCGGCGTCCTCGCGGATCGCCGACCAGAACGCCCGCCGGCCCTCGACGTCCATGCCGGTCGTGGGCTCGTCGAGGATCAGCAGCGCCGGGTCGCACAGCAGCGCCATCGCGAACCGGAGGCGCTGCTGCTCCCCGCCGGAGCACTTGCCGACCTTCCGGCTCGCGAGGCCGGTGATGCCCGCGTGGGCGAGCACCTCGTCGACCGGGGCGGTGTGGGCGAACAGGCTGGCCATGTAGGTCACGGTCTCCCGCACGGTGAGGTCCTTGAGCAG
>JAWWPF010000278.1:0-10543 GCA_033850795.1 Nocardioidaceae bacterium | reverse complement strand
GACGTTGTGGTGCGACTTGATGTTCGAGGTGCCCGACCCGCCCCCGGACTCGACCACGTCGGGGTAGAGCGTCCCCTGCACCAGGAAGTCGACGCGCTCACCGTGCGCCGCGGCGTCGCCGATGATGTCGATGGCAGCGGCCTCGAAGACCCGGATGAAGGCTGCGCCGATGGCCTTGCGCTTCTGCTCGGGGTCCACCACCCCGGCCAGCGCGTCGAGGAAGCGCTTCTCCGCGTCCACCACGTGCAGCGAGACGCCGGTCGCGGCGACGTAGTCACGCTCGACCTGCTCGGCCTCGCCCTTGCGGAGCAGGCCGTGGTCGACGAACACGCACGTGAGCTGGTCCCCCACCGCTCGCTGCACCAGCGCCGCGGCCACGGCGGAGTCGACTCCCCCGGACAGCCCGCAGATGGCCCGGCGGTCGCCGATCTGGGCGCGGATCTTCTCGACCTGCTCCTCGACGATGTTGACCATCGTCCAGGTCGGGCGGCAGCCCGCGATGTCGAGCAGGAAGTGGCTGAGCACCCGCTGGCCGTGCTCCGTGTGCAGCACCTCAGGATGCCACTGCACCCCCGCGAGCCGCCGGTCGAGGTCCTCGAAGGCGGCGACCGGCGTCCCGGCCGTCGCGGCGAGGACGTCGAAGCCGGCGGGCGCCGAGACGACCGAGTCGCCGTGGCTCATCCACACCTTGTGCTGGCGGGGTATGTCGGCGAGGAGGGTGCCCGAGTCGGTGACCTCGACGGGGGTCCGGCCGTACTCCGAGCGCCCTGTCCGACGTACCTCGCCACCGAGGTTCAGCGCCATGGCCTGGAAGCCGTAGCACATGCCGAATACCGGCACCCCGGCCTCGAAGACGTCCGCGTCCACGTGCGGAGCGCCGGGCTCGTAGACCGACGAGGGGCCGCCCGAGAGGATGATCGCCTTCGGCTCACGGGCCAGCATCTCCGCGAGCGGCGTGGTGTGCGGGACGATCTCGGAGTAGACGCGGGCCTCACGCACCCGCCGGGCGATGAGCTGGGCGTACTGGGCCCCGAAGTCGACGACGAGGACCAGGTCGTGCTCTGTCACGGCTCGGTCACCGGGACCCTTCTGGAGTAGGTGTCGGTGCGGGCCGCAGTCTATCGACCCGACAGGGCTGGACCGCGGAGGCTATTCCCTCCGTCTGCCCCGCACCCTAAAGTCAGGGCAGTTGTCCCCGGATGGGAGAGCCGATGGCCCACGCTCGCGAGCCCGCTGTGCGGGATCCGCTGCGGTTGGGCGTGCTGGGCCCGCTGAGCGCGACGCTGCACGGCCGCGAGGTGAACCTCGGGGGCCGTCGGCAGCGGGCCGTCGTCGCCGTCCTGGTGCTGGCCCGGGGCCAGCAGGTCAGCACGGCGCGGCTCCTCGACGCGCTGTGGGAGGGAGCACCTCCACCGAGCGGCGCGGCGAGCCTGCAGGCCTACGTGTCCCACCTGCGCCGGGCCCTGGAACCGGAGCGGGCGGCGCGTACGCCGAGCCGGGTCATCGTCAGCCGCGCGGACGGCTACCGGATGCCCGCCGAGGAGGTCGAGGTCGACGCCTGGCGGTTCGAGGAGCTCGTCGACCGCGCCGGCACCGCCGCCGACCCCGCCTCCCGCGTGCGGCTCCTCCGCGAGGCGCTGGGACTGTGGCGCGGACCGGCGCTGGCGGAGTACGCCGGCCTCGACTGGGCCGACTTCGAGGCCCAGCGGCTCGACGAGGTCCGCGACCTGGCCCGCGAGCAGCTGCTCGCCGCACGCCTGGACGGCGGGGAGAGCGCGCTCCTGGTCCCCGAGCTGGAGGCCCTGCTGGGGCAGGCGCCGCTGCGCGAGGAACGCTGGCGGCTGCTGGCCCTGGCGCAGTACCGCGCGCACCGGCAGGCTGACGCCCTGGCCACCCTGCGTGCCGCCCGCACCCGGTTGGCCGACGAGCTCGGCGTCGATCCGGGTCCTGCACTGCGGGCCCTCGAGGCCGAGGTGCTCGCCCAGTCCCCGACGCTCGACGCACCGCCACGACAGGACCCGGTGGCGCTGCAACGGACGGACCCCGAGCCCGCCTCGGCGACGACCCAGGCAACGACCCAGGTCAGGGCCCCCGCAGCCACCCGGGGCCTCGCTGCACAGAGCCCGACCGCCGACCTCGTGGACCGGGACGCGGAGCTGGCACAGCTGCGGCGCTGCCTCATGCTGGCCCTCGACGGCGTGCCGCACCTCGCGATGATCGAGGGGCCGGCCGGCATCGGCAAGACCAGCCTTCTGTACCGGGTCCGCGACGAGGCCAGGCGCTCCGGGGCCACGGTGCTGTGCGCCCGCGGGAGCCAGCTGGAGAAGGAGTTCGGCTTCGGCGCCGTTCGGCAGCTCTTCGACCCGGTCCTCGCCGACCCCGAGAGCCGGGAGAGCCTGCTCACCGGTGCGGCCACCGGTGCGACCCGGGTCTTCGACGCGACGTACTCGCCGGTGGACGCCCCGCCGGAGAGCCTGTTCACGATCCTGCACGGGCTCTACTGGCTGACCAGCAACCTCACCGCCCACGGCCCCCTGGTCATCGCGATAGACGACATCCAGTGGTGCGACACCAGCTCACTGCGGTTCATGGGGTACCTCGCGAACCGGCTGGAGGGCCTGCCGGTGCTCGTGGTGGCGACGCGACGCACCGGTGAGCCACAGCCCGACGACGAGCTGCTCCACGAGCTCACCGTCGTACCCGACGCGGTCTCGGTCCGACCCGGTCCGCTGAGCGCCACCGGCACCGCCGAGGTCGTCCGCACCCGCCTGGCCGCGGCCGACGACGCGTTCTCCGCCGCCTGCTTCCGCACCACTCTGGGCAACCCGCTCCTGCTGCGCCAGCTGCTGCGTGCCCTGGAGTCGGAAGGCGTGCGACCCGACTCCTCCCACGCCGACACCGTGCGGGCGATCGGCTCGCGGGCGGTCTCCAGCATGGTGCTGATGCGCTTCCGGCGGATGCCGGAGGCCAACCGCGCCGTGGCGCGGGCCATCGCCGTGCTCGGCGACGGGGTGTCGCTGCCGATGGTCGCCTCGATGACCGGGCTGAGCGAGGAGGCCGCCGCCCAGGCCATCGCCGCGCTCGCGCGCTCGGAGGTGCTGCGACCGGACTACCCGCTGGGGTTCGTGCACCCCCTGGTCGAGGCGGCCGTGTACGACGACCTCCCCCTCGGGGAGCGCGAGCTGCAGCACGACCGCGCCGCTCATGTGCTGGCCGCCTCGGGCGCCAGCCCGGAGCAGGTCGCCGCTCACCTGATGCTGGTGCCCCGCCGCGGCGACGCCGGCGTGGTCGAGGCCCTGTGCGAAGCCGCCACCCGGGCCGTGGAGCGGAGCGCGGGCGACTCGGCCACGGCCTACTTGCGCCGTGCCGTGGAGGAGCCGCCCCGCGCAGAGGACCTGCCGCAGATCCTGATGGAGCTCGGCCGCCTGGAGGCGATGCGGGACGGCCCCCGTGCTGTCGAGCACCTTAAGCAGGCCTACCGGCTGCTCGAGGAGCCGGTCGCCCGCGCTGACACCGCGATCATGCTGGCCCGCACCGCGGTCTTCGCGGCGCCGCCGGGCGAGGCGACCAGGATCGCGCGGATCGCCGCGGACAGCATCGACCCGTCGCTCACGGACCAGCACCAGGCCCTCGTCGCGCTCGAGCGGACCGCCGCGCACCTGCACGGCCTCGACATCGCGGCCAACCCGCTCGGCCCCGTGCCCGAGCTCTCCGGGACCGGCACCGGCGCCCGGGCCCTGGCCGGCGCCCTCGCCTGGGACGAGGTCTGCCTCGGCGAGGACCGCGAGAAGGCCATGCGGCTGGCGCACTTCGCCATCGAGGACCGCAGCCTCATCGAGACCGACCCGGGCCTGCTGTGGGTGATCGCGGCCATGGTGCTCGGGTTCAGCGGCGAGAACACCCGGCCCTTCTGGGAGCGCGAGCTGCTCGAGGCCTACCGCACCGGTGGCCTGTTCGCGGCGCTCGCCGTGCACCTGTGGCTCGGCTACGTGCAGTGGCAGTTCGGGGACCTCCTCGAGGCCCAGCAGTCGATGCACCACACCATCGAGCAGAACGCGCTGTGGGGGGACAGCAGGATCGGCCAGCCCTACGCCGACGCGTTCCTGGTCAACATCCTGCTCGACCTCGGCGACGTCGCGGCGGCCGGGCAGCACCTCGAGGCGGTCCGGGACTTCCCCCGCGGGGGCGAGGGGGTGCGGCTGTACGCCGAGGCGGACGCCCGGCACGCCCTCGTGACCGGCGACCCGGAGCGCGCTCTGCGGGTGCTCGAGTCGGTCGCGCACGAGATGCCGACGATCCTCAACCCGGTATGGCGGCCCTGGCGGTCGATGCGGGCCCGGGCACTCGTCCCGCTCGGCCGCCACGAGGAGGCCTTGCGCCTCGTGGAGGAGGAGCTGGTGCTGGCCCGCAGGTGGGGCTCCCCCGGCCTGGTGGGGAGCACGCTGCGCTGCCTGGGCGAGATCCGGGAGTCCGACGGTCTGCCCGCGCTGCGAGAGGCCGCGCACCTGCTGGCCCGCAGCCCGCGCCGGCTCGAGGAGGCTCACGCCCTCACCAGCCTGGGACGTGCGCTGCTGCAGGAGCCCGGCGAGTCGCACGACGAGGCGCGCACCCTCCTGCGGCGCGCCCTCGACCTGGCCGAGCAGTGCGCCGCCGAGGGGCTGCGCGCGGAGGTGGCGGGACTCCTCGCGGACCTCGGGGTGCAGGTCTCCGCGGAGCCGGACGCCCGCTACACGCTGACCGCGGCCGAGCGGAGGATCGCGGAGATGAGCGCCGACGGGGCCGCTCCGGGTGAGGTCGCCCAGGCCCTGTTCGTCACCCGGCACACCGTGCTGGAGACGTTGGCCTCGGTGCAGCGCCGGCTCGGGGTCTCCTCACCTGAGGAGCTGCGGTCGGCCCTCGCGGCCTTGAGCCGCGCTTGAGAACCTGCGCCTGACCTGCGGCTACGTCCCCCCGGCGCCTCCCCAAGTCCGTCCAAGTGCATGGCAAGTGCACCCCAAGTGAGCTCCCCGAGAGTGGTTCCACCAGCCCGGAACAGGGCTGACACCCACGATCTCCCGGAGGAGAAGCTGTCATGACCATCGAGTCCGCCGCCCAGCCCGGTCCGACCACCGCGCGGGCCCACCGGCTCCGCGGCCTGTGCGCCGGCGCCGTGCACCTGCCCGGAGACCCCGGCTACGACGCGGCCCGGATGCCCTGGAACGTCGCCTTCGACCAGCGTCCCGCTGCCGTCGCCTACCCCGCCAACGCGAACGAGGTCAGCGAGGTCGTCCGCGTCGCGAGCCAGTGCGGCCTGCGGGTCGCGCCCCAGGGCACCGGCCACAACGCCGGCCCTCTCCGATCGCTGGAGGACGCGGTCCTCCTGCGGACCTCGGCGATGACCGAGGTGCACGTCGACCCCGAACGGCGCGTGGCCCGCGTCGGGGCGGGAGTCCTGTGGGCCGACGTCGTCGAGGCGGCCGCCGAGCACGGGCTGGCCGCCCTGCACGGCTCGTCCCCCGACGTCGGCGTCGTCGGCTACTCGCTCGGCGGCGGTATCGGCTGGTTCGCCCGTCAGCTGGGCATGGCCACCAACAGCGTGCTGGGGGTCGACCTGGTCCTCGCCGACGGCACGCAGGTCCGCGCGGACGCCGAGACGAACCCGGACATCTTCTGGGCGCTACGCGGAGGCGGCGGCAACTTCGGGGTCGTCACCGCGATGGAGTTCCGGCTCTTCGACATCCAGACCGCGTACGCGGGGATGCTGATGTGGGACCAGGCGGAGGCCGAGCGGGTGCTCCGGACCTGGGCCGCCTGGACCGAGGACGCGCCCGACTGCGTGACGACCTCCTTCCGGATGCTGAACCTGCCGCCGATGCCGGAGCTCCCCGAGTTCCTGCGCGGCCGGCAGCTGGTCGTGATCGACGGCGCGGTGCTGGCCGAGGACGAGCGCGCCGAGGAGATCCTCGCGGACCTGAGGGCCCTCCGGCCGGAGGTGGACACCTTCGCCCGGGTCCCGGCGCCGTCGCTGGTGCGCCTGCACATGGACCCCGAGGGACCGACCCCCGGGGTGTCCGCCACGTCGATCCTGACCGACCTGCCGGAGGCCGGGCTGGAGTCCTTCCTGGCCCTGACCGGCCGCGGCTCCGGCTCGACGCTGCTGGCGGCGGAGCTGCGGCAGCTCGGAGGCGCACTGGGACGGCCGGCGGAAGGCGCGGGTGCCCTGCCGATGCTCGAGGGCAGGTTCGTGCTGTTCGGGGTCGCCATCGCCGCGACGCCGGAGCTGGGTGAGCGGGGACATGCCGACGCCGTGGCCCTGATCGACGCGCTGTCGCCGTACGCCTCGGGCCGGGACTACCTCAACTTCAGCGAGAACCCGGTCGACGTCGCGAAGTCGTTCCCGGAGGAGACCTGGCGGCGCCTGAAGGGGGTCCGGACGGCGGTCGACCCGGACGGTCGCCTGATGGCGAACCACCCGGTTCCCCGGCTGTACGAGAACGGGTTGCCGACCCGGTGACCTGCAGAAGGGCTCGGCCACTGAGGTGGCCGGGCCCTTCTTCGCATTCGAGGTATGACGGTCAGCCGGACCGGCCCGGGACGCCGCGCCGTCCGACCAGCCGGACCTGGAGGAGCACGACGACCAGCAGGAACGCGCCTCGGATCACCGACTCCCAGTAGGAGCTGATGTTGATGACGTCCTTGCCGTTCTCGAAGACGATGAGGTTGAAGATGAGCTGCAGCAGCAGCACACCGACCAGCGTCGACAGCACCGACCCGACACCGCCGGTGAGCAGCGTGCCACCGACGACCACGGCCGCGATCGCCGACAGCTCCCAGCCCTGACCGGCGGCCGTGTCCACCGAGCCGTCCTGGGAGGCCAGGAAGACGCCGGCACATCCGGCCAGCGCGCCGGACAGGACGTAGACGCTGAACGAGGTACGGCCCACCGGGAGGCCCATCAGCTTCGCCGCGTCGACGTTGCCGCCGATGGCCAGCACCTGCCGTCCCCACGCGGTGTAGCGCACCACACCTGCGCCCACGAGGAAGGCGAGGAGCATCGTCCACGCGGCGACGGGCAGACCGAGGATGGACCAGTCCCCGAGCTTCTGGAATCCGCCGGGGGCGGCCACGGCAGCCCGGGTGTGGGCCAGGTTGAGGGCCAGGCCGCGGACCGCGAGCAGGGTCGCGAGCGTGACGATGAAGGGCTGCAGCCTCAGCCTCGTGATCAGGAACCCGTTGAGCACGCCGACAGCCGCACCGGCGCCGATCCCGGCCAGCAGGCCCGGCAGCAGCCCGTGCTCGCTGACCTTGACCGCGACGACGCCTCCGAGGGCGACCACGGAGCCGACGGAGAGGTCGATGCCGCCGGTCATGATCACGAAGGTCATCCCGAGGGAGACCAGGCCGTACTTGGCGGTGTCGCCGGTCAGGCTGCTGAGGTTGAACCCGGTGGCGAACTTCCCGCCGTAGCGGATCACGCCGAAGACGATCAGGGCGACGAGCGCGATCAGGGCGCCCTGCCGCTGGAGCAGCAGGCCGACCTGGACCCGGCGCGCGGAGGTGTCGGCGGAGCCGGAGGTGTCGCCGGGCGGGCCTCCGGGAGTGGCAACCGTGCTGGTCATCGCCTCAGGCCTCCTGTCGCTGGAGCCACAGGGCGGCGACGATGACGGCGCCCTCGATCATCTGCGCGACCTCCTTGGTGATGCCGTGTGTGATGAGCGTGTTCTGCAGGAGCTTGAGCATCACGGCGCCCACCACGGCGCCCCAGATGGTGACCTTGCCGCCGGTCAGCGGAGTCCCCGCCACGGCGACCGCGGCGATCGCGTCGAGCTCCATGCCGACCCCGGTGTTGTTGGCGTCCGAGGCGAAGGTGGCGCTGACCGTGATCAGGCCGACGAGCCCGGCGAGGACGGCGGAGGTCACGTAGGCGAGCATCTTGACCCTTCCCGCAGCCAGGCCGGCGAGCCGGGACGCCGTCTCGTTGCCGCCCACGGCGAGAACCTGCCGCCCGTACACGGTGAGCCGCATGACCAAGGAGGCGACCACGGCCACGAGGAAGGCGATGATCACCTGGGCGGGCACCCCGAAGGGCCGGGCCAGCCCGATCCACTGGAAGCTCGGGTTCGCCAGCGGCTGCAGCTCGCCGTTGGTGATGAGCTGGGCGATCCCCCGGCCGGCGATGAACAGGATCAGCGTGGCGATGATCGGCTGCACGCCGTACCGCGCCACCAGGGTCCCGTTGAACACCCCGCACAGTGCCGAGACGAGCAGCGCGGCGGTGATCGCGAGCAGGAACGGCTGGCCGTGGAGCACCAGGCTCGCGCCGACCTGGCCGGCGATCGCCATCACCGAGCCCACCGACAGGTCGATGCCGGCGGTCCCGATCACGATGGCCATGCCGACCGCCACGATGGCGATGGGCGCGGCCTGCCGCAGGAGGATGAACAGGAGCGACTGGCGGGTCAGGAAGAACGGGGTGTCGATCGCGTTGTACACGAACAACGCGACAAGCGCGGCGAGGGCGCCGTACCGCTGCGTCCACACCTTCCACGGCGCCCGGCGGGCGGCGCGCAGCCGGTTCGGGGCGGTCGTGCCGGCCGCGGCCGTGCCACCGACGGGCTCGGTGACCTGCGAGCCGACGGGGTCGGGGGCCATGGTTCCTCCTGGGTTCGAACGGCGGCTGTCGGCCCTGTGCTCCTCGCTCACGTCGTCCTCCCGGCCCGGCCGGCGGCGTCGGCATCCGCAACGGCACCGGTGTCGGCCCCGGCATCGGCACCGGTGCCGGTGGCGATCGCCTGCATCACGGCGTCCTCGGTGATCTCGTCGCCGCTGAGCTCGGCCACGGAACGGCCGTCGCGCAACGTCACGACGCGGTTGGAGTCGGCGATGATCTCCTCGAGCTCGGAGGAGATCAGCAGGACAGCCAGCCCTTCGTCGGCGAGCTGCCGGATCAGCACCTGGATGTCGCGCTTGGCGCCGACGTCGATCCCGCGGGTGGGCTCGTCGAGGATCAGCAGCCTCGGGTCGGTGCACAGCCAGCGGGCCAGCAGCACCTTCTGCTGATTGCCACCGGAGAGCTCCCGGATCGGCTGCTCGGGGCTCGAGCACTTGATGCCGATGGCCTTGATGAAGCGGTCGACGGTCTCGGTCTGCCGCTTGCGGTCGACGATGCCATGGCGGCGCAGGTGCGGGAGCAGGGCGAGGGTGAGGTTCTCGCGCACCGACAGCTGGCCCACGATCCCCTCGGTCTTGCGGTCCTCGGACGAGAAGCCGATCCTGTTCCGCACGGCGTCGCCCGGCGACCTGAGCTGCACCGGCTTGCCCTCGACGGCGACGGTGCCGGAGTCGAGCTGGTCGGCGCCGAAGATGACGCGAGCGGTCTCGGTCCGCCCCGATCCCAGGAGCCCGGCCAGGCCGACGATCTCACCGGACCGGATCGAGACCGACACCCCGTCGAGGGCCCGGCCACGTCGCAGGTCCACCGCCTCGAGGACGGGCGGGCCGTCGGCAGGCTCGTCGTCGCCGCCGCGTCGGTGCGACAGCTGCTCCGCGAGCTCGCGACCGAGCATCTTCGAGACCAGCTCGTAGCGGCTGATCTGCGACATCGGGCGCTCCTCGATGGTGCGTCCGTCGCGCATCACCGTGACCCTGTCGCACACCGCGTAGAGCTCGTCGAGCCGGTGGGAGACGAAGACGACCGAGATCCCCTCGCTCTTGAGCTGGCGGATCACCCGGAAGAGGGTCTGTACCTCGTTCTCGGCGAGCGCGGAGGTCGGCTCGTCCATGATCACGAGCCTGGCCTTGGTCGAGAGGGCACGGGCCAGCGCGGTCATCTGCTGGGTGGCGATGGAGTACTCGTAGAGCGGCCGGGTGACGTCGACGTCGAGGTCGAGCCGCCGCAGGATCGCGGTCGCCTCTCGGTTCATCCGACCCCAGTCGATGAGGCCGAACCGCTTGGGCTCCCGGTTGAGGAAGACGTTCTCGGCCACGGACCGGAACGGCACCAGGTTGACTTCCTGGTAGATCGTCGACAGGCCCGCGAGCTGGGCCGCGTGGGGCGAGGAGAAGGCGACCTCGCGGCCGTCGAACTCGATCCGGCCGGCGTCCAGCGTGTGGACACCGGTGAGGACCTTGATCAGCGTGGACTTGCCGGCGCCGTTCTGCCCGATCAGCGCGTGGACCTCGCCGTGCGCCACCTCGAAGTCCACGTCGATCAGGGCGGGGACCCCCACGAACGCCTTGTTGATGCCCCGCATCGACAACAGGGGGCGCCTCGGGTCATCAGCCACCGGAAGCCAACCTTTCTCCCCTAGGGGCCGCACGGGACCCGGGCTGGTGCCCGGGTCCCGTGCTGGTCTCTGCTGGTGCGTTGCTTGGTTGCGACGGGCCGGTCAGTAGGCCTTGGCGACGTTGGTGGATGCGTTGCTCTTCGTGAACAGCTGGTCGGTGTTGATGAGCAGCGTGGCCACCTTCTTGCCGCTCGCGTAGCTGGTCAGCGTCTTGAAGGCGTTGGGACCGAAGCGAGGGCTGCACTCGACCGTCGCGTAGAGGTCACCGGCCGCGGCGG
>JAWWPF010000269.1:0-38567 GCA_033850795.1 Nocardioidaceae bacterium | reverse complement strand
GGTTGTAGACGTTGTTCGACCAGTTCTGGATCGTCGTGTAGCGGCAGCGGGCGCCCTTCTTGACGATGATCTCGACGACCGCTGAGTGCAGCGAGTCGGAGGTGTAGATCGGCGCCGTGCAGCCCTCCACGAAGTGCACGTAGGCGTCCTCGTCGACGATGATGAGGGTCCGCTCGAACTGGCCCATGTTCTCGGTGTTGATCCGGAAGTAGGCCTGCAGCGGGATGTCGACGTGCACGCCCTTCGGCACGTAGATGAACGAGCCGCCCGACCACACCGAGGTGTTGAGCGCGGAGAACTTGTTGTCACCGACGGGGATGACGGTGCCGAAGTACTCCTTGAAGAGGTCCGGGTGCTCCTTCAGCGCCGTGTCGGTGTCGAGGAAGATGACGCCCTGCTCCTCGAGGTCCTCGCGGATCTTGTGGTAGACGACCTCGGACTCGTACTGCGCAGCGACCCCGGAGACCAGGCGCTGCTTCTCCGCCTCGGGGATCCCCAGCCTGTCGTAGGTGTTCTTGATGTCCTCGGGGAGGTCGTCCCAGCTGGCCGCCTGCTTCTCCGTCGAGCGGACGAAGTACTTGATGTTGTCGAAGTCGATCGTCTCGAGCTCGCCGCCCCAGGTCGGCATCGGCTTGCGATCGAAGAGCTTGAGCCCCTTCAGGCGCAGGTCGAGCATCCACTGCGGCTCGCTCTTCTTCCCGGAGATGTCGCGCACGACCTCCTCGGACAGGCCGCGCTTCGCCGAGGCGCCGGCGGTGTCGGAGTCCGACCAGCCGAACTCGTAGCGGCCGATGCCTTCCAGCTCGGGGTTGCGCTGGTCGATGGTGCCGATCTCGGACGTGGTCATGAGGTCAACCTCTCGTGTTCCTTGGCGGACAGGTGCGACGTGTTCGACGTGTTCGACTTCTGTGACGCAGCGATGGACGGCGTGGGGATGAACGTGGTGCAGACCCCGTCCCCGTGCGCGATGGTGGCGAGCCGTTGGACGTGGCGGCCGAGGACCTGGGAGATGACCTCGGTCTCGGCCTCGCACAGCTGGGGGAACTCATGCGCCACGTGCGCGACCGGACAGTGCTGCTGGCACAGCTGCTCGCCGACCGGTCCCTGCCGGACCGAGGCAGCGTAGCCGCCCTGCGTCAGCGCCCGGGCCAGGGCCTCGGAGGGCTCCAGGTCCGGCTCCACGGCGACGACCGCGTCGTAGTGCGTCGCGATGCCCGAGACCCGCCGGCGGGCAAGCTCGAGGACCGCGGTGTCGCCGCCGGTCTCCTGGAGGAACCGGAGCGCCTGCACGGCGAGGTCGTCGTACTGCTGGTCGAACCGCTCCCGCCCGAGGTCGGTCATCGCGAACAGCTTGGCCGGGCGGCCGCGTCCCCGGGCTCCGTGCGTGCGCGGCTCGCGGGCCTCCACGGCGCCCTCGGCGAGCAGGTGGTCGAGGTGGCGTCGCACTGCGGCCGGCGTGAGGTCGAGGCGCTGGGCCAGCACGGCCGCCGTGCTGGCGCCGAGCTCGAGCAGCGTGCGGGCGACGCGCTCCCTGGTGGGGGCGTCGACCTCGCGCGATCGCTCGGTTATTTCCACAACACCATTGTGTCGTTATTGGTGGGGAGGTTCAAATAAGGCGACCCTAAGCCGGCTGCCCGGCCCCGGCGGTCTCCTGCGCCGTCCGGACCCGCGACCGTGGACCGCGTTCCTAGACTGTGGGCGTGACCGTCCCCCGCCGCCCCAGCGACTCCGCGGTGGTCGTGGAGGACCTGCGCATGGAGTACGGCGGCAAGCGGGCCGTCGACGGCCTCAGCCTCAGCGTCGCACAGGGGACCGTGACGGCCGTCCTAGGGCCGAACGGCGCCGGCAAGACCACCACCCTGGAGACCTGCGAGGGCTACCGACGGCCCCAGTCGGGACGGGTCCGCGTCCTCGGCCTCGACCCGCAGGCCCAGCGCCGGGACCTGCTGCCGCGCATCGGGGTGATGCTCCAGAACGGCGGCGCCTGGTCCGGCGTACGCGCCGTGGAGATGCTCGAGCACCTCGCCGCGCTGCACGCGCACCCGCTCCCGGTCCCGATGCTCGTCGACCGGCTCGGCCTGGGCTCGTGCGGGCGCACGCCGTACCGCCGGCTCTCGGGCGGCCAGCAGCAGCGGCTGGCGCTCGCGATGGCGGTGGTCGGCCGTCCGGAGCTGGTGTTCGTCGACGAGCCGACCGGCGGCATGGACCCGCAGGCGCGGCGGACCACCTGGGACCTGCTCGACGAGCTGCGCCGCGACGGCGTGACGATCGTGCTGACCACCCACTACATGGACGAGGCCGAACGGCTCGCCGACCACGTGCACGTGATCGATCGCGGCCGGCTGATCGCCTCCGGGACCCCCTTCGAGCTCACCCGGTCGGGCGGCAGCACCACGATCCGGCTGGTGGTCACCGAGCCCTTCCCGCCGGCGGCGCCCGGCTCCCTGCAGGTCACCCTCGGGGAGGGGACCGTGGTGCAGGCGGTCAACGCGCAGAGCCTGCTGATCACCGGCCCGGCGGACCCCAGCACCCTGGCGAAGGTCTCGGCGTGGTGCGAGCAGCAGGGCGTCCTCCCGGAGTCCCTCACCCTGGGCCAGCGGACCCTCGAGGACGTCTTCCTGCAGATCACCGGACGCGAGCTGGTGGGATGAGCACCCCGTCCGGCGCCACGTTCGCACCGAGGCCCGGGGCCGCGCCGTTCCCCCGGATGGTCCTGGCCCAGGCCCGGATGGAGACCCGGCTGCTGCTGCGCAACGGGGAGCAGCTCCTCCTCGCGGTGGTGATCCCGCTCATCGTCCTGGTCGGCGGCATCGGCGCCGCGAAGCACTTCGACGTGTCCTTCTCGCACAGCCCCGTGGACACGCTGACGCCCGGGATCCTGGCGCTCGCGGTGATGTCGACGAGCTTCACCGCGCTGGCCATCTCCACCGGCTTCGAGCGCCGCTACGGCGTCCTGAAGCGGCTCGGGGCCTCTCCCCTGCCCCGCTCGGGGCTGCTGGCCGGCAAGGTCGGGGCGCTGCTCGTCGTCGAGCTGCTTCAGGCCGTGGTGATCGGCGGGGTGGCCCTGCTGCTGGGCTGGTCGCCCTCACTGTCGGTGACGGGCCTCATCGCCGCGGTGGTCTGCGCGCTGTTCGGCACCGCCGCGTTCGCGTCCCTGGGCCTCTTCCTGGCCGGTGCCCTGCGCGCCGAGGCGACGCTCGCCGCGGCGAACCTGGTCTACCTGCTGCTGATGGCGGGCGGGGCCGTGGTCTTCCCCGCCCGCACCTACGGCAAGGCCGGTTCCGTGCTGTCGTTGCTACCCTCGGGAGCGCTGGGGTCGGGGATGCGTACGGCGTTCCTCCACGGTGGCTTCCCCGTCGCTGCGTTGCTCGTCCTGGCCGGCTGGGCCGCGCTGGGCACGCTGCTGACCGCACGGACGTTCACCTGGGAGTGACCGGCAGCCGAACGGGTTACGATCCGGGGGGCCGCGTGAGCGGGCCGGCACCGGGAGGGGAACGACGTGCGCAGATGGGATCTTTCGTGACCGGCAACACCATTCACCGCTTTCGCAACACCACCATCCTGGACGTGAGCCGGGTCGACGCGTCGCGGGTCGTGACCTCCGACGAGCTCGACGAGCAGCTCGCGGACACCTACAAGCGCGTCGGCCTGCGGGCCGGCCTGCTCGAGCGGCTGGCGGGGATCCGGGAGCGGCGCTGGTGGGCCGACGGGGTCAGCTTCGTCGACGGTGCCGCCACCGCCGCGGCCAAGGCCATCTCCGAGAGCGGTGTGGACCCGGCCTCGATCGGGCTCATGGTGAACACCTCGGTCAGCCGCCGCTTCCTGGAGCCCGCGACCGCGGTCGCGGTGCACGACGCGGTCGGCCTGCCGACCTCCTGCCAGAACTTCGACGTGACCAACGCCTGCCTCGGCTTCGTGAACGGGATCGAGATCGCCGCGGCGATGATCGACGCCGGCATGGTGGAGTACGCGCTGGTCGTCAACGGGGAGGACGCACGCGAGGTCCAGGAGGCGACGCTGCGCAGGCTGTCCTCGCCGGAAGTGACCGCCAAGGACGTGCTGGGCCAGTTCGCCACCCTGACCCTCGGGTCGGGGGCCGCCGCGATGGTCCTCGCCCGCGCCGACCAGCACCCCGAGGGCCACCGGGTCGTGGGCTCGGTCAGCCGGGCCGGCACCGAGCACCACGAGCTGTGCATCGGCGACAACGACCTCATGCGTACCGACCTGAAGGGCCTGCTCGACGCCGGGCTGCAGCTGTCCGCGGACCTCTGGGCCGACGCGGCCGAGGAGTTCGACTGGCACCGCGGCATGGACCGCTACGTGATCCACCAGATCTCGCAGGTGCACACCGACGCCCTGTGCGCCCGCCTCGGCATCGCCGCGGACCGGGTGCCGCGGACGTTCCCGGACCGCGGCAACATCGGCCCGGTCTCCGTCCCGTTCACCCTGGCCGGGGAGGTCGACACCCTCGACGAGGGCGACCGGGTCCTGCTGATGGGCATCGGGTCGGGCCTGAACGCGTCCTGCCTCGAGATCGTCTGGTGACGCAGGCTCCTCCTGCCGTCTCCGCCGGGCCCCTCCCGGATCCGCTGTCCGGTCCACCGTCCGGTCCACCGCCCGGTTCACTGCCGGGACTGGACCCGGCCTGGTCCCGGACCGTCACCACCCCGGACTCCGAGGGCCGGTCCCGGACCTGGCACGTCCTGGACAACCGGGCCGAGCCGACCTCCGGCACCCTGCTCTGCGTGCACGGCAACCCGACCTGGTCCTACCTGTGGCGGCGCCTGCTCGATGCGGCGCCTCCCGGCTGGCGGGTCGTTGCCCCGGACCACCTCGGGATGGGGTACTCCGAGCGGCTGGAGGGCCCCCGGACCTTGGCCCAGCGGGTCGACGACCTCGGCACGCTGACCGCGGCACTGGGCGTCGACGGGCCGGTCGTGACGGTCGGGCACGACTGGGGCGGCGCCATCTCGCTCGGTTGGGCCCTCGCGCACCAGGACCAGCTGCGCGGCGTCGTACTCACCAACACGGCGGTCGAGCAGCCACCCGGGGACCGCGGGCCGGTGCTGATCCGGCTCGCCCACGTGCCGCTGCTCCGCGAGGTCGCCTGCGTCCGGACGAGCCTCTTCGTCCGGTCCGCCGCCGCCCTGTCCCGGCCCGCCCTCCCCCGGGAGGTGCGCCGGGCGCTGGCTGCGCCGTACGGGTCCCCCGCGCGCCGCCGCTCCGTCGGGGACTTCGTCGCCGACATCCCGTTCGCCGAGCACCACCCGTCGCGACCGACGGTCGCGGCCATCGCCGAGGGGATCCGTGGTCTCGACGTGCCGGCGCTGCTGCTGTGGGGGCCGCGCGACCCGGTGTTCGGGGAGAGGTACCTGGCCGACCTGCGGCAGCGGCTCCCGCAGGCGCGGCTGCACCGCTACGAGGGCGCCTCCCACCTGGTGACCGAGGACGCCCCCGGGTACGCCGCGGCGGTGGCCGACTGGCTCGCCGACGCAAGCCTGGTCAAGGACCGAGCGCTCGGTGAGCCTGTCGGAACCGGCGACCCGCTGGTCGAGCTCTCGGACCCGGTCGTTGAGCGCGTCGACTCGCTGGCGAAGCCTGTCGACGCCAGCGACGCGCTCTGGGCGGCCCTCGAGCGCCGCGCCGCGGACCCCTCACCGGCCGTCGTCGAGGTCGGCGGCGCCACGGTGAGCTGGTCCGCGCTGGCGGGCCGGGTCCGCGACCTCGCCGCCGGCATGGCGGCCGCCGGGGTCCGCCCGGGCGACCGGATCGGGCTCCTTCTGGAGCCGTCCGCCGACCTCACCGCCGTGGTGTACGCCGCCTGGCGGGCCGGGGCCGTGGTCGTCGTCGCCGACAAGGGCCTGGGGTTCGCCGGCATGCGGCGGGCCCTGCGCAGCGCTGCCGTCGACCACGTGGTGGGCGCCTTGCCGGGGTTGGCCGCTGCGCGGCTGATGGGTCTGCCCGGCAGCCGGATCGCCGCCGGGCCATCGGCCGTGTCGCTGGGCGGTTCACTGGCCCCTTCACTGGCCCCCTCACTGGGCGCGTCGCTGGGCGCGTCGCTGGGCGCGTCGCTGCGCCGCGGCCTCGGCGTGACGCACACGCTCGACGAGCTCGCCCGGCTGGGACGGGGGGCCGCCCTGCCGCCGGAGCCCTCCCCCGCCCAGGACTGCGCCGTCGTGTTCACCTCGGGCGCGACGGGACCCGCCAAGGGAGTCGTCTACCGGCACCAGCAGGTGCAGGCCCAGCTGGCGCTGCTGCGCACCACCTACGCCATCGGCCCCGAGGACCGGCTGGTGGCCGCGTTCGCGCCTTTCGCGCTGCTCGGCCCGGCGCTGGGGGTCGGCTCCGCCGTACCCGACATCGACGTCACCGCACCCGGCACGCTCACCGCGGCGGCGCTCGCCGACGCAGCCGCCGCCGTGCGGGCGACGATCGTCTTCGCATCCCCCGCCGCCCTGCGCAACGTGGACGCCACCGCCGCCGGCCTCTCCGGACCCCGGGCCGAGGCCCTGGCCCGGATCCGGCTGCTGATGTCGGCCGGCGCCCCGGTGCCAGCCCGGCTCCTCGAGTCGCTTCGGGTCGTCCTTCCCGGCGCCGAGGCGCACACGCCATACGGCATGACCGAGGCCCTCCCGGTCACCGACGTGTCCCTCGACGAGATCCTGGCGGCCGGGGACGGCGAGGGCGTCTGCGTCGGCCGGCCGCTGCCGGGCGTCGACGTGGCGCTGAGCCCGCTGACCGAGGACGGCCGGGCCACCGGCCCCCTGACCACGGAGCCGGGCTGCACCGGCGAGATCTGCGTCCGGGCCGGTCACGTGAAGGACCGGTACGACGCGCTGTGGCTGACCGAGCGCGTGAGCTCGCGCGACCTGGGCTGGCACCGCACCGGCGACGTCGGCCACCTGGACACCGAGGGCCGCCTGTGGGTCCAGGGCCGGCTGCCGCACGTCGTCACCACCGCGCACGGAGCGGTGACCCCCGTCGGGGTGGAGCAGCGCGTGGAGAGGGTCCCGGGCGTGCGCGCAGCCGCGGCGGTCGGCGTCGGCCCGCCCGGCACGCAGGTCGTCGTCGTCGTCGTCGTGCTGGAGCCGCCGACCGGCGATCGGGCGGCACGGGACCGGCTGACGGTTGCCGATCCCGACCTCGCCGACAGCATCCGCGTGGCGGCGGGCACGCCGGTGGCCTCCGTGCTGACCACCGCGCGGCTGCCGCTGGACATCCGGCACGCCTCCAAGGTCGACCGCCGGAAGGTCGCCGACCGGGCGGCCCGATTCCTGGCCGGCGCCTCCCGCCGATGAGGCTCCGATGAAGGTGCTGGTCACCGGCGCGAGCGGGATGCTCGGGCGGGTCACCGCCGGGGCGCTGCTCGCCCGCGGCGACGAGGTCTGCGTCCTGCAGCGCCGACCGTCCGGGCTCGACTGCCGGGAGGAGCTCGGCGACGTCGCCGACCCCGACGTCGTACGCCGGGCCACCAGAGGGCAGGACGCGGTCCTGCACCTCGCCGCGAAGGTCGACGTCGTCGGACGGTGGCCGGACTTCGTCCGGGCGAACGTCGAGGGGACCCGCTGCGTGGTCGACGCCTGCCGCGCTCAGGAGGTCCCTCGGCTGGTCCACGTCTCCTCCCCGTCGGTGGCGCACGCCGGCGACCCCCTCGTCGGCGTCGGGGCCGAGCCGGCCGACCCCGACCTCGCCCGCGGCCACTACGCCCGCTCGAAAGCCGTCGCCGAGCGGCTGGTCCTGGCCGCCGACTCGCCGGGCTTGGCGGTGCTGGCCGTCCGCCCACACCTCGTCTGGGGTCCCGGAGACACCCAGCTGGTGGGCCGCATCGTGGCCCGGGCCCGCGCCGGGCGGCTGCCGGTGCTCGGGACCGGCGGTGCGCTGATCGACACCACCTACGTGGACAACGCCGCCGACTCGCTGCGCGCGGCGCTCGACGCCTGCGGGGCCTTGCACGGGGAAGCCCTCGTAGTGTCCAACGGCGAGCCGCGACCGGTCCGGGAGGTGCTGGCGCGGGTGTGCCGGGCGGCCGGGGTCGACGAGCCGCGCCGGCACGTCCCCGCCCGCCTCGGCCTGCTGGCCGGTGCCGCGGTGGACGCGGCCTGGGCCGTGACCGGTTGCCAGGACACCCCACCGATCACTCGCTTCCTCGCCGAGCAGCTGAGCACCGCGCACTGGTTCGACCAGCGGCGGACCCGCACGGCCCTGGGCTGGGAGCCCCGGGTGTCCCTCGAGGAGGGGTTCGCCCGGCTGACCGCCTGGTACGCCGGATCGGCTGGTGCGCCGGACCAGGAGCCGTCGTACGGCGGGGCCCCGGTACCGTGAGCGCTGTGGGAGTGAACGTCACCGGGACCGGGATCGCGACCCCGCGGACGCCTTCTCGCCGGTTGACGACGTGGATCCGCCGGGCCGCGATCGCGTCGCTGGTGGCCAACATCGGGATCGTCGTGACCGGCGGCGTCGTGCGGCTGACCGGGTCCGGCCTGGGCTGTCCCACCTGGCCCCGCTGCACCGCCGGGTCCTTCGTGCCGCACCGGGCCCTCGGCGTGCACAGCGCGATCGAGTTCAGCAACCGGATGGTGACGTTCGTGCTGGCCGCGGTCGCGATCGCGACGTTCGTGCTGGCCTGGCGCTACGGCCGCAGATCCGTCCTGCGCCTCTCGTTGCTGCTCGTCCTCGCCGTGCCGGCCCAGGCGGTCATCGGCGGCATCACCGTGCTGACCGACCTGAACCCGTGGATCGTGTCCCTGCACCTGCTCGTCTCCTTGGCCATGGTCGGCGTCGCCGTGACCCTGGTGCGGCGCCTCGGCGAGGGCGACGATCCGCCACGGCGCTCGGTCCCGGTGGGGATGGTCCGGCTGACCCGCGCCGTCCTCGTCGTCGGCTGGGCGGTGCTCTACGTCGGGACGGTCGTCACGGGCAGCGGCCCGCACGCCGGCGACGCCTCCGCGCCCCGGAACGGCTTGAACCCCCGTGACCTCAGCCAGCTCCACGCCGACCTGGTCTTCCTGCTGCTGGGCCTCACGGTCGCCGCCGTGCTGGTGTTCCGCAGCGCTCAGGTCCCTCTGCTCGTCCGGCGGGCCGCGGGCACGCTCCTGCTGGTGGAGCTGGCGCAGGGGCTGGTCGGCTTCGTCCAGTACGTGACCGACCTGCCTGTGGTGCTCGTCGCCTTCCACCTGCTGGGAGCCGCGCTCGTGTCGGCGGCCCTGACCTGGCTGGTGCTGAGCGTCCGCACCCGGGATCGCCTGACGGCGACGGGCTCGACGTCTGGGGTTCCGGCAGGCTCTGTTTCGGCGGGCTGGGATGAGACAGGCTCTGTTTCTGCAGGATCGGCGTCGACCGGGTCGCCCAGCGCGGTCGTCCAGACGGGGTCGACGAGCGGCCGGCCCTGACCGACCAAGAGACCCTGGGCCCTGCGACGATCGGGCCGCCCGTACGCCGTACACAGCCAACAGAACCGGTACACCCCCGCCGTTGCAACGGCAGTGGCGTGCCGGTTTACCAGGGGCCCTGACAAAACCGGCGCCGCTCAGCGCTCGCACACCGCGCCGCCGACGCTCGACGCGGACGGCGAGGACGCCAGGCGGGCGGGCGGGACCTGGTGAGCCGTCGCCGCCTCGGGACGGCCGTCAGTCGTCGTAGCGATCTGGCCGGCACGCCGTACACACCCAACAAAACCGTTACACCCCCGCCGTTGCAACGGCAGTGGTGTGACTGTTTACCAAGGGCCCCTGGTAAACAGGCGCCCGCTCAGCGCTCGCACCAGGCCGGTTCGCACAGGGTCAGCCGACCGCCGTACGCAGCCGGGCGAACTCCTCGGCGAGCGCCTGGGCGGAGTAGTGGGCGTTGAGCCCGCTCGGGTTCGGGAGCACCCAGACCCGCGTCCCGTGGACGGAGGCCGGCTGCGGGCCGATCACGGCTCGGGGCGCGTCGAAGGCGGCTCGGAAGGCCGTGATGCCGCACACCGCGAGCCACGCGGGGGCCAGCCGGCCGACCTTGTCCCGGAGCGCCGCTCCCCCGGCCTCCAGCTCCTCCGGCGTCAGCTCGTCGGCCCGGGCGGTGGCCCGCGGCACCACGTTCGTGATCCCCAGACCCAGGGGGAGCAGGTCGGCTTGATCCTGTGGGCGCAGCAGCCTCGGCGTGAACCCGGAGCGGTGCAGGGCCGGCCAGAACCGGTTGCCCGGACGGGCGAAGTGGTGGCCGGTCCAGGCGGAGTAGAGACCCGGGTTGATCCCGGTGAACAGCACCCGCAGGTCGGGCGCCGCGACGTCCTCCAGCAGCCGCGTCCGAGCGGATTCCAACTGCTCCCTGGTCGGCCGCACCACGCCACCGGTGGCGCCTGCCGGCATCAGCGCACCCTCAGCGGCGGGTGAGGAGCGGGTCCAGCGCGACCGCGACGAAGAGCAGGCACAGGTACATGTTCGACCAGTGGAACAGCCGCATCGGCTTGAGCAGGGCCACGTCGTCGCTCTCCGCGGAGCGCAGCAGGAGCAGGTGCGACTCGACCAGGAAGGCACCGCCGAGGACCGCGGCCGCCGCCGGGTAGAACCAGCCGGTCCCGGCCACCGGCCACAGCAGCAGCGAGGTGGCCACCGTGAGGTAGGAGTAGCCGACGATCCTCCGCGCGACCGTGCGCGCCCCGGCCTTGACCGGCAGCATCGGCACGCCGGCCGCGGCGTAGTCCTCGCGGTAGCGGATGGCGAGGGCCCAGAAGTGCGGCGGCGTCCAGAAGAAGACCACGAGGAACAGCACCAGCGGCGGCCAGGCCAGGGAGCCGGTGACCGCCGTCCACCCGATCAGCGCCGGGAAGCAGCCCGCGGCACCCCCCCAGACGATGTTCTGCGTGGTCCGGCGCTTGAGGATCATCGTGTAGCCCACGACGTAGAACACGTTGGCCGCCAGCGCCAGATCTGCAGAGAGCCAGTTGACGAGCAGACCGAGCCACAGCGTCGAGACGACCCCCAGCGCGACGCCGAACACGAGCGCGGCCTCTCTGGAGACGATGTGCCGCGGCAGGGCGCGCCTGCGGGTACGGCGCATCCGCTCGTCTATGTCGGCGTCGTAGACGCAGTTCAGGGCGTTGGCGCTGCCGGCCGACAGCGTCCCCCCGAGCACCGTGGCGACCACGAGCCCGAGGGACGGGATCCCGCGCTGCGCCAGGAACATGACGGGCACGGTGGTGATCAGCAGCAGCTCGATGATGCGCGGCTTCGTCAGCCCGATGTATGCCGCCAGCACGTCCCGGGTGGTCGACGGACCCGGTGTCCGGGTCTGCACGGGGACGTGCGGGTCGACGGTCGTCAAAGGGAACCTCGGTCTGGCTGACGGTCAGGAGCAGGGGCGCTGGGCATCTCCCGCGAGCGAGTCTAGACACGGGAGCGCCCAGGACCGGTACCCGGGTCCGCTCCCGTGGGGTGTGCATCGGATCACCTCGCGCGAGTAGGGTCGAAGCGTGCTGAGGAGCGGTGTCACGCAGGCGGCGGACCCCTTGGTGGCCCCCACGTTTGGCGTGGCGCGGGAAGTGGCACTGTGGCCCCAGAGCCGCCCGCCGGCCTGGCCCGGACCCGACGCCGGGCACCGCTTGAGAGGAAGAGAGCACCCGTGAGCAACCTCGACTGGACCGACCTCGACAAGCGCGCGGTCGACACCGCACGGGTGCTCGCGATGGACGCGGTGCAGAAGGTCGGCAACGGCCACCCCGGCACGGCGATGACCCTGGCGCCGATCGCCTACACGCTGTTCCAGAAGGCGATGCGGCACAACCCCGGCAATCCGGACTGGGCCGGCCGCGACCGCTTCGTGCTGTCCGCGGGCCACAGCAGCATCACCCTCTACACGCAGCTCTACCTGGCCGGGTTCGGCCTCGAGATCGAGGACCTGAAGGCGCTGCGGACCTGGGGCAGCAAGACGCCCGGGCACCCGGAGCACGGGCACACCGCGGGCGTCGAGACGACGACCGGCCCCCTGGGGCAAGGGGTGGGCAACGCGATCGGTATGGCGATGGCCGCGCGCCGCGAACGCGGTCTGTTCGACCCCGACGCGGCTCCGGGGACGAGCGTGTTCGACCACCACATCTACGCCATCTGCAGTGACGGCGACCTCGAGGAGGGGGTGAGCTCGGAGGCGTCCTCGATCGCCGGCACGCAGGAGCTGGGCAACCTGACCCTCATCTACGACGACAACGACATCTCCATCGAGGGTGACACCGACGTGGCGTTCACCGAGGACGTCGCGGCGCGCTACGCCGCCTACGGCTGGGACGTGCACCGCATCGACTGGACCAACGGCGGCACGAAGTACGAGGAGAACATCCCGGAGCTGTGGGACGCCTTGGAGAAGGCGCGCGCCGTGACGGACCGGCCCTCCTTCATCGCGATGAAGACGGTCATCGCCTGGCCCGCCCCGCATGCGCAGGGCACCGGGAAGGCGCACGGCTCCGCTCTCGGCGAGGAGGAGGTCGCCGCAACCAAGAAGATCCTGGGCTTCGACCCCGACCAGACCTTCGAGGTGCCCGCGGACGTCATCGAGCACACGCGGTCCGCCCTCGAACGCGGCAAGGCCGCCGAGACCGATTGGCAGCAGTCGTTCGACGCCTGGGCCGAGGCCAACCCGGAGCGCAAGGCGCTCTACGACCGGATGCGCACCCGGTCCCTTCCCGAGGGCTGGGACAAGGCGCTCCCCTCCTTCGACGCGGACCCCAAGGGGATGGCGACCCGCAAGGCCTCCGGCGAGGTGCTGTCCGCGATCGCGCCCGAGCTCCCCGAGCTCTGGGGCGGCTCGGCCGACCTCGCCGAGTCCAACAACACGACCCCCAAGGGCCAGCCGTCGTTCATCCCCGAGGAGCGCTCGACCAAGGACTGGACCGGCGACCCCTACGGTCGGGTCCTGCACTTCGGGATCCGCGAGCACGGCATGGGCTCGATCATGAACGGCATCGCCCTGCACGGCGGCACCCGCGTGTACGGCGGCACGTTCCTGACGTTCTCCGACTACATGCGCGGTGCGGTGCGCCTCGCGGCGCTCATGCAGCTGCCGGTCACCTACGTGTGGACCCACGACTCGATCGGGCTCGGCGAGGACGGCCCGACGCACCAGCCGGTGGAGCACCTCGCCGCCCTCCGGGCCATCCCGGGCCTGGACGTCGTTCGCCCCGGCGACGCCAACGAGACGGTGGCCGCCTGGAAGGCCATCCTCGAGAACACCGGCAACCCCGCCGGCCTGGTGCTGACCCGGCAGAACGTGCCCGTCTACCCGCGCGGCACCGACGGCTTCGCGACCACCGAGGACGTGGCGCGGGGCGGCTACGTGCTGCTCGACGCGGACGGCGGCGGTGCACCCGACGTCATCCTGATCGGCACCGGGTCGGAGGTGCAGCTCGCCGTCGACGCGCGCACGATCCTCGCCGAGAAGGGCATCGCCGCGCGGGTCGTCTCGATGCCCTGCCGCGAGTGGTTCGAGAGGCAGGAGCAGGCCTACCGCGACACCGTCCTCCCGCCGATCGTGAAGGCCCGGGTGAGCGTCGAGGCGGCCGTCTCCATGGGCTGGCGCGACCTGGTCGGCTCGACCGGACGCACCGTGTCCCTCGAGCACTACGGCGCGTCCGCTGACTACACGACCATCTACCGCGAGTTCGGGATCACCGCGGACGCGGTCGCGCTGGCCGCGGAGGAGAGCATCTCCGACTCGAGCGACTGACCTCCGAGGCTCGCTGTAGACGCGGCCTCGACAACCTGGACAACCGCAGCAAGCACCCGGAAGGAATCCGATGTCCGAACGACTCAAGGCTCTTGCCGACGCAGGAGTATCCATCTGGCTGGACGACCTCTCCCGCGAGCGGATCGAGACGGGCAACCTCGCCGACCTCGTGAAGGACGACTACGTCGTCGGCGTCACCACCAACCCGACCATCTTCGCGAGCGCACTGGCCAACGGCGAGCGGTACGACGCCCAGGTCCGGGAGCTCGCGCAGGCCGGCAAGGACGTCGACGAGACGATCTTCGAGATCACCACGACCGACGTGCGGGACGCGTGCGACGTGCTGGCCGACACCTACGAGCGCACCGATGGCCTCGACGGGCGGGTCTCCATCGAGGTCTCCCCCGGCATCGCGCACGACACCGGAGCCACGATCGAGATGGCCAAGAAGCTCTGGGCCGCGGTCGACCGCCCCAACCTGTTCATCAAGATTCCTGCGACCACCGAAGGTGCCCCGGCGATCTCCGACGTGCTGGGCGAGGGGATCAGCGTCAACGTGACCCTGATCTTCGGCCTGGACCGCTACGACTCGGTCATGGACGCCTACCTCGAGGGCCTCGAGAAGGCCAAGGCCGCCGGCCACGACCTCTCCAAGATCCACTCCGTCGCCTCGTTCTTCGTCTCGCGCGTGGACACCGAGATCGACAAGCGCCTGGACGCCTCCTCCGAGCCGCAGGCACGTGACCTGAAGGGGCTCGCCGGCGTCGCCAACGCGCGGCTGGCGTACGAGGCGTTCGAGGAGAAGTTCTCCGGTGACCGCTTCCGCGCCCTGCAGGGCGACGGCGCCCACGTCCAGCGCCCGCTGTGGGCCTCCACCGGCGTGAAGAACCCCGACTACCGCGACACCATGTACATCAGCGACCTCGTCGTGTCGAACACCGTGAACACCATGCCGGAGAAGACGATGCGCGCCTTCGCCGACCACGGTGAGGTCACGGGCGACCAGGTGACGACGAAGTACGACGACGCGCGCGAGGTGATGGCCAACCTGCAGAAGGTCGGCATCGAGTACGACGACGTCATCGAGACCCTCGAGGAGGAGGGCGTCGAGAAGTTCGTCAAGTCCTGGGACGAGCTCGTGGAGACGGTGCGCGGACAGCTGAGCGGGTCCCAGGGCCAGGGCCAGTGACCGAGACGTTCGAGGTCGTCGCCACCGGCGCCGCGGCCGACGGGATCGGCGGCCACGTGCCCGCGCTGGTCAAGGACGGGTTCGCGGGCAAGCTGTTCGCCAAGGACCCCACGCTGTGGGGCGCGGAGGCCGAGTCCGAGGCGGCCAAGCGGCTGTCCTGGGTCGGTCTCCCCCGGACCTCCCGGCCGCTCGTGGGTGAGATCGCCGCCATCCGCGGCGAGCTTCAGGATGCCGGTGCCGACCACGTCGTCCTGTGCGGCATGGGCGGTTCCTCGCTCGCCCCCGAGGTGATCTGCGGGACGTACGGCGTCGAGCTCACCGTGCTGGACTCCAGCAACCCCGACCAGGTCCGCGACGCCCTGCAGGACCGGCTGGAGCGCACCGTCGTGGTGGTCTCCAGCAAGTCGGGCTCCACGGTGGAGACCGACTCGCAGCGCCGGGCCTACGAGCAGGCCTTCACCGACGCGGGCATCGACGCGAAGAGCCGGATCGTCATCATCACCGACCCGGGGAGCCCGCTCGACGAGCAGGCCCGCAAGGACGGCTACCGGGTGGTGAACGCCGACCCGGACGTGGGCGGCCGCTACTCCGCGCTCACCGCCTTCGGGCTGGTGCCCAGCGGGCTGGCCGGAGCAGACGTGGGAGAGCTCCTCGACCAGGCGGAGTCGGTGTCCGACCTGCTCGCCGAGGACGATGAGGGAAACCCCGGGCTCCGGCTCGGCGCCGCCATCGCCGGCACCACGCCGCTCCGCAACAAGATCGTGCTCGTGGACCAGGGCTCGGGTCTGACCGGGTTCGCCGACTGGGCCGAGCAGCTGATCGCGGAGAGCACCGGCAAGCAGGGCACCGGGCTGCTCCCGGTCGTCGTCGCCGACGACTCGGCCCCCGAGGTCGCGCTGCCCCCCCACGACGTGACCGTCGTGCACCTCGCCGGCGACGCCGCCGACGAGTCCGGTGACGTGACGGGTGACGTGTCGGACGACGGGCAGGCGTCCGGGGCCGACGGCTCCGCCGGTTCGGACGTCGTGGTCACGGGGACGCTCGGCGCCCAGATGCTGCTGTGGGAGGTCGCCACCGCAACCGCTGGAGTGCTCCTCGGGATCAACCCGTTCGACCAGCCGGACGTCGAGAGCGCCAAGGTGGCGGCCCGCTCGATGCTCGAGGGTGCGCCCCAGGTGACGCCGCCCGACTTCACCGACGCCGGCGTCGAGGGCCGCGCCCTCGGTGGCGACTGGCTCGGCGAGGCCCGGACGCTGCCCGACGCGGTGGCCGCGCTGCTCGCCCAGGTCGACCCCCAGCAGGGCTACGTGGCGGTGATGGCCTACCTCGACCGGATCCGGCACGCCGACCTGGCCGAGGTCCGCAGCGCGCTGGCCCACCGAGTACGCCGGCCGGTCACCTTCGGCTGGGGGCCCCGGTTCCTGCACTCGACGGGCCAGTTCCACAAGGGCGGTCCCGCCGAGGGGGTCTACCTCCAGGTGACGGGTGAGCCGATCGAGGACCTCCCGGTCCCCGGCAAGGACTACACCTTCGGGCGGCTGATCGCGGCGCAGGCCGCCGGTGACGCCACGGTGCTGGCCGACCACGGCCGGCCGGTCCTGCGGGTGCACCTCACCGACGTCGAGGCCGGCCTCTCCGCGCTGCGGGCGGCCCTTTCGTGACCGTCCGCGCGGTCCGGCCGGCACGGGCGAGCGACAGGAACCCGCTGCGCGACCCGCAGGACCGGCGGCTGCCTCGGATCGCCGGACCCTGCGGGATGGTGCTCTTCGGGGTCACCGGGGACCTGTCCCGCAAGAAGGTGATGCCGGCGATCTACGACCTCGCGAGCCGCGGCCTGCTTCCGCCGGGGTTCTCGCTGGTCGGCTACGCCCGGCGGGACTGGGCGAACGAGGACTTCGCCCAGGTCGTGCACGACTCGGTCAAGGAGCATGCCCGCACCGAGTTCCGCGAGGAGGTCTGGGACCAGCTCGCCGAGGGGTTCCGGTTCGTGCAGGGCGACTTCAGCGACGACGCCGCCTTCGACCACCTCCGGCAGACGATCGCGGACCTCGACCGGGTCCGCGGCACGCGGGGCAACCACGCGTTCTACCTCTCCATCCCCCCGCGGTTCTTCCCCGACGTGATCGGTCAGCTCAAGGAGCACGGCCTCGCCGAACCGGCCGACGGCAGCTGGCGACGGGTGGTGGTCGAGAAGCCGTTCGGGTCCGACCTGAAGAGCGCACAGCAGCTGAACGCCACGATCCACGAGGTCTTCCCGCCGGAGTCGGTGTTCCGGATCGACCACTACCTCGGCAAGGAGACCGTCCAGAACATCCTGGCGATGCGCTTCGCCAACACGATGTTCGAGCCGATCTGGAACGCCAACTACGTCGACCACGTGCAGATCACGATGGCCGAAGACATCGGGATCGGCGGCCGGGCCGGCTACTACGACGGCATCGGCGCGGCCCGCGACGTGATCCAGAACCACCTGTTGCAGCTGATGGCCCTGACCGCGATGGAGGAGCCGATCTCGTTCGACGCGCACAGCCTGCGGCTGGAGAAGCAGAAGGTGCTGTCGTCCGTCGTACTCCCGCGCCGCCTGGACCTGTCCACCGCCCGTGGGCAGTACACCGAGGGCTGGGCGGGCGGGCAGAAGGTCCCGGGCTACCTCCAGGAGCAGGACATCCCGAGCACCTCGACGACCGAGACCTTCGCCGCCGTCAAGCTGGAGATCGACACGCGTCGCTGGGCCGGCGTGCCGTTCTACCTCCGGCACGGGAAGCGGCTGGGCCGGCGGGTGACCGAGGTCGCGGTGGTGTTCAAGCGGGCTCCGCACCTCCCGTTCAGCGACACCGCCACCGAGGAGCTCACCCACAACGCGCTGGTCTTCCGGGTACAGCCCGACGAGGGGATCACGACACGCTTCGGGTCGAAGGTCCCGGGCAGTGCGATGGAGATCCGGGACGTCAACATGGACTTCGCCTACGGCGGCTCGTTCACCGAGTCCTCGCCCGAGGCGTACGAGCGGCTCATCCTCGACGTGCTGCTGGGGGACCCTCCCCTGTTCCCGCAGCACGAGGAGGTCGAGCTGTCCTGGAAGATCCTCGACCCGATCATCGACTACTGGGCCGCGCACGGCCAGCCGGACACCTACGAGTCCGGGGGGTGGGGCCCGGAGTCCGCGGTGCGGATGCTGGCGCGGGACGGCCGCACCTGGAGGCGGCCGTGACCTCACCTCACGCAGCCACTCGCGTGGCTCCCGTTCCCGCAGGGGGTCCCAGATGATCGACCTGACCGACACCAGCTCGAGCGCCATCGCCGCGGAGTTCGTCCGCGCCCGCCGCCGCTCCGGCAGCCCCGCGATGGGGATGATCATGACCCTGGTCGTGGTCGCGGACACCGACGACGCGGACGAGGCGATGGCGGTGGCCCGGACCGCGTCCCAGGAGCACCCGGCCCGGATCCTGGGGGTCGTCCTGGGTGACCGGCGCGGCGGCTCCCAGGTCGACGCCACGGTCGGCATCGGGTCCGGCGCGTCGGGCGAGCGGGCCCTGATCCGGCTCACCGGAGAGGTCACCAAGCATCCGGAGTCCGTGGTCCTCCCGCTGCTCCTCCCGGACTCCCCCGTGGTGGTCTGGTGGCCCGGGCACGCACCGCGCGACCCGGCGAGCGACCCGCTCGGCCGCCTCGGCACCCGGCGGATCACCGACGCGGCCGCCGCGCCCGCCGCCAAGGCGAAGGCGATGCTGCACCAGTGCGTCAGCTACGCGCCCGGCAACACCGACCTGGCCTGGACCCGGATCACCGGCTGGCGGGCGCTGCTGGCCTCGGCACTCGACCAGAACCCCGGCAAGGTGCATGCCGCCTCGGTCACGGCGGAGCGCGTCAGCCCGAGCGCCGACCTGCTCGCCGCGTGGCTCGGGGACCGGCTCAGGTGCGAGGTGACCCGGCGCAGCTCGGAGGGTCCCGGGATCACCTCGGTCGTGATGAGCACCAAGGACGGCGACGTGACGATCTCGCGCCCGGACGGCCGGCTGGCGACCCTCTCCTCTCCCGGCCAGCCGGACCGGCCGGTCGCCCTCAAGCGTCGCGACCTCGACGAGCTGCTCAACGAGGAGCTGCGGCGCCTCGACCCGGACGACATCTACGCCGCGACCGCCAAGAGGATGGCGCGGTCCGGACGCCGGGCACCCGCCAAGCGCACCCGGGCTGCCGCAAAGTGAGCATCAGCAGGCCGCAGCTCGTGACCCACCCGTCGCCCGAGGCGCTCGCCGAGGACGTGGCGGCCCGCCTCGTGGCCCGGCTGGCCGAGATCCAGGCGCAGGGCAGGGTGCCGTCCGTGGCGCTGACCGGCGGGACCATGGCGGCACGGGTCCACCGGGCTCTCGTCGCGGCGTCCCGGGACCGGCTGGACTGGTCACGCATCGACCTCTGGTGGGGCGACGAGCGGTACGTCCCCCTGGACTCCCCGGACCGCAACTCCGCACAGGCCGCCCCCCTGCTCGACCACGTGCCCGTCGACCCGGCGCGGGTGCACGTGATGCCCGCCCCACAGGACACCGGGCCGGACAGTGAGCCGGGCGGCTTGGCCGACGCGGCGGCCGCGTACGGCGCGGAGCTGCGGGCGCACGGGGCCGGGCGCTTCGACGTCGTCATGCTCGGGGTCGGCCCGGACGGGCACGTGGCCTCGCTGTTCCCGGGGTTCCCACAGCTCGACGTCGTCGACGACATCGCCGTGCCCGTGACCGGGTCCCCCAAGCCGCCGCCGGACCGGATCACCCTCACCTTCCCGGCGCTGAACCGCAGCAGCGCGGTGTGGTTCGTGGTCTCCGGCACGGAGAAGGCCGAAGCAGTCGCCCGGGCGCTGGCCGCCGGCGACGAGCGGCCAGATGTGCACGAGATCCCCGCGGTCGGCGTCTCGGGCCAGGACGAGACCCTCTGGCTCGTCGACGAGGACGCCGCGTCCCGGCTGCCGGCCTCCTGACGGGCGGTCCTGTCGTGCGTGAGGCACTGCAGCGCAGGCTCGGGACCCCGGTGGCCCGGTTCCGGCGCGGTGGGTGGGCCGGTGTGCTGTGGGCCATGCGCCTCACCGTGGCCGCGATGGCCAGCTATGTCGTGGCCTCCGCCCTGTTCCCCCGGACCCAGCCCCTGCTCGCCCCCCTGACGGCGCTGCTGGTCGTCCAGGTGACGCCGGTCAGCCTGCTGGCCAGTGGCCTGGACCGCGTGGTCAGCGTGGTGGCGGGCGTCTCGCTGGCAGTCGCCTTCTCCGCAGTGGTGCCGCTCGCCTGGTGGAGCCTGGGCGTGCTCATCGCGGTGTCCATCATGATCGGCCAGGTCCTGCGGCTGCGGTCGAACCTGATCGAGGTCGCGATCAGCGGGATGCTGGTGCTCGGGGTCGGGTCCCTGGGGGCCGAGTCGGCCGGCTGGCAGCGCATCACCGAGACCCTGGTCGGCGCCTCGGTGGGGATCGCGGCCAACCTCCTCTTCCCGCCCAAGGTGGCCGCCGGGGACGCGGGGCAGGCGATCAGGGACCTGGCCGACGACATGGACCGGCTCCTCACCCGGGCCGCCGACGAGCTCGCGGACCGGAACCTCACCGGTGCCGACGTGGCGGCACAGGCGACGAGCTGGCTCGACGAGGCCCGACGGATCACCCACGACATGCCGCAGGTCGGTGCGGCGCTGCTCCGCGCCGAGCAGAGCCGGACGCTCAACGTCCGGGCGCTCGGGACGCCCAACGCCGGGCCCGGGCTGCGCCAGGGGCTTGAGGCCCTCGAGCACACCTCGGTCACGGTCCGGGCCATGTTCCGCGCCGTCCACGACGCCACCTACGACCCGGGGTGGCCGGACGACGAGGTGGGGGCGGCGGTGCTGGGCAACCTGGAGCAGGTGCTGCGCGATCTCGGGGCAGCGATCGCCGCCTTCGGCGAGCTGGTGCGCGCCGAGGCGGCTCCGGCCGCGGGAGACGTGACCGCGCAGGTCGACCGCGTCAACGACGCGCTCGAGGGGCTCCACGAGGCCCGGGCCCGGCTCAGCGACCTGATGCTCATCGAGACCGCACCGGTCGTCTTCGAGCTGCACGTCTCGCTGCTGTCCTCCGTCAAGCGTCTGCTCAGCGAGCTCGACCTCGGCGAACGCAGCCGGCGTCGATCCCGGCTCCGGCGTCCTCCGCGGGTGCTGCTGCCGGAGACCATCCGCCGCCGCCCCCGCAGATAGCCGACCCGGCCGGAATCACCGGGGCAGGTCAGCTCCTTGCGGATCGTGCGGGCCAACGGCAGCGGGCTAGGTCGCGCTGGTGTCCCCGTCCGACTCGTCGTCCTTGAGGGCGTCGAGACCGTCGGGGCGACCCTCCTCGGGGGCGTTCATCGTCGGCTCGGCGTCCTGGTCCTCGTAGTCGAGGTCCTTGTCGCGTGGGCTCATGGCACGGCCGTACCCGCTCCCCCGAGCACCATGCTCAGGCCTCGTCCCCGGGTACGACGGCCGGCCTCGGCACGCGGAGCGGGATGCAGACCCGCAGCACCGTCCTCCCGGGCCGGGAGTCGATCGCTATGGTGCCGCCGTGCCGGTCCTCGACGATCCGTCTCGCGGTGTCGAGCCCGAGGCCGGTGCCGTTGCCGACGCCCTTGGTGGTGAAGAACGCCTCGAAGGCGCGGGCGGCGACCGCAGCAGGTATGCCGGTCCCGGTGTCGGCGATCTCCACGACCACCGCCTCCGGCGCCTTCCGGGTCGCGACGGTCAGGATCCCGCGCGCGCCCCCGTCCAGGGCCTCCATCGCGTCCACCGCGTTGTCGATGAGGTTGGTCCACACCCGGTTGAGCTCACCGGCGTACGCCTCCACGAGCGGCACGTCGCTCCCGTAGTCGCGCACCACCTCGATGCGGTCACCGATCTTGTGGCCCATCATCACCAAGGTGCTCTCCAGGCCCTCGCGTACGTCGGTCTGCTGCATGGAGGCCCGGTCCATCTGGCTGTAGGCCCGCACCGCCGCCACCAGCTCGGACACCCGGCGGGTCGACTCCTTGACCTCCCCGAGCAGTGAGGTGAGGGAGGAGGTGCCGGCCGCCCACTCGAGCCCGGGCTCCAGCACGGCGGCGGGCAGGGCGGCGGACACCCTGTCGCACCAGTCGAGGTCGGCCCCGGCGGCCGCGAGCGGTGCGGCGAGGACCCACTCCTCGTCGATGCCGTGGTCCTCCAGCCAGGAGGACAGGGCGTCCTCGCGGTCCGCCTGCGCGAGCGGGCCGAGCGCGACCGCGGGCTCGAGCTCCTTGCGCAAGCCCTCCAGCTCGAGGAACTGTGCGCCCGTGAGGTTGCCGGCCGCCATCCGGCCCAGGGCCGAGACGAGCGTCCCGCTGACCTCCTCGAGGGCGTCGACGGCCCGGGTGGCGGCAGCTGCCGGGTTGTTGATCTCGTGCGCCAGTCCCGCGGCCAGGGTGCCGAGTGTGATCAGCGCGTCCCGTTGCCGAACCGTCGACTCGATGGTGCGCGCCGTGCCGTACAGGCCAGCGATCAGGTGCCCACCCAGCGGGAACCAGGCGTTGCACCGGTCCCGCAGCACGTCGGACGGCAGCCGCAGGACCCGGCCCTCGACCGACCCGCGCCCGGTCGCCAGGTAGACGCCGTGCTCGTCCCAGGCCCGGAAGCCTCCGGCCCACCGGCCCGGGGTGTCCATCCGGCCCACGGAGATCACCTCGCGGCCCACGTGGCGCCGGAGCTCGATCGCGCCGTCGAGCAGCACCCACCAGAAGTCGGCGTGCTCGCCCTCCTGGAACAGCTCGACACCGGGCTCGACGCGGATGTCGGAGCCGGCCGCCACCAGGTCGGCCAACTGGTCGGTCCGCAGGCCCTCGAAGAGGGTCAGGCCACGCAGGTCCTCGACGCGCATCGACCTCTCCTCGTCTCGCCCCCGCCGATGATGCGCCCCGGGCGAGGGCCCCGCAAGGCCTGACCTGCCCTCGGTCCGGGCGACGGGTTGCGCCCTGGCCGCTCGGACCACGATGCTGGCCCGATGTCGTGGACCGCACCGGAGCTGACCCGTCACGAGCCGCCCACGGTCGCCGAGGAGCGGCCGATGCTGGAGGCCTGGCTGGACTACCACCGGGCCACGCTGCAGCTCAAGTGCGCCGGCCTCAGCGGCGAGCAGCTGGCCCGGCGTGCGGTGGAGCCGTCGAACCTGTCGCTGCTGGGACTGGTCCGGCACATGGCGGAGGTGGAGCGGTCGTGGTTCCGTCGGCGCTTCGCCGGACAGGACCTGGAGATGATCTACTGCAGCCCCGAGCGGGAGGACGGCGACTTCGACGACGTGGACGCCGCCGAGGCGGAGCAGGACTTCACGACGTACGGCCGCGAGGTCGACGCCGCGCGGGAGGTGGCGGAGCGACACTCGCTCGACGACACGTTCTTCCACCATCGCGACAAGGTCGAGATGGACCTTCGCTGGATCTACGTCCACATGATCGAGGAGTACGCGCGGCACAACGGGCACGCCGACCTGCTGCGTGAGCGGATCGACGGAGCCACGGGCGAGTGACCGGCCAGAAAATCAACGACCGGGGAATCAACGACCGGGGCATCAACGAGCAGGAAGGAGCGCGATGAGCGAGGACGAGGAGTTCTGGTTCTGCCTGAACCACCACACTGTCGAGGGCCGGCACAGCGGCTGCCGCGCCGCGGACCGGCTAGGTCCCTATCCCACGGCCGAGGACGCCTCCCACGCGCTGGAGAAGGTGCAGCAGCGCAACGAGGAGTGGGACAACGACCCGAGGTGGAACGACTGACCGGTCCGCAGAAGTAGCGGAAAGAGTCCGTTACGATTGGACCCTTCTCGGCGGCGCTCTGCTGCCGGACATGAAGGGTTCCCATGCAGCGTGCTCGTACTTCAGCCTGGTCGCGCGCGGTCGTCGCCGCGGCCGCCCTGTCCCTGGTCGCCGTGACCCCGGTCGTCGCCGGCGGCCGGGAACCGGCGCGGGCCACTGCTTTCAGCACAGGCTCGGCAGGCGTCGGCGATCCGTACTTCCCGCTGGAGGGCAACGGCGGGTACGACGTGTCGCACTACGACCTCCGGCTGGCCTACGACCCGGCGACGCACCACCTTCGCGGGTCCAACACCATCACCGCCGTGGCGCGCAAGAACCTCTCCCGCTTCGACCTCGACCTCAGCGGCTACACGGTCTCCGAGGTCACGGTGCGCGGGCACGCGGCCCGGTTCCGGCGCTCCGGGCAGGAGCTGGTCATCACGCCGGCCCGGGGACTGGCCCGCGGCAGCAGGTTCACCACCGTGGTCTCCTACGCCGGGGTGCCGAAGACGGTCAGGGGGTCACGGGTCGGGTTCGGCGAGTACGGCTGGATCTACACCAAGGACGGGGCGTTCGTCGGCTGCGAGCCGAACGCGGCGCACACGTGGTACCCCGGCAACGACCATCCCAGCGACAAGGCGAGCTTCCGCTTCCGGATCACCGTGCCCACCGGCCGCAAGGTCGTCGCGAACGGCACCTACCGGGCGCACCACGTGCACGGCCACTCGGACACGTACGTGTGGGACCAGCGGACGCCGATGGCGACGTACCTCGCCACCATCGGGATCGGCCGCTGGGACTTCCACCGCAGCCGGACCCCCCGCGGCGTCGAGAACTTCACCGCCGTCGACCCGACGCTGGCGCATCAGGCGGCCCGCAGGCACATCGCGGCACGGACCGCCCGGATCACCGACTACTGGACGCGGCGCTTCGGCCGCTACCCGTTCGGGTCGACCGGAGCCGTCGTGGACAACCTGCCCCAGGTCGGCTTCTCCCTCGAGACCCAGACCCGGCCGCTGTACGGGTTCGTGCCGGACCGCGACACCATGTCCCACGAGCTGTCCCACGAGTGGTTCGGCGACAGCGTCTCGGTCCGGACCTGGCGGCACATCTGGCTCAACGAGGGGTTCGCCACCTTCAGCTCCTGGCTCTGGGGCGAGCACACCGGCGGCCCGTCCACCCTCCGCCAGGCCCGGATGCTCTACCGCGCGCTGGGCCGCAAGGACTCCTTCTGGAGGACCTCGGTCGCCGACCCGAAGCGCGACCACATGTTCTCCGCACCCGTCTACTTCCGCGGCGGTATGACGCTCGCGGCGCTGCGCCACAAGATCGGTGACCGGGACTTCTTCACGCTGCTGCGCACCTGGGTCCGCACGCACCGCAACGGCAACGTGACCACGCCGCAGTTCCGCGCGCTGGCCCATCGGATCTCCGGGAAGCCGATGCAGCACTTCTTCCGCGTCTGGCTGTGGGACAAGCGGAAACCCGACCAGCTCTGAGCTGCTGCGGGACTGCTCGAGCAGGTGGTAGGTTGCGCTCCCCGGACCCGGTCAAGGCACGAGCCAGCGACGTCGAGCGGCGGTCTTGTTCAATGGGAGTCTCCGATGTCGCTGACCCGGCTGAGCCCTCCTGCAGGCGTCGTCACGACCGCTCTGCCCCTGCCCGGTGACGGCTGGGGGACCGGCGACGCGGTCGCGGCGCTACGGACGGCCCGGGCGCTGATTCCGCTGCCTCTGCAGGCGCCCGTCGTGGTCAGCTCGCTGACGACGGTGGTGCTGCGCTGCGGGGACTTCGCGGTGAAGGTCTACCCGCCCGGCACGGACCCGACCCACCTGACCAGGGTGAGCGCGGCCCTGGCGGGGTCGACCGCCGCCCACCTGCCGGTCTGCGCACCGGTGGTCACGGAGCAGGGCGTCGTGACCGTCACGCCCTGGGTCGCGACGGCCGGGTCGGTGTCCTGGTCTGAGCTGGGGTCGCTGCTGCGGAGCTTCCACGAGCAGCACGCCGGCGCGGACCTGCCGCTCTGGGCGCCGCTGTCCCGGCTGGCCTGCCAGGTCGCGTCGCTTCCCGACGAGGCGGCCGGTGTGCTCCTCGACGCGCGGGCGGCCCTCCTCACGGCCCTGGGCGAGGTGCAGTCGGCGCTCGGGGACGCGGTCGTGCACGGCGACGTCTCCCCCGGCAACGTCCTGCGCGGCCCTGGCGGGCCGGTGCTGATCGACCTTGACTGGGTCGCCCGGGCGCCTCGGGAGTACGACCTGAGCAGCGCCTCCCGGCGGGTGGCCGTCGGCGAGATCTCCCCGCAGTGCTACGCCGAGTTCTGCGCGTCGTACGGCTTCGACGTCCGCTGCTGGCCGGGCCTGCCGGTGCTGAACCGGATAGCCGACCTGGGCGGCGTCGCCTTCCGGATCTGGGAGTGCCGCCGTCAGGGGCTCACGCTCGACTGGATGGACGCCGAGCTGCGCGGGTGGCGGACGCCGCTCTGACCCTCGGGCTTGCGGAGCGAGGTCAGCCACTCGGCGAAGGTCTCGTTGTTCACCGCCCGGTCGCGCAGCCCCCGCACGTGGGCGAGCGCGTCGCGACCGGACAGGCCGAGGAGCTCCCTCACCACCAGGGTGACGACGAGCCCCGAGCGGTTGCGGCCGAAGGTGCAGTGCACCAGGGCCTGGTGCCCGTCGTCGACGAGGCCCGCGACCAGGGCGGCGAGCCGCAGGGTGAGCGCCGGGTCCGGGAGGTCGTCACCGTCGACCAGGGGGCACTTGAGGTACGTGAGCCCGTCCACCTCGGCGGCAGGCGGGTAGGCGTCGGCGTCCGCGAGGTCGACCACCAGGTCGATGCCGGTGTCCCGCACCCAGTCGAAGTCGACGGGGCACCCGCCGTGCCACAGCTTGCCGGGCACGAGCTCGGTCGGCGGGTCCGCCGGGTCGGTGCCGGGCAGGTCGACCGGGTCCGTGGTCCAGTTCAGCGTGTCAGCAGCGTCCGTCACGCTCAGGCGTTACCCCGGTTCGGCGGACCCGTAACGTACGGCGGCCAGTCGCGCTCACCCACCGGGATGTCCACGTCCACCACGTTGCCGGGCTGCGCCAGCGGGCACGCCCAGGACGGGTCGTAGGCGCACGACGGGTTGTAGGCGAAGTTGAGGTCCAGCACCAGGGACGTCCCGCTCCCTCCGAGGTCGGCGCCCTTCACGGTGTCGAGCAGGTAGCGGCCGCCGCCGTACGTGCCGCCCTCCCGGCCCGCGGACCGGTCCTTGACCGGCACGAACAGCCCGCCGGCGTACGACGCGAGGCGCCACACGTCCAGGACACCGACGCCGGGGATCTCGGCCACACCGACCCGTTCGAACGGGACGACGCCGTCGGTGCCGGTGTCGAGCTCGATCCGGATCGCCGGGGCCTCCCGCACCTCGACCTCGAAGCGCCAGCCGGGCTCGTAGGGCGGCACGGCCAGTCCCGTGAAGGACGACGGGTCAGGCAGGGGCGAGGCGGGGTGCGTCGCGAACAGGTCGTCGCGGGTGCGGCGCCACAGGTCGTGCGCGGCGGCGGGGTCCTCGGTGGCGCGCACCTCGGCGTAGAGGGCGAACGTGCGACGACGCCAGTCGATGATGTCGAAGACGTCCACCCGGCGAGGCTACCGACCGGAGCGGATCGGGGTCAGGCCGCGTCGTCGAGGCGCAGGCCGGCGTGGTCCAGGGCCATCTCGACGCGGAGCCGCTCGACGTCGAGCTCCGGTCCGGGTGAGAGCACCGACAGCAGGTGCGGGACGTCCAGCATGTCGCAGGCCTCGGCCAGCACGTCGTCGTACGCCCGGCGGGTGGCCTCGAAGCGGATGAAGGAGACGCCGGTGGGTACCACGTACCGGAAGCGGCGGCCGAGCCGCTGGGCGTCACGGGCGACGGCCTGGATGGGGCGACCCTGCGGGACCGGCGGCGCGGGTCGGCCGAAGAGCCGGCGGGGCAGGGAGGAGAGCCACTCCCAGAGGAGGCCGAACCGCCGCGGGCCCACGGCGAAGAACACGCCCGCGAGGGCGCACAACGCCAAACCCTGGGCAGGCTGCGCAGCCATGACTCGATCTTAGGGCCGCGACGCCACCGGGACCAGACCAGCGCTCAGGGGTCGTCGACGGGGGCGGGGCTGCCTCCCGGGTTCGGCTCCTCGAAGGCCGGGATCTCGCGGACCCGCCACTCCTCACCGGTCCACTCCCAGACCTCGGCGTCGCTCAGCCCCTCACGCGACGGTGGCTCGTCCTGGCTCTGGCTCACCTCGAGCGGCTACCCGAGGGGCGGCCCCCTCATGCGCCGGTGGCGCCCTCACCCCAGCTGGACAAGGCTGGTTCCGGCGCCGAGGCGGTCCAGGATCTCGGCGGCGACGTCACCGGGTCGCTCCGGCGGGTCGCGCAGCACGTGGCGCTCCGGCAGCTCCGCGGTGGCGAACGCGTCGTGCATCCGGCGGGTCGCCGCTGGGTCGGTGAACCCGTGTCCCCGCCGGGTTGCGACGCGCTCCAGGCAGAGCTCGAGCGAGGGCAGCAGCACCACGTAGTGCAGCGCCGGCAGCCCGGTCGCCCGCGCGAACATGGACAGGAACCAGGGCCCCAGCACGCCGTCGTACACCACCGTGCACCCTCCGGAGACGAACGTGCCCACCGTCCCCGCCGCCGCCCGGAGCGCCACCTCGTTCTGCTGGTGCGCCTCCGGCAGCCACGGCGCGATCGCTCCGCGCCGCCAGAACGAGAAGAAGACGTCGCCGGGGACCAGCGAGCCGGGCTCGAAGCCCTCGACGAGCAGCTCGGCGACGGTCGACTTCCCGGACCCCGGCGGACCTGTCACCACCAGCAGCTCGGCCACCGGGCCAGCCTGTCACGGCAGGCGTGCCACTCCGGTCCCGGACGCGTTCGCGTGGCCAGCCAGGTACGAAGCGACCAGGTCACCGAGGCTCGGTAGGTGGTAGCCACCCTCCTGGACGACGACCGCGGGCAGCCCCGTCGCACCGAGCAGCGAGCCGGCGTCGAGGTACCCCTCGGAGGTGACCTGGAGCGGGCTCTCCGGGTCCTGCGCCGCCGCGTCCACACCCAGCGAGACGACGAGCGCGGTGCAGCCCTCAGCGGCGACCCAGCCCGCCAGCCGCCGTACCGCCTCGAGCCAGCGTCCGTCCGACGCCCCTTCGGGAAGCGGCAGGTTCAGGTTGGCACCCGCTCCCCCGCCGGTCCCGGTCTCGTCGGCGTACCCGACGACGTGCGGGAACCAGCCCGCCGCCGGGTCGATGTGCACGGACCCGTAGAGCACGTCGGCGCGGTCGTAGAAGATCGCGGACGTCCCGTTGCCGGGGTGGGCGTCGAGGTCGACGATGCCGACCCGCTCGGCGCCGGACCGGCGCAGCGCCTCGGCCGCCACCGCGGCGCTGTTCAGGTAGCACGAGCCGCCGTACCCGGCCGGCGTCGCGTGGTGGCCGGGCGGCCGACACAGGGCGTAGACCAGGCGCTCCTCTCCGCCCATCGGGTCGACCGTGCCGAGCAGGTCCACCGCGCCCAGGGCGCAGTCGACGGCCGCGCGGGCGGCGGCCCAGGTCCCCGGCCCGACCAGGGTCATGGTGTCGTAGCCGAAGCGCCCGGCGTCCGCGTGCACCGCGACGGCGGGACGGGCCGGCAGCCCGGCGGTCATCGCCGGGGTCGGGAACAGGTAGGGCACCACCCGGTCCTGCCCCACGAGGTCCGCGTAGGGTCCCTCGCCCCACCGTCGCGCAGCCCCACGGAGGAACCTCAGCAGCTCCGGCGTGTGCACCGTGGCGAGGACGTCGTCCGGGTGCGTGGGCGCCTCCACCGGCCGGTGCCCGTCCCTGACGAGGGCGCCGAGGATCGCGTCGACCCGCTGCGCCACCTCGGTGGCCGGGGTCGCGGCGCCGACCCACACCTCGTGCCGCGGGTCGTGCTCGCGGGTGGTCGGCGACCACACGACCGGTATCCCGTACTCGCTCATCGCCTCAGGATCACACCTCGAGCCCGGACTCGGGCAGGATGACGGCATGCCTCGCGCACGCGACATCGGGATCCGGGTCGGCACCCTGCCGCCCGGTGCGACGAACTCCGTCCTCGACGTGGCCGGTGTCGGGCTCGGGCACGCGACGATCGTGCGCGACGAGCCGCCGACCCCGCAGGGCCGCGGCGTGGCCCGCACCGGCGTGACCACGCTCCTCCTGGCCGAGGACGCGTTCGACCGGCCGCTCGCTGCGGGAGGCGCCGTCCTGAACGGGGCTGGCGAGTGCACCGGGATGCTGACCGCCGGCGAGTGGGGGGTGGTCGAGACGCCGGTGTACCTGACCTCGACCATGCAGCTCGGCCGGGTGTACGACGCGGCGTGCCAGATCGCCCTGGAGCGGCATCCCGGCGTCGCCGGGGACGTCGTGATCCCCGTCGTCGCCGAGTGCGACGACTCGTTCCTCAACGACTGCCGGGTGATGCAGGTCGGCCGGACCGAGGTCGATGCCGCGCACGACGCCGCGCTGACGTCGCGGGGATCCTCGGCCGCGCCGGCGGAGGGTTCCGTGGGCGCCGGGACCGGGATGTACTGCCTGGGCTTCAAGGGCGGCATCGGCACGGCGTCGCGGATGCTCCCGGACGGTCACACGCTGGGCGTGGTGCTGCTGACGAACTTCGGGCAGCGAGACCGGCTGACGGTGGCCGGCGTGCCGGTGGGCCGGCTGCTGGGCCCGGCCTCCGCGACCCCGCCGCGGCCCGCCGGGTCGTGCATCGGCGTCGTGGTCACGGACGCGCCCGTGGACGGGGCCGGCTGCTCCCGTCTCGCACGCCGGGTCGGGCTGGGCCTGGCCCGCACCGGGTCCGCCGCGCACCACGGGAGCGGGGAGATCTTCCTCGCGGCCTCCACGACCTGCCGGAGCGACCGGGACGGCGCCCCACACTCGGGAGCCCTGGTGACGGGCCGGGCCCTGGACGACTACTTCGAGGCGGTCGTCGACGCGGTCGAGGAGGCGGTGCTCAACTCCCTGCTGATGTCGGCCACGACGGTCGGCCGCGACGGGAACGTGGCCGAGGGCCTCGATCCGGCGCTGGTGACCCGGCTCGTCGGCGAGGCAGCGCATGCCCGGCAGTGAGCGAGACGTCTGGATCGCGACCAGCGACGGGGTCCGGCTCGCGGCGACCCTGTACCTGCCCGCCCACGGGCACGGCCCGCAGCCGTGCCTGCTCGAGGCGCTGCCCTACCGCAAGGACGACCTGACCTCCTCGGCCGCCGAGACCTACCGCTGGCTCCGCGACGAGCACGGGTACGCCGTGTGCCGGCTCGACCTGCGCGGCACCGGGTCGTCGGGGGGCGACGCGGTCGACGAGTATCCCGCGGTCGAGCAGCGCGACCTCTGCGAGGTGATCGCGTGGCTGGCCGACCAGCCCTGGTGCGACGGCAGCGTGGGCATGTGGGGGACGTCGTACTCCGGCTTCAACTCGCTGCAGGTCGCCTGCGAGCGACCCCCGGCGCTGAAGGCCGTGTGCGCGATCTACTCCAGCGACGACCGCTGGACCGACGACGTGCACTGGCGCGGCGGCGCCCTGCGTCTTGTCGACCTGGTGGACTACTGCCACTACATGACCCCGATGACGATGCTGCCGCCCGTGCCGGCGGTCTGGGGCGAGGGCTGGCGCGAGGAGTGGCACCGCCGGCTCAGGACCCAGGACCCGTGGGTGCTGACCTGGCTGCGGAACAACCGCGACGGCGCGTACTGGAGGCAGGGATCGGTGGCCGACGGCGTGGGGCACGGCTACGAGCGGATCGCGTGCCCGGTGATGCTGGTCGCGGGCTGGGCCGACGGCTACCGCAACAACTCGTTCCGGACCGTGGAGGCGCTGGCGCGCGCCGGCGTCCCGCACCGGCTGCTCGCCGGGCCGTGGGCGCACGCGGACCCGGCGACCGCCCTGCCGGGACCGCGGATCGACCTCGGCACCGAGATGGTCGCCTGGTGGGACCGCTGGCTGCGCGGCCGGCCGGTGCCCCACCGGGACGGCGTGGACCTGTTCGTGCGGACCTCGACGCGACCCGAGCCGGACCTGGAGGACCACGAGGGCTACTGGGTCAGCGACCGCTGGCCCTCACCGTCGGTCGCCTATGCGAGCCGGGACCTGCCCGGACCGCGGGCCCTGGCGGTGGAGCCGGACGTCGGCACCTCCGCCTGGATCGACTGTGCAGGCCACCTGCCCTGGGGCCTGTCCGGGGACCAGCGTGACGACGACGCGCACTCGCTGACCTGGGACTGGCCGGGCGGCGAGGAGGTGCTGGTCGGCCAGCCGCGGGTCCGGCTGCGGGTCACCGCCGACGCGCCGGCGGCGTCCGTGTCGGTCAAGCTGTGCGACGTCTTCCCCGACGGCACGTCCGCGCTGATCACCCGCGGGACCCTGGACCTCGCGTTCCGTGCCGGACTGCATGCGCCCGCCGAGCCGGCGCCACTGGTCCCCGGGACCGCGTACGACGTCGAGCTCGACCTGGACGCCTGCGCCTACGCTCTCGCCCCCGGGCAGCGGCTCCGCCTCTCGCTCGCCGGCGCGGACTGGCCCAACACCGTGGCCCCGCCCGCACCGGTCACGTTGACCGTCCACTCAGGCGAGCTCGAGCTGCCGCTGTGGACGGGCGACCGCACGTCCGGCCCTTCGTTGGCCGACGGCCGGCCGTCCTCCTCGGAGGACCCCGCGGGTGTCAGCTGGACGGTGACCCGGGACGTGCTCCGCCGTACCACCACCTGCGCGGTGCGGCACGGCGCCGACTACCCCGTCCCCCACCAGGGCCGGGCCTGGGAGGAGTACGCCGGCGAGGTCGTCGTGAATCGGAGGACCTTCGCGCAGCACGCGTCCGCGGACTGCACCTACCGGGTCTGCTGGCCAGGCGTCGACGTGCGCGTCTCGTCCACGATGCGCGTCGAGGTCACCCCGGACGCCTACGTCGTCGCGATCGACCTCCTCGCACACGACGACGAGGACCTGGTCTGCCAGCGGGCCTGGCGCGAGCGGCTGCCCCGTTGACGGGTCAGGCGCCCAGGCGGCCGCTGAGGTACGCGGCCCCGATCGTCTCCACGAGCTGCGCGACGGCGTCCTCGTTCGGCGCGAAGGGGCCCGGGCGGAAGTGCGGGCTGGACAGTCCGCGCTGCACGGACTCGCACGCCGCCCAGTCCTGCTTGTTCGTCAGGTCCCAGAACTCGACCGCGCCGGGTGCGCGGCTCCCCGCGGTCGGGGCCACGAACCATGAGCACTCGACCCAGGTGCGCCCCGGCTCCAGGGGCACGAGCCGGTGCGTCATCACGTAGTCGGGATGCGCGGAGATGAGGAGGTTGGGCAGCAGGTGCAGGTACTCGACGCGGGTGGGGTCCACGCCGGGCAGGGCGACCGCGGCCAGCTCGCCGGTCATCGACATGGTCGCCATACCGTCACGCAGGTCCATCGCACCGCCGACCCACGCGCCGGGCAGGGTGTAGTTGTCACCGGAGTCCGGAAGCGTGACCTGGCAGAGCTCCGGGTGGATCAGCGGGCAGTGGTAGCACTCGTGGTAGTTCTCCGCGATCACCTTCCAGTTCGCGGCCACCTCGTAGCTGTGCCGGTCCGCGAGCACCAGGCTGCCGGAGGCGTACGGCGTCACGAACCGGGCCAGCTCGCCGACGTGCACAGAGAACGCAGGGACGCCGGGGTCGCCCACCGGGTGCAGGGCGTGCCCGAACACCCAGCCCTCCCAGAGCTGCACCGGCAGCTCCACGAGGCCGTGGTCCGCCGGGTCGAACCCGTCGACGTCGCGGAAGCCGGGCGCGCCGACCAGCGCGCCCTGACGGTCGTAGGTCCAGGCGTGGTAGGGGCACAGGATGCTATGGCGCTGCGACGTCGCGCCCTCCGGGAGCAGCTCGTGGCCGCGGTGCCGGCAGGTGTTGGCGAACATCCGCAGTCGGCTGCCGTCCCGGACGAGGAGGGCGGCGACGTCACCCACCGAGACGGCCCGCTGGCTGACCGGCTTGGCGTCGGTGTCCTCCGGAAGCAGCTCCTCGAGCCGCCCCAGGCAGGTCCAGCTGCCGGCGAACAGGTGGCGTCGCTCCCAGGCGAGGATCTCCGCGGAGGTGTAGGCCTCCGCGGGCAGCATCCGGACGGGGCCTCCGTCGAGCCGTCCCGACTCCTGCACGGCCACCCGCACCCGCTCCAGCGAGCCGCTCATCGATCCTCCTTCATGGGTCGGGCACCTATGCTGCGCGGCATGGGACGGCGGCGATGACACGTGCACGGCGGCGCAGTGTCGAGGTCCGGCGCGAGGAGATCCTGACGGCCACCATCGACCTCGTGGACCGCGTCGGGCTGGCCGCGACCCGCGTCGTGGACGTCGCCGAGGCGCTGGACGTGAGTCCCGGGCTGGTGTTCTACCACTTCAAGACCAAGGACGCGCTCGTCGCGGACGCGTTCGCGCACGCGGTGGAGCGGGACCTGGCACGGCTCGACGCGGCGACCGCCAGCGGCAGCGACCCGCTCGACCGGCTGCGTCGGGTGCTCCGCCTGTACGGCCCGACCGGGGCGGCGACGGGATGGCGCCTGTGGATCGACGCCTGGGCACTCGCCCAGCGGGAGCCGGTGATCGCCGAGGAGCTGCGCCGGCTCGAGCAGCGCTGGTGCGCGGTGCTGCTGGCGGTCGTCGACGACGGCGTCAGCCAGGGAGCCTTCACCTGCGCGGAGCCGCGGGCCACCGTGGCTCGGGTGTCGGCGCTGCTGGACGGCCTGTCCGTGGCCACGCTGGTGCATCGCACCGTCACGCGGGCCGAGCTGCGGCGCTGGGTCGCCGATGCGGTCGCGGCCGAGCTGGGACTGGACGCGGCTGCGCTCAGGTGACGTCGATCGCTGGGTAGGCATGTCAGACCAGCCAGTGTGCGCGGTAGTGCGGGTCGGTGAGCGCGGGGCGGTCCAGCCGGAACTCGGGCCGCTCACTGCCCGTCGTACCGTCGCGGGCCGACTCCACAGCCAGGTCGGCGAGCAGCCGGCCGAACGTGGGCGCGAACTTGAACCCGTGTGCGGCCCCCAGGCCGACAACGACGGACTCGTGGCCCGGCACCCGGGAGATCACGAAGTCCCGGTCGGGAGTGAGGGTGTACTGGCATCGCAGGGAGCGTACCGGTGACCCGCTCCCCGGCAGGATCCGCGCCAGGTGCTGGGCGAGCATGGCCTCCATGTCCGCGTCGGCTTCGCTGGTGCGCCGGTCGGGGTCGACGCTGGGGCCGCCGCAGTCCTGGGCTGCCTTGATGGTCGCCTCGCCGTAGCAGGGGAAGCCGTAGTACGACGGGTCGTCCATCCAGATCCACAGCGGGAGCCTCCCGGGCCGGAACGGCTCCAGGTCGTCGGGCCGGAAGTACGTCACCTGCTCAAGGGTCACCTCGAGCGGGAGGTGCACGTCCAGAGGGGCCAGCACGTCGTTGGTCCAGGCGTCCGCGCAGACCACGAGACCTCGGCAGGCGAGGACACCGTCGCTGGTGCGGACCTCGAGCCCTGCCTGCCCCCGGTCGCGGACCTCGAGGACCGGGGTGAGCTCGCGCAGCTCGGCGCCGTACCGCCGGGCCTGGTCCTGCATGACGCGGGTGCCGCGTGCGGCGGGGACGATGGCCGCGTCCGACTGGTGCAGGGCGGTGGTCCCCTCGGGCAGCCGGAGCTGCGGCCAGCGCCGCGTGGTCTCGGCGGTGTCGAGGAGCTCGTAGCCGACGCCGACCTCGTCGAGGGAGGTCGTGTAGTCGACGGGGCTGATGGCCGGCTCCGGCGGGAAGAGGTCGAGGCCACCGACCCGGGTGACGAGGGCCTCCCCCGACTCGCGCTCGAGCCGCGCCCAGTCGGCGTACGCGTCGAGGGTGAGCCGGACGTACGACGGCGTGTGGTAGCTGTGTCGCAGGATCCGGCTCGTGTCGTGGCTCGCGCCGCGGCTGTGCCCGAGCTCGAACCGCTCCAGGCCGACCACCCGGTGGCCGCGGCGGGCCAGCTCCATGCAGGCCGCGCTGCCGAGGGCGCCGAGGCCGGCCACGACGAAGTCGACCCTCACGGCGCGCCTCCGGCGAGCCGGGGCAGGAGCCAGCGCCGGATGTCCAGGCTGTCGTCCTCCATGGGTGCGAACCATCCGTGCCGGTAGCTGCGCGAGGACATCCCCCGCTGCACCGACTCGCAGATCGCCCAGTCCTGCCGGTTCACCAGGTCCCACAGGTCGCGCGCGTCGGACGGGTCGAAGCCGGCCGCTGCCGCCTCGTCCGCGTCGAAGAGCAGCGAGCAGACGACGTCGGTGCGGTCGACGGCGCGAGGCAGCAGGAGGAAGGCCGCGACGTGGTCCGCGGAGGCCGAGATCATCAGGTTGGGGTAGACGAGATCCCCCTTGTGGCGGGTCCGCTCCTCCTCGCTCAGGCCGGGGAGCGGCGACCGCTCGCTCGTGCCCGTCGTCGTGAAGGTCCAGGCGCCCTCGCGGTGCGGCACCCCGCCCGCCCAGTCGAGGTCGGTGCCGCCGCCGGCGAAGGACGGGACGAGGCGGCAGAGCTCGGGGTGGACGGGTCCGCAGTGATAGCACTCGTTGTAGTTCTCGAGGAGCACCTTGTAGTTGGCCGCGACCTCGTAGGTCATGGTCACCCCGGTCACCAGGTCCGGGAGCCGGTAGTTCGCGAGGGTGACGCCGGCCGCGGCGACCGACGCGCTCAACGTCGCGGCCCGGCCGGGGGTCAGGTGCAGGAAGACGAACCCGCCCCAGGTGTCGACCCCGACCGGCTCGAGCGCGAAGCACCTCCGGTCCTCGAGGTCGGTGTGCGGCGTCCGCAGCACGCTGCCGTCGAGGGCGTAGGTCCAGGAGTGGTACGGGCAGCGCAGCGCCGAGGCGGGGAAGGTGACGGGTGCCGGGGACGGCGGCTCCGTGACGGGGTGGATCTGGGAGCCCCGGTGGCGACAGACGTTGTAGGCGCCGTGGAGCACGCCGTCGGCGTCGCTCGTCACCAGGACGGACTCGCCGGCGACGTCGACGACCGCGACCCTCCTTGCTTCGTCGAGGCCGAGGGCGGCTCGTCGTCCGGCGCAGAACCACTCGCCGTACAGGACGGCCTCGCGCTCGGTCCGCCAGGCCGCCTCGTCGACGTACATCTCCCGAGGGAGCGCCGCCTGAAGACCTTGCTCGGCCACCGCAGCATCCTCCCGTCCACCGGCTACTGACTCGCGAGTCAGTAAGCGATTCTGGCACGGGTCGGTCCGGGGTCACAATGAGCCATGGAGACGTTTCTCGAGCGGGCGCAGGTCATCCAGCCGGACCTCGTCGCGCTGCGCCGCGAGCTGCACCAGGTCCCCGAGCTGGATCGTGAGCTGCCGAAGACCCAGCGGCTCGTCCTCGATGCGCTGGCAGGCCTGGACCTCGAGGTGGTTCCAGGCCAGGGGCTCTCGTCGGTGACGGCCGTCCTGCGGGGCGGCGGCCATGACGGGGCCGGACCTGTCGTGCTGCTGCGCGGCGACATGGACGCACTCCCGATCCTGGAGCAGACCGGCCTCGAGTACTCCTCGACCCACGACGGGCGCATGCACGCGTGCGGCCACGACCTGCACGTCGCCGCGCTCGTAGGGGCCGCCCGGTTGCTGCACGAGCGTCGGGACGTGCTCGGCGGTGACGTCGTACTGATGTTCCAGCCCGCCGAGGAGACGACGGCGGGTGCGCTGGCGATGATCGACGAAGGGCTGCTGGAGGCGACCGGACGACCCGTGGACGCGGCGTACTGCCTGCACGTGATGTCCTCCGGACGGCCGCTGGGGACGTGGTTCTCGCGGCCCGGGGCGCTGATGGCCGCCTCGGACGAGTTCGTCGTCCGGGTGGTCGGTGTCGGCGGGCACGGCTCGGCGCCGCACCTGACCCGGGACCCGCTGCCGGTCGCGTGCGAGATGGTCACCGCCCTGCAGACGCTGGTGACCCGGCGGGTCGACATCCGCGACCCGGTCGTGGTCACCGTCGGCAGGTTCGCGTCGGGGACGAAGGAGAACATCATCCCGGACGAGGCGGTGCTCGAGGCGACCCTGCGGTCCTTCAGCCAGGCCAACCGGGACATGATGAAGGACGCGGTCCTCCGCCTCGTCGAGGGCCTCGCGGCCGCGCACGGCCTGCGCGCGGAGGTCACCTGGACGCCGGGGTACCCGCCGACCGTCAACGACGTGGCCGAGTACGAGCTGGCCCGGGAGACGGTCGTCGACCTGTTCGGTCAAGAGCGGTACGACGAGGCGGTGTTCGCGGACCCGGGCACCGAGGACTTCTCCTACGTCCTCGAGCGGGTCCCGGGCGCATACCTGTCCATCAGCGCCTGCTCGAACCCCGACCCTGCCACCGCCCCGGACAACCACTCGGCCCGCGCGGTGTTCGACGACTCCGTCCTCGGCGACTGCGCCGCCTACCTCGCCGAGGTGGCGACCCGCCGCCTCGCTCGGGCATCCATCGCCCCCCAGTCCCCTTGAGGTTCAGGGCGTTCTCGTGGAGGGGTGAGGGGTTCTCGTTGAGGCGGCGCGGATTCCCGTTGAGGCGGCGGGGATTCCCGTTGAGAAGGCGCTTATTTCCGTTGAGGCGGCGCGTATTCCGACGCCTGATCTTCGTCTCTGGCTTGGGTGGCGGGGGTGTATGGCGAAGTGCAATCGCTTTCCACATGAGGCGATTCGTCGTCGACGCCGTGACCCGGGAACCGATATCATCGAACACATGTTCGATACATCCTGGATCGCGGACCTCGACGCGGACCAGGCCTGCGCCGAGATCACCGCCACCCAGGACGTGTTGCGCGAGAAGGAGTGGCACGAGCTGCGGCTGGCCGGACACTGGGCGGTCCTGAACGATCCCGACTCGACCACCCCCACCGGAGGTGACCGGGCCGGTGTCGGCGGCGGGGCCGGTGTCCGGGGTGGGGAGCGGGCCGTGC
>JAWWPF010000254.1:0-10487 GCA_033850795.1 Nocardioidaceae bacterium | reverse complement strand
ACCTCCGCGCGGATCGCGGCAGATGCGGATGTGTCAGAAGCACCTGGCATCGTCTCCGACTACGACGTCGCCAGGAAGGACGACGTCGGCGTACACGCCAAGGCACATGTCTCGCTCCTGAGCCAGCGGCTTGAGCCAGTTCTCGCCCGGATCGACGCCGTCCTGCCGGATGTCGAGCATGCGACAGCGCGGCACCCGTGCAACGACACGAACCGTTGCTTTCCCGAGCTGGACCTCAGCCCATCGTTCCTCGACGAACGGCTGATCCGAATCCACAACGATGTTCACCCGAAGTCGCCGCGGGTCAGCGCTGCCACCCCAACGGTCGGCACACCACTGCAGCGTGGCCGAGCCCACGATGGAGACCGCTCCCATGTCCTGGTGCGGCACTTCGACTTCGGCCGCCACTCGCACGGTCGTTCCCATCTTCACCGACAAACGCTGGTCCAGCTCGGGGTCGCCGACATACCAACGCTCGTCTCCATGGCTCACGATCACGCGACCATCGATCTCGGTGTTGGCCGCGAACTCGAACACGGCATCACGGCGCCGGAAACGCCGCGTCTCCTTGCCGGACGCGAAACGCCCTGCTTTGTCCTCCACGGCGTACCAGCGGTCGCCAACCACGCCACGCTCATCGAGCCGGGCCAAGTCCAGGGCCTCACCGCCCATGGACTTCACCGGATACCTACGCAAGGCGATCACTGAACTCCGCACGGCGACAGACTGGCAGGGTCCGCTTCGCAACGCAGCCATAACTGCAGCACCAAGCCGTCCACGCCACCGACGTATGGCGGTTTCGCGAGTTCCTGTCCGCTGCAGATGCGGTCGATCGCGGCGGGTCGCAGCGTTCAGGTCGTGATCTCCGTGGACCGTCTCAGGGGCGATAGGTCGTCTGTGAATGCGGGTCCTTGCCGAAGACGATCACCTTGGCGGGTGGTACGACGTAGACCCATGGATGGCTGCCGTCGCCGTCCGTGAAGCCCTCGTCGTCAGCGTCCCATGCCCAGTCATCGCCGTACTTGCGCCGCCACGCCTCGGCGAGCGGCCGAAGCTGTTCGCGTCCTGTGACTCGCCGCGCGGTCCCCTCGACCACGACATCTGTGCCGGACTTCCAGCCGTTGCTCCCGGTCGTCACGGCTACGAGTGGCGAGTGTTGCAGGTTGACGTGCTTCTGCTCACCTACTCCGGTGCAGAACCCGAAGCGCCCCTCGCCCCAGACACCTACCACGGGTGTCACGTGTGGGCGTCCGTCGGAGCGCACGGTGGTCAACCAGTAGAGCTCGGCCCGGTCGAGCAGCGCCTCCACGGACTCCCACGAGGGAGCCGCCGCCGCGGGGTCGCCGAAGCGATCATCGATCTGCCCTGTCGTCATGCTTGTGTTGACCGCCACCCGACCGCGAACTCATCGCCTCATCAACGCATCGCTTCGAGCCGCACAGGTCCTCCGCCGCGGGCTCGCAAGTAGCCGTCGGCCAGCCGGTAACAACCCACGCAACCAACTCGGGTCACAGGATGGACCATGTTCGGCAATGACCGGAGGCACGATTCGCGGCAGATCCGGGAGCGTAGCCGCCCTCAACGCGGCATGCGAGTGCGCTCGGCGCAGTCGTCATGGCGCGAGCATCTGAGGGTGTGGTGTCTACTGCCGATGGCTACGGAAGCAGGAGTTTCCAGTTGCCCTCGGAGACGACCTCGATGGTGCCGCTGGTCACCTTGATCGCCGACTGGTCATCGAGGACATACGCCGGACCGCCGATGTCGCGAGCCCAGAGATCTGCATCGGCCATCGTGTTGCTCGGGAAAGCGTCGAGGTGGGGGAAGATCGAGAAGTCGACGACGCCGAGGGTGCGGTCGTCCGGCGCGGAAGGCCACCCGACGAAGTCGGCGCCGATCCGGGGAGTCATCACCATGCTGCCGGCACTGACCCCCACCCAGACCGTGTCGGTCATCGCGGGCAGCAGATCGGCCAGCCCAGATTGCCGCATCCAGTGGCAAAGGTACGTCGCATCACCGCCGTCGACCAACAGCACGTCAGCCTCCTCGACCCAGGGAACCCACCGCTCGGCGCCGACCGTCGGCAGCGCCGAGAGCTCAAGGAGTCCCAACGACTTCCACTCCATCGAGGTCAAGCCACCCCACGGGGGCATGCCGCTGACGAATCCCCGCGCCGAGACCGGCCCGCACATGGGGTGCCCCCACTGTGCCGTGGGGATGCAGAGTGCGGTCGCGTCTGCCGTCGGCTTGCCCAACAGGTCGACCAGCGCACGGCGGATGCTGGTGTTCGTGACGCCTCCGGACGTCAGCAGAAGCTTCAAGAATCCTCCTGAGTCGAGGGCGGCGTTTGGAGTGGCACCTAGACCCCAGAGTCATCCGAGCCCGGCTCTTGTCTTGACGCCCTTCCGTGGCCGCCATCCAACAACGCAACGGACGCCTCGTTACGAGTCCGACGCGTCGCTAAGCATGTTATCTGGACTCGCGGCCGCGCCTTGGCATCAGCAGATCCCCGCGGATCGCCGCAGATCCGGGCGAGCGTAGCCGCCAGCAGCGTGGCATGTTCGGACGTTGAGCTCGACCCATTTGACGCGTGGCCGATAAGCGGCAATCATCACCGTATGGCGATGACAGCGACTAGAAGTGCTGAACTTGGATCTGTGGGTGGTGAGCCCCTCGACGCAGCAGCATGCCTCTTCCACGGCTTCTCCGACCCGTCTCGCATCGCCATCTTGCGGCACCTCATGCTCGGCGAACACCGAGTGACAGACCTGACCGCCCACATCGGCTTGGCGCAGTCGACCGTCTCCAAGCATCTCGCGTGCTTGAGAGACTGCGGCCTGGTGACGTCTCGCCCCGAAGGACGTGCGTCGATGTTCTCGCTGACCCATCCCGAAGCCCTCGACGAGCTGTTCGCAGCCGCTGAGCGTCTCTTGGTGCTCACCGGCGACGCAGTGGCCCTGTGCGCCAACTACGGGACGGACACACTGCGCCGGGACGCTCCATGAGTACCCCGACGAACACCCAAGACCACAACACCGTGCTGTCCGAGGAGGACCGTCGCCGCTACGCGCGCCGCGCCCAACTGCTCGCCGGAGCATCCGTGGCCTACAACATGGTCGAAGCGGCCATCGCAATCACAGCGGGTCTCGTTGCCGGGTCTGTCGCACTGGTCGGGTTCGGTCTCGACTCCATCATCGAGGTGTCCTCCGGCCTCATCATCTTCTGGCAGTTCCGCCACTCCCTGCCGGAGTCCCGAGAGAAGACCGCACTACGACTCATGGCCCTCTCCTTCTTCGGCCTCGCCGCCTACGTCACCTTCGAGTCGGTCCGATCCCTGGTCACGAGCCTCGAACCGGATACCTCGCTGGTCGGGATGGTCCTGGCCGCTGCGTCACTTGCTGTCATGCCGTTCCTGTCGTGGGCGCAGCGTCGCACCGGGCGCATCCTCGGCTCCAACGCCGTGATCGCCGACTCAACTCAGACACTGCTGTGCACCTACCTGTCAGCGGTCCTGCTCGCCGGACTGGTCCTCAACGCCACGCTCGGCTGGTACTGGGCAGACCCCATCGCGGGGCTCATCATCGCTGCCGTCGCCGTCAAGGAAGGCCGTGAAGCATGGCGCGGCGAGGGCTGTTGCGGCCCCATCGGAAACCACGGCCACCCCAACGATGGAACCGCCTGCCACTGCTCAGGCAACGCAGAGGACTGCACCGATGGCTGCTGTGCAACACCCAGGGCACCTGCCACCACGACCCTCCTCGACCTGAGCCCGATTCAGACCCATCGGCGCAACTGGCGCGCACGCACATCGGCACGACCGCGCGGATCGCAGCAGATCCCGTAGATCACCGGAGCAGCCTGAGTTGCTGCGGCTGGCTACGAAACCTCTCGCGCTTTCATCTTGCCGCCACCCGCTTGAGTCCTTGGCGCAGATCCCGCACACCGGGCATACCTCCCAGCCCGTCGGGAGTCGAGTACAACCGGCACGAGAGCGCGACGGGAGCATCGCTCTGTGCGAAGGGGTCGGAGCCGTTGAGCAAGATGGTTGGAGAGCCCGTGAAGCCGCGCCCCCGCGCCTCGTCTTCGGTGGTGATGACGGTTCCAGAGACGGTGGCCTTCACTCCGGTGTCCGCCACGGCAGTCCTGATCAGTGCGGCGGCGGCAGATGCATGCGGGCAGTCCAAAAGGATGAGGAGCTCGATGTTCATGACTACGGCAGGTACTTGCCGAGCCAGCGGAGCTTGCCACCGATGAACTTGTTCTGGTGCCACCCTCGGCGCATTACCTCAGCGCGAACGTTGCGGAACCTGTCGCGGACGTATGCGGCTGGTCCCCGCTTCCCTTCGTCCTCAATCTCCCAAGCCTGCTGGTGCACGAAATGCGCGCACCGCAGGCAGAGGTGAACCTCGGGATGATTGCCGAGATGAACCATGCGGCTGGGGACGTCGATGGTGTCGCAGCACCAGCACGGGAGGCTCCCGTCGTCATGCGTGTCGATGGCGGTGATGACTGGTTCCGCGCTCATGGGTTCAGTGTGCGCGCCCGCTTGACACTCCGGTAGTGCTCAGATGGGTCGCTCTGTCATCGGCATGAGAGTGCGTCGGTGGCGCCTGTCCGGCCGCCTCAGAAATGCGACACCCTAGGCCACGATTGAAAAAAGATTCCACCCGGCGCCACAAGCAGGGCCGCCGTTCACAGAAGCACAGACTAGGCCGCAGTCGCCCCGCCCTCCCTCCCGATCCGCCCATCGTGGAGGCTGAGCCTAGCGAGCCAGTCCAGGACGTTCCAGGACTCCTGGGGCCCGCCGGTCACCACAGCCTTCGCACGACCCGTCCTACGATGGCCGTACGTGGCACGGCGCCGAAGATACGCGAGTCCACGGATCCGGCCCGCGCGTCCCCCATCACGAACACCGACCCGCGTGGGACCTCAACGGGCCCGAAGTAGGTGCCGTCGACAGTGGCGGGGTCGACGTAGTTCTCGTGCACGTGATGGCCTGCCACTACGAGCACGCCGTCGGCGATTCCGACCCGTTGACCGGCCTCGGCGACGACGCGTTTGATCATCAGGGCCCCTCTCGCACCAATCGACACGTTGGGGGACGACGTGGTGACACCGGTGCTCTCGGTCACCACGCCTTCGCGTGTCTGCACCCGATGATTACCACCACCGCGCCGCAGCGATGAGGTGCGGGCGATGGCCAACGCCTACACGAACTGCAGCGCCGTACTCTGTCTGAGGCAGATCCGGGCGAGCGTAGCCGCCCTCAACGCGGCATGTCCGGATGTTCCGCGCGCCAACAGGCGGCGAAGCGATGCTGACCTGATGCGCGCCCTCCTCCCGCAGGAGCGAGAGTCGACTCCCGCGAAATCAGGGTTGACAAGTCCACTTGTTTTTTGCAAGTGTCTGCCGCATGAGCCTCTTCGTCACCTGCCCGGTTGAAAACGTCGAGCGGGCGACCGCCTTCTACACTTCCCTCGGCTGGACCCTGAACACTGAGATGTCCGACCACAACGTGTCGTGCTTCGCGATCGCTCCCGAGCAGTACGTCATGCTCGGCAGCCGCGAGATGTACGCGAGCGTCGGCGGCGTCGAGGAGCTGATCGGCGGGCCCGAAACCCCGTCGAAGGTCACGGTCTCCTTCGACCTCGACAGCCGCGAGGCCGTGGACGAGCTCGTCGAGCGCGCTCGCGCTGCCGGTGGTCGAATCGGTAACACCGACGACTACCCCTTGATGTACCAGCGCCAGTTCGACGATCCCGACGGGTATCACTACTCGCCGTTCTGGATGAAGCCGGATGCCCAGCCGATCGCGTGACCAACCTGGCCGCGGCTCTCGACGTCGTCGGAGCACGCTGGGCACTGCTCATCGTGGAGCGTCTGCTCGACGGGCCGCAGCGATACGGCGACCTGCAGCGCGACCTCGGAGTGCCGACGAACATACTCGCGACCCGCCTACGTGAGCTCGAGGCAGCCAGCGTCCTTTACCGTCTGCCTCTCACGCACAACACCCGCGCCTATGCGCTGACCGGTCGAGGCTCTGCCTTGCGCGACGCGATCGTCGCGCTCGGACGCTGGGGCGAAGAAGGGGCCTGACTGCGGCAGATCCGCTTGCCGCAGCGCAGGCTGCCTGCGGGAGTTCCGGATAGTCACTGGCGATGCGTTCGCGGAAAGAAGCACCTGCCTTCGTACGCGGATCTTGGCATGGGAACGCGTGTTGGAGCGCGCACCCCTCGCAGTCCCACGCAGGCCGCTGGGGCACTCAGAGGCCCTGACCAGGTACGTGTTGCAAGGGAGCGCCTGCTGGGATCAACGGCTCACGGCCGACGCTGGTCTGGAACTGACCGATGAGCCGGGCGAAGTGTTGGAGAGTCCAGGTGTGGAGGTACTGATGGTTCATCGGTTCCCGCTCCTGTGGATCGGTCAGCAGGTTGATGATGCGGGGAACAGCCAAGTCCTTGACCGGATCGAAGAAGTCGTGCTGCTCGACCAGCGCCATCTTGAAGTCGTGCCACTTGACCCCGTAGAGCTTGGCTCCGTTCCAGAACAGGAAGCCTTCGCGTCCCGAATGCTCGTTCACGCCGCTGAGGAACGGGCGCAGGTCGATGCCGTCGATCTCCCTGTCCGAGGGCACATCACAACCTGCCCAACCGAGCACTGTTGGAAAGAGGTCGGTGATGTGCACGATCTCGTTGCTTATCTTCCCGCGCTGCACTTCTCCGGGATAGCGGACTAGGCAGGGTGTGCGAAGCGCTGCCTCCATGCCGGTGAAGTAGGAACCGCTCCAGTAACCACCCGTACCGCGGTGTAGCAGCATCTCCTCGTTGCCGTTGTCGCCGAAGAAGATGACGATGGTGTCGTCGCTCACCCCGAGGTCGCTGACCGCGTCGAGCAACTCACCGAAGTGGCCATCGAGCTCGAGCAGGCAGTCGGCCCAGTCACCGTTGCCGCTGGTGCCACGGAACTCGTCTCCGGCGACGTTCGGAAGGTGCATCAGGGGATGGTTGAAGTGAATGAAGAACGGCCTGTCCTCGGCAACGGAGCGGGACATGAAGGTCTTGGCCCGGTCGAGGTACTCCCGTCCGGCGTTGCGCTTGGTGTCGAAGGTGAGTTGCTTGACCGGGGTCGGGTCGGTCTGCCCCTTCACGCTTTCGAGGAGTGAGGACACGCCGTCACGGTCGGGGTCGTACCACGGATCGTCATGCCACAGCGCCTCGTCGTAGGAGCCGGGCGGCCCGTACCACTCGTCGAAGCCGTGGTCCGTGGGCCACTGCCCCGCTCGCTCGCCGATGTGCCACTTGCCGTAGAGCGCGCATGCGTACCCCGAATCGGACAGGATGTCGCCGATCGTCCGCTCCCAGGCGACCAACCCCACGGGCGAGCCGATCGGCACGGAATGGGTGCCCGAGCGGATCGCGTGACGCCCCGTCATCAGCGCCGAGCGGGAAGGCGTGCACTGTGCCTCGGGCGCGAAGTTGAGCAGCTGGACGCCCTCGGCCGCGAAGGCGTCGATCCGGGTCGTCTGCGCCCCCCGCAGCACCCCGCCGCCATAACAACCCAACTCGCCGTATCCCAGATTGTCGACAAAGAAGAAGAGTACGTTCGGACGGTTGCTCACCCTTGGATCTCCTCGTCTGATCCGACCAGCGGACGCTCCCGTCGGAACGTCTGGATGCCGCACCCACCGGCATTGCACCAGGGTCGATTCAGTTTCGCCCTCGCCGCTCACACCGGCGTCATTCAGGACGGATGAGCCGTAGACCTATGAGCACCCGGGCGTGGGCACGATCCGCCCACCGATGACAGCGACCCCAGGACCGCCGAGGCCATCTCGGCCACCGGGTGGCGGCCGACAGCTAGACGCGGCCTTCCGATGAACGCCGGGACGCACAGGGGGACCGCCGGCACGAGAAACGACACTCTCGGACTATCTGAGGGCGGAGACCCGCCCCTCCGCTGACGGGCCAGAGGGCGACATCAGACGTCATGTACCCGGGCGGCAGTCACCCGCAATGCCGATGACGGGCACGTTGAGGAAGTACTTCTCCTGGTCGAGCACTGCCAGAACGACCAGCGGCACCACAACCACCGCCAACACGATCAGGGCCCGCGACACGTTCACAGCCCGGCCCAGCGAGCAGCGGAATGAACCGCGGGATAAGTCCGGGTCGCTGCAACGCCAGCAATCTGTGGCAGATCGGGCGAGCGTAGCCTTCCTCAACGCGGCTCCGGAGGTTCGCAGCCCAATCAATCGCGGCGAAGACACGCGCGTCCCATGGACGGCCTCCCCGGAGCAGCTAAGCGATCACGCGGGCGCCAACCGCTTCTAGGGCCGGGAACGCCCATGTTCCGTCCAGTACCTCGGGTCGCGGCCGATACATACGGACCAGGTAGTTCCAGCCCTCGGTGAGGGGTAGAGAGTTCGGCTGGTCGCCGTTGCCACCGAGGTTGACCGTCACGGAGCCGTCGTCGTTCTTGACTCCAGTGATGTTGTTGACACTGTAGGCGTCGTAATCGTTCTTCTGGAAGAATCCGTCGGCGTTGTAAAGGGTGACTGACCAGAACGCGTCCACAGGGACGTCCTCCACGTTGATCTGATAGGCCCCGACCGGCAAGTGCGGCTCGACGCTGATGTAGAACGCCTCCCGCTCCGGAAGTCCGCCCCATCCGGCGGCTGTACCGATCCGATGGGTGCGCGGGTCGACTTCCTCCTTGGTACCGAACATCCCGTGCGTTCCCGGCATCCCCTTGGCTGCCTCGGCGAGCCACTTTTCCCGGGTCGCGGTGAAGGACCCCTCGTCGTACTCGGGAAGCACGAAGGGCTCGCTGGCTCGTGCTGTGATGGAGAAGCCATCCTGGATCTCGTTCACGTTCGCTACGTCGTCGGGGTCGGAAGCGTCTACAAGTACCCGCGCGCCAAGCGCCACATACGGGGTGTCGAACTCCTCCACGGTCAAGTCGAAGGTGCCCGGCTCGGTGAAGATCCGATTGATGTAATGGTCCTGATTGATGACCATGACCGATAGGTAGCGGTCCCCGGCGTCGGGAACCGTGACGGTCGCCCCTTGAGAGATGTCGACGAGGGCCAGGCTGTAGAGCGTGTCTCGGTTCATCCGGATGACTGTTTGCTCGTCGATCGCTGTAGGAGCGCGCAGGTGCTTCCACTGGTTCACCCCGCCTGCGTCCTTCTGCAGGCCCGCGAACATCCGGTTGGTCTCGGCCCGCGTGAAGTTGGCATCGTCGACCTTGCTCGCCATGGAAGTCCCTCTCGCTCGTCTCTTGAGCGCCACTCTGCTCGCCCGAGCCGGCCCTCACCTCCCCTCCAACGGACGAGCGGACACGGCGAACGCGCCTGAACAGCCGACGGGCGGTGACGGGACACCCGCATCTCGGCATGTTCGGTAGATAGCGGGGTGCAGTCTCGGGCCGCGAATGGGAGCCCCAGTAGGCAGCCGACCGTCGGATTCTCTCGACGTTGAGAAACCTGGGTGCAGGTCAGCCGACGTACCGCCGCGGGGGCGCCCGGGGCCTCGATCCTTCAGCCGGTGCCCGCAGCGACCTGGCCGAGGGGGACAGGTAGCGGCTCCCGGCGTCGCGGTCCTGCCTCAAGTGGTCGCCGGTGGTCAACGAGCGCTTGAGCTCTTCCTTCGGGTGGAGCGCGGCCGTGGACGGGCGCTGGCCGCTCCAGCGCCAGCGCCTCGCGTGTGGGCGGTGTCAGCGGGTGCTGCTCCGGGAAGGCCATGTGTACGGCGGCTGGCAAGGAGAAGTGCCGGACCATAGCCGTGGTGCTGAGCTGCAAGTGCTCCTTGGTCAGCAACCCACCGGCCTCGGCGAACGGCCGGCATCAATATCTGTACGTCCCGAGTCGACGTAGGAAGGGAGAGGCTATGTCTGAGGTGATCGCCTCGGGTGGCGTCGTCCCCACCGACGATGGCCGGGCGCTGCCGCCGGTGAGTCTCGACCCCGAGAGCCGTGCCGACTGCGCCATCACCCTGATCGGGGCGGTCCTCCCGCCAGCGGCCTGCAACGCCTCTGCTCGCGGAGAGCTGGTCGACCAGCGTCTTGCCGTGGCCGAGTGGTGCCTTGACCCGGATCCGCACCGGCCAACGCGCCTTGTCCGATCTGCCCGGTGCCGACCCGGCCTCCGTCGACCAAGCCCTCGACACCCTCCCCGTGGAGGACTCGAACATGGTCAGCATCGGTGCGACCAAGGTGATCGACGGGAAGACCAAGGCGCAGGTCGAGGTGGTGCGCGCAACAACCGAGCTCGCTTCTTGGCTGGCTGCTCAGGAACCGGGGTGGGTGTACCTCGACCCCTTCATCCGAGACGCTGACACCCCGAGCGTCTGGGTGGCAGCGGACCTGATCGGAAGGCGCCCAGAAGTGATGCGGACCCCCTACCGTCATCGCATGGAGATATCGAGGTCGCTGCCGGTCAGTGCCGGTGCGGCGATGCTGGCCGGGGCAACCTGATGACCGACGATCTCCCA
>JAWWPF010000245.1:0-11066 GCA_033850795.1 Nocardioidaceae bacterium | reverse complement strand
ACGGGCTCCTCGTAGATGGAGTTGTGCGGGGAGTCCACGACGAGCCGGCCGGTCGCGCCGCCGAAGGTCTCCGCGGCGAGCCGGCGCAGCGAGGCGTAGGTGGAGACGCGGAACGCGAACCCGTAGTTCATCGCCGCCGCGTTGGCCAGCATCAGCCGCTGGCCCTCGGGACTGGCGATCTCGACGGGGCTGCAGCCGTCGGTGAAGTAGAGGCTGAGCCGCTCCCGCAGCTGCGCGTAGGACCGGGCGGAGCGCAGGTGGAACCAGGGCTTGAGCGCCAGGTTCACCGCGCGGATCTGCCGCGGGTAGTCCTTGCGGCGGAAGAACAGCCGGCCGATCTCGCCGGTGAGCACGCCGCCGCCGCCGTGGTACTGGATCGTCAGCTGGCCCTCCCGGACGCCGAGGGCCGCGGCCCGCTCAGGGTCGAGGACCTCCTCGACCCGCTGCAGCTCCACGAAGTGGTTGGAGGGGCCGACCGTGCCGAAGCGGAACCGGGCCAGCTGCCAGGCCAGCCCGGGCAGCTCGGAGGTCAGCCGGTCGATACCGCCGTACTGGTCGAGGTCGAGCCGTCCGCCCTCCTCGATGCGCTCGAGGTCCTCGCCGGGTGCGCCCCACCGGTCGACGGCGAACTCGGCGCCCTCGGCGGCGGCGGACACGACCTCGCGGGCGGTGAGCTCCTTGGCGCCGCGGGTCGGGTAGGGGTAGCGCTCCCGGACGGCGCGCATGAAGCGGTCCACGGCGCGGTCGTCGGGGACCTCGCTGTCCACCGCGATCAGGGCCATGCCGCAGTTGACCGAGGACCCGGTCAGGTCCGGCCGGACCGTCGAGGTGGTGGCCACCGCGACGCTGGAGGGCAGCTCCATCTTGGACTTGTGGTGGAAGTCCGGGAGGACGACGGGCGGGGCCGCCAGGCCCGCGCCCCCGACGCGACGCCCCAGGGCCGTGAGGGTCTCACGGTCAGCCGGTAACAGACTGGGGTCGTCGAACACCGTGTTGGGGGATGCGGTGACGTCGAGGACGCGGACGTTCGTGGGCGAATCAATCGACTCGATGGACATGCGGCTCTCTCGTGCTCAGTAGTCGTCGGGGTAGAGGGACCCGCCCGTGAGGACGGGCTGCGGCAGGCCGGCCTGCTCGGTGGCCTGGCGGGCGGTGGCCCGGGCGTACTCGGGGACCAGGTCGCGCAGCAGCGCGAAGACCTCGTCGGGACGGTTGTGCCCGGCTGCGTCGTACAGGTCCTGCAGCCGCGCGCGGAAGCCGCGCACGCGCATCGGCGGGAGCGCCATCGAGATCCGGGTGTGCAGGGTCGGGACCTGCTCCTCCCCGTCCCCGAAGAGCTCCTCGTTGAGCTTCTCGCCGGGGCGCAGGCCGGTGAACCGGAAGTCGATGGTGGGGATGCTCAGCAGGCGCGCGAAGTTCTGCACCAGCTCGACGATCTTCACCGGCTCGCCCATGTCGAGGACGTACGTCGCGGTCCGGTCGGCCATCCGGGCGGTCTCGAGCACCAGCCCGACGGCCTCCTCGATGGTCATGAAGAACCGGGTCACCTCGGGGTCGGTGACGGTGACCTGCGACCCGTTCGCGAGCTGCTCGCGGATCACGTGCAGCAGCGATCCTCTGCTGCCCAGAACGTTGCCGAAGCGGACGGCGGAGAGCACGGTGGACGAGCCGGCGTGGGCCTGGAGCACGAGCTCGCCGAGCCGCTTGGTGGCGCCCAGCACCGAGGTCGGGTTGGCGGCCTTGTCGGTGGAGATCAGCACGAAGCGCTCGGCGTCGTGCGCGATGGCCGCCTCGACCAGGTTCTCGGTGCCGAGGACGTTGGACTTGACGCCTTCGCACGGGTGCCGCTCGAGGACCGGCAGGTGCTTGAGGGCGGCGGCGTGGAAGACGATCTCCGGCCGGTGCTCGCGGAACACCTGGTGGATCCGCTCCCGGTCGCGGATGTCGGCGACCACGACGCTGTCGGCGTCCAGCGAGGCCTCGCCCCACAGCTCGAGGTGCAGCCGGTGCAGGTTCGACTCGTCGTGGTCGAGCATCACCAGGTCGCTCGGGCCGAACGCGTAGACCTGCCGGCACAGCTCGCTTCCGATCGAGCCACCCGCGCCGGTGACCAGGACCCGCTTCCCCGCGACGGCGGCGTAGGCGGCCGGGCTCACCACCCGCATCTCGTCACGGCCGATCAGCGACCCGACCTGCAGGTCGCGCATGTCGCTGCCGGCGATCTCGCGTTGCAGCGCGGCGAGGAACGGGGGAAGGTGACGGACCCGGGCGCCGTGGCGTGCAGCGCGGCGGGCCAGGGCGTGGATGTCGGTGCTGCTCATCGAGGGGATGGCGATGACCACCACCTCGGCGCCGGTCCTCATCAGGACGTCCTCGAGGTCGTCGACCGACCCGAGGACCTCTGCGGAGCGGTAGCGGCGGCCGAGCTTCTGCGGGTCGTCGTCGAGGAACCCGATCGGGCACAGCCCGAACGACTTCACCCGCTGCAGGTCGCGGGCCAGTGACGTGCCGGCCTGTCCCGCCCCGACGATGAGGGTGCTGACGCCCGCGGTGCGTTGCCTTGGGACCAGCTGGGTCACCGTGTGGGTCACCGTCTTGGTGACGGCCTGGGACACGGTGTGGGTCACGGTCTGGGTCATCGACGCGCTCCTTGCAGTAGGTCGGCGAGAGATGCGGCCACGTCGTCGACCTGGTCGAGGCTCAGCCGCGGGTAGAGCGGGAGGGACAGCAGCCGCTCGAACATCAGGTCCGCTCCCGGCAGGCCTCCTCGCGGGGCGAGGGCGGCGAAGTGGCTGAGGCGGTGGACGGGGATGAAGTGCACAGAGGTCCCGATCCCCCGCGCGGCAAGCCCTTCGGCCACCCGGTCGCGGGTGGCGCCGTCGGGCAGCTGGATCGCGTAAAGGTGCCAGGCGTGGATGCCGGCCGACGGGTCGGGCCGGTGCGGCAGCTGCAGTCCAGGCACGCCGGCGAGCCCCTCGTCGTAGCGGGCCGCGAGGGCCGCCCGGCGCTGCTGCCACTCGGGCAGGTGGGTCAGCTGCGCCCGGCCGAGTGCGGCCTGCAGGTCCGACAGGTTCGCCTTGAGCCCGGTCTCCGCGACGTCGTACCGCCAGCTGCCGCCGGGCAGGTAGCGCCGCCAGGCGTCCTGCGACATGCCGTGCAGGCGGGCCCGGCGGATCCAGGACGCCCGGTCCGGGTCGTCGGTGGTGACCATGCCGCCCTCGCCGATGGGCAGGTTCTTGGTGGCGTAGAAGCTGAAGCAGACGCTGGGGCCGGTGCCCACCACGGCGCCGGCGTGCTCCGAGCCCAGCGCGTGCGCGGCGTCCTCGACGACGCGGTCCTCGGGGAGGCCGGCGGCGTCGGCCAGTGCGGCCCGGTCGAAGGGGTCGCCGGCCCAGTGCACCAGGACCATCGCGGCCGGCTGCTCGCCGCAGAGCTCCCTGGCCCGTGCGACGGTGCCGGGCGTGGGCATCCCGGTGGCCGGGTCCACGTCGACGAGGACCGGCCGGAGGCCGGCGTGCTCGATGGCGTGCACGGCCCCGCAGAAGGTCATCGTCGAGGTGAGGACCGCGGACCCCGGGTCGAGCCGCAGGGAGCGCAGGGCCAGCTCGAGGCCGGCGGTGCACGAGGAGACGGACACGGCGTGCCGCGCCCCGAGGTAGCCGGCGAGCTCGGACTCGAACGCCTGGCACTCGGTCCCGGTGGTGACCCAGCCGGAGGCGAGGACGCGCTGGGCGGCGGCCCGGGCCTCCTCGCTGATCCAGCAGTCCGCGAAGGGCGTGGCCGGAGCGCGGCGCTGCGGCTGACCGGTGACGACCGTTGTGGTGCTCATCTGGATCTCCCCCGGTTGCTTCGACCCCTTGAAACTAGGAGTGGGTGGGGCCGGGGGGACCGTGCACGCGGATGAGCCCTGCTACGTCATCGGGACGACGTCGGCGTCGCTGCCGTCCTGCGCGCGGGCTGCCGTGGGGCCGGTGTCGGGCTGCTGTCGGCGAGACGAGGGACCGCTCGGACGTGCACTCGGGGCGGTTCCGGCGGCACGCCGGGCGTGGCCGTCGTACTCCGGGCTGGCGAGTGCACGTCCGAGCGGCTGCCGTCGTCGGCGTCGGCTCAGCGGACGGGGGAGCCGGTGGGTACGTCGATCGAGGCCACGCCGATCTCGCGGGCCCGCGCGACGAGCGCCAGCGTGGAGTGCTCGCCGGCGGCCTGCAGGAGGTTCTGCACGTGGGTGCGCGCGGTGTTGGCGCTGATGAAGAGCCGCTGCGCGACCTCGGCCCGGTTCAGGCCGGCGACCAGGCAGCGGAGGACCTCGAGCTGCCGTTCGGAGAGCGTGTCCACAAAGGTGGTCTCGGGCCGTCCACGGCTCTCCTGCAGCAGCCTCTCGATGACCGGGCGGACCGTGGTCGGGGAGAGGTACGTGCGTCCGCGCAGCACCTCGTCGACGGCCGCCATCAGCACCTCGACGCCGGCGCCCTTCACCACCCAGCCCCGCGCGCCGCAGCCCAGCGAGTCGATGACGTCCCCAGGCTCCTCGCTCGCCGACAGCATCACGACGGCCGGCGGGTCCTCGAGCTGCTGGAGAATGGGGATCAGGCCGGTGCCCATCTCGCCCGCGAGGTGGTAGTCCAGTAGGACGACGTCCGGCGGGGTCCGGTGCGCGACGACGCCGGCCTCGTCCAGGCTGTAGGCGGAGGTCACCTCCGCCACGACGGGCTCGCGCTGCAGCCGGGCGACCAGGACGTCGGCGAAGAGCCGGTGGTCGTCGACGACCAGGACCGAGATCGGTCGCTGCACGACGGTCATGGCGTCACCCCGCCGCGAGCAGCCCGAGCTCCACGGCGGCACGCGCGGCCTTCGTGCGCTGATGGACGCCCAGCTTGTGGAGGACGCTGCGCACGTGGGTGCGCACGGTGTTCACCGAGACGCCGAGGCGCTGGGCCATCATCGCCGTCGGCACCCCGTCGGTGATCAGCTCGAGGACCTGCCGCTCGCGTTCGGTGAGCAGGTCCAGGTCCGTCGTACGGCGGACGGGGCCGACGGCCGCCGGCCAACCGACCAGCACCCGCTCCCCGGCGAGCACCCGGGCGAGCGCGGCGTCGAGGTTGCGCAGGGCGGTGCCCTTGTTGACCAGGCCGTCGACCGTCCCGTCGTCGTAGGCGGCGCGGACGAACGCCTCGGTGCTGCCGGTCAGCAGCACGATCAGGGTGCCCGGGTGGTCCTCGCGGAGCTGCCGGGCCAGCGTCACGCCGCAGCTGCTCGGGAGGTGGACGTCGAGGAGCACGACCGTGGGCTGGTGCAGTCGCACCAGGCCGGGCAGCTCCTCGGGGTCGGAGGTCAGCGCGGCCACCCGATGGCCCCGCGCATGCAGGGCGTCGGCCAGCGAGTCGAGGAACATCGCGTGGTCGTCGCACAGGACGAGGCTCATGAGACCGGCGCCGGCTCGACCGGGATGTGCATCCGCACGATCGTCCCGGGCCCGGGTCCGCTGATGATCTGGAGGGACCCCTGGCAGGCGCGGAGCGCCTGGTCGACGATGGACATCCCGTGCCCGGAGACCGACGGGATCCGGCCGAAGCCGTTGCCGTCGTCACGTACCTCGACCAGCGCCTCGCCGGGGAGGCTGTCCACCCGGACCCTCACCTTCCCGCTGCGTCCGGCTGCCCTGGTCGCGTTGTCCAGGACGTTGCTCACGGCGCGTCGCAGCAGGACCGGGTCGCAGACGGCCCTGATCGGCCGGGTGCTGCTCAGGTCCAGCGGGACGTCGTGGGTCATCCGGGCGAACGACACGCACTCGTCCACCAGCTCGACGAGGTCGACCAGCCACCCCTCGGCCGTCGAGCGCAACGGCGAGCGGGTCAGCTCCTCCATCCGGAGGAACACCTGGTTGAGCCGGTCGAGGCGCTCCCGCACGTGCTCGTCCAGCGACTCCTCGTGCGGCACCTGGGTCAGCAGCACCCCTACCGCGACGTACTGCTTCAGGTCGTGCCTCAACTGCTCGAGCTCGCCAATGATCTGACGGCTCGACTGAACTGCCCCCACACATGCCCCCTACGTCGGCCCCATCGATCCGGTCGCCGCTCCGAGTCGCACTCGCGGAACACTTGTATTCCCCATGCCCCAAGTCGCTATGGCACCCCGAGATGTGGGGGTCGCGCAATGGTTCGAACGGGCTAGGCGGCCGGTTCCGAGTGGAAGAGGACGAAGGCGCGTCCGGCACTTGGCACGACCCACTTCTCGGGTGTTGAGTGCACACCAGGGTGTGGACCGGGACGGCCGGGCACCGTGGGGAGCAGGATGTCGCAGACCGGACGGGACGGCCCCGGCCGGCTGCCCCTGACCCCGGAGTCCGTCGACGCAGTGCGGGGGGTGCTGCCGCTGGTCGGGACGTCCGGGGCTCCCTCGCGGGGAGACCGGCTGCCGGAGGTTCTGGTCGGCCTCGCCGTGGACCTGGTCGGGGTGGACGAGGCCGTGGTGATGCTCGTCCCCGACCGAGGCCGGCTGGAGGTGGCGGCCTGCTCGAGCGAGGAGGTCGGCCGGCTGTGCATGCCGGGAGTCGTCGACCCCCAGGGCGGACCAGGCGGTGAGGCGGTCTCCACCGGCCGCGCCGTGCTGCTCGAGCCGCCGGCGCGCATCCGGCCCGGCCATGCGGGCTTCTCGCGCGCCGCCGGCGAGCTCGGCTTCGGGCTCGTCCACGCACTTCCGATCTGCTGCGGTGCGGTCATGCTGGGCAGCCTCGTCGTCTTCGGGAAGGCCGCCCTCGTCCTCTGTGGGCCCGAGCGGCGCATGCTGCAGGCCCTGGTGCAGGTCGCGGCCGTCGGGCTGCACCAGCAGCGGACGCTCCGCGCGGCCGACGACCGGGTCGGCCAGCTGGAACAGGCGCTGGTGAGCCGGGTGGTCATCGAGCAGGCCAAGGGCGTGCTGCTGGCCCACGGGGCCACCGACCTGGCGGGCGCCTTCCATGCTCTGCGGGTCCATGCCCGCAGCCACCACCTCCGTCTCGAGGACGCCGCCGCCGACGTCGTGGTGCGCGCGCGGGTCGGCGACGGTCCCGTCCTCCTGCCTCCCTCGGAGGCCTGATGGACATCGACGTCGTCGAGGGCGACATCACCGAGATCGACGTGGAGGCGGTGGTCAACGCCGCGAACAGCCGGATGCGCGGGGGCGGCGGCGTGGACGGCGCCATCCACGCGGCCGCCGGGCCGAGGCTGTACGACGAGTGCCTGGAGCGCTTCCCCGACGGGCTGGCCACCGGGCAGGCGGCGTGGACCCACGGGCACCTGCTGCGTGCCCGATGGGTGATCCACGTGGTGGGACCGAACTACCGCGCCGGTGAGCGGGACCGCTCGCTGCTCGTCTCCTGCTACACCAACGCGCTTCGTGTGGCCGACGAGCTGGACGCGCGGACGGTGGCGTTCCCCCTTGTGTCTGCAGGAATCTACGGCTGGCCGCGCGGGGACGCGATCGCCGCGGCCGTCGACACGCTGCGGAGCACCCCGACGTCTGTTCGGGCCTCGATTCTCGTGGCGTTCGGTCGCACTGCCTACGAGGAGATCGAGGCCTACCTGCGCTCTAGCGAGGGGCCATCCGCAGGGCGCCGTCCATCCGGATGACCTCGCCGTTGAGGTAGTCGTGGTCGATGATCGTCAGCGCCAGGGAGGCGTACTCCTCAGGCCGCGCCAGGCGTTGCGGGAACGGCACACCGGCGGCGAGACCGGCGCGGAACTCGTCGGAGACGGTGGCCAGCATCGGGGTGTCCACGATGCCCGGGGCGATCGCGCAGACCCGGATCCCGTACTGCGCAAGGTCCCGTGCGGCCGGCAGGGTCAGGCCGACGATGCCGCCCTTGGACGAGGAGTACGCGGCCTGGCCGACCTGTCCGTCATACGCAGCGATCGAAGCGGTGTTGACGATCACGCCTCGCTGCCCGTTCTCGTCGGGCTCCGTGCGGGCGATGTGCTCGGCCGCGAGTGCGAGGACGTTGAAGGTGCCGACCAGGTTCACCCGGACCACGGCGGCGTACAGCGCGAGGTCGTGGACGCCCTTCTTGCCGAGGATCCGGGCCGAGGGACCGATCCCCGCGCAGCTCACCACCGTCCGTAGCGGCGCGCCGATCTCGGTGGTCGCGGCCAGCGCGTTGCGGATGTCGTCCGGCTCGGTGACGTCGGCGGCGATGTAGGTCACCCTCTCGACGTCGGGGGCCTTGCCGAGTGCGGCCTCGAGGTCGAGCGCGTAGACCAGCGCGCCCTTGCCTGCAAGGGCATTCGCAGTCGCCGCCCCCAGACCCGAGGCTCCTCCGGTGACGATCGCGGCGGTGTTGTCGAGCTGCACTCAGCTGTCCTTCCTCTGCGTGGTGACCGTTGCGCTGTCCTGCCGGGCGAGGGTGCGGGCGATGACCATGCGCTGGATCTGGTTGGTGCCCTCGAAGATCTGCATCACCTTGGCCTCGCGCATGTAGCGCTCGACCGGGAAGTCGCGGGTGTAGCCGTAGCCGCCGAGGACCTGCACCGCGTCCGTGGTCACCTTCATCGCGTTGTCGGTGGCGACCAGCTTCGCGATCGAGGCCTGGCTGCGGAACGGCAGGCCCTGGTCGCGCAGCCGCGCTGCGGCGAGGTACGTCGCCCGGGCGGACCCGACCGCCGCGGCCATGTCCGCGAGCAGGAAGCCGAGGCCCTGGTGGTCGATGATCGGCTTGCCGAACGTCTCCCGCTGCCGGGCGTAGTCGACCGCGTCGTCGAGCGCGCCCTGGGCCAGGCCGGTCGCCACGGCGGCGATGCCCAGGCGTCCGGAGTCCAGGCCGGCCAGGGCGATCCGCAGGCCTTCGCCCTCGTTGCCGAGGAGCCGGTCCTGCTCCACCGTCACGCCGTCGAAGCGCATCGTGGAGGTGGCGCTGCCGGTCAGCCCCATCTTGTGTTCCGGCGGGTCGGCGCTCAGGCCGCTCGCGTCGGCGGGCACCAGGAAGCAGGAGATGCCCTCGGCGCCCGACTGCGGCGGGCCGGTGCGCGCCATCACCTTGTAGAAGTCCGCGTGCCCGCCGTGGGTCACCCAGGCCTTGCTGCCGTTGAGGACGTAGCCGTCTCCGTCCTTGCGGGCGGTGGTCCGCATCGCGGCGGGGTCCGAGCCGGCGTGCGCCTCGGACAGGCAGTATGCGCCGAGGAGCTCGCCTCCGAGCATGGCCGGGAGCCACCGGCGCTTCTGGTCCTCGGTGCCGCGCGTGACCAGCCCGAAGCAGCTCAGCGCGTGCACGGACACGCCGACGCCGATGCTGGCCCAGACCCGGGCGAGCTCCTCGAGCACCTGGAGGTAGACCTCGTAGGGCTGCCCCCCTCCGCCGTACTCCTCGTCGTAGGGCAGTCCGAGCACCCCGACCTGGCCGAGCAGCGCGAACACGTCGCGCGGGAAGGTCTCGCTGGCCTCCGCGTCCGCGGCCCTGGGGCGCAGCTCCTTGTCCGCCAGGTCGCGGACCAGCAGGAGGAGGTCGGTGGCCTCGTCGGTCGGCATCACGCGGCTGGCTGGCATAGCGACACTCTAAGGACCGTTCGGACGTGCACTCGCCGCGGCCGGGGAGGGCGTGCGGGCGGGTTCTGCGCCTGAGGGCCGGGCGGGGCCGCCGTCGAGTGCACGTCCGAGCGGCTGCCGCAGGCGGCGTCAGCGGCGGCGGGTCGACGCCCGGGGGATCAGCTCGGGGGTGAACAGCACCTGCTCGTGCACGTGGTCGGGGTTGGTGGCCTCGTCGATGAGCAGCCGGGCGGCGGTCCGGCCGAGCTCACGGCGCGGCTGCCGGACGGAGGTCAGGGGCACCGCGGCCGCGGCGGCGAAGACGATGTCGTCGTAGCCGACGATGGCCAGGTCCTCGGGGACCCGCCGGCCCAGGGTGACGTACTGCTGCAGGAGGCCGAGGGCGAGCAGGTCGTTGGCGCAGACGGCCGCGGTCGGCCGGTCCGCCGCGGCCAGGCCGGCGATCCGCTCCCCGGCGGCCCGGCCCTCGGTGACGGTCAGGGCCGCGGTGTCCACGCGCACCAGGTCGGCCGCACTGCGGCCCGCCGCGGTCATCGCGTCCACGGCGCCGCGGCGGCGGTCGCGGACCTGGCCGATGGTGTCCGGCCCACCTACGAAGGCGATCCGGTCGTGCCCGTTCTCCAGCAGGTGCTCGACCGCGAGCCGTGCACCGAGGCGGTCGTCCACCGCGACGGAGCAGTGCGTGTCCCCCTCCCGGGTGCGGTCCACGACCACGACGGGCGTGCCGCGCCGGACGATGTCGTCCAGGGTCGGCGAGTCGGGGTCGACCGGGGTGATCAGCACGCCCTGCACCCGCTGTTCCTGCAGCCGGTTCAGGTAGGTCAGCTCGCGCTCCGGACGGTTGTCGCTGTTGCACAGGAACAGCGAGAGGTCGGCCTCCTCCGCGGCCTCCTCCGCCCCCTGTGCCACGTCGGTGAAGAACGGGTTCGTGGCGTCGAGCATCACGTAGGCCACGGTCAGGCTGCCGCCGGCGCGGAGCTGGCGGGCGGACTCGTTGCGGATGAACCCGAGCTCGCTCATCGCCTGCTCGACGCGGCCGCGGGTGGCCGCCGCCACCCGGTCGGGCCGGTTCAGCACGTTGGAGACCGTGCCCAGGGACACGCCGGCGAGTGCCGCGACGTCCTTGACGCTGGTGCTCCGGCGGATGCCGGCGCCGTTGCCCGGCTCGGTGGAGCCTGCCACAGGGCCTCCTTACGAGGACGGTTGAAACGTCATACTGGCCCGCCTCGCGGCGTCTGAGCTCTGGTTCGAGAAAACCGCGAGCCACCTGTTGACGCGTGACGAACGCCATACTAGTGTCTCGCTTCACATCATTGTAACGTTTCAAAACTGGAGTGACCAGATGGCTGATCCGGACCGGGACTTCGTCCTCGAGCTCCGCGACGTGTCCAAGTCGTTCGGCTCCGTCGTGGCCCTCGAGTCCGCGTCCCTGCAGCTGGCGAGCGGGTCGATCCACGCGCTGGTGGGGGAGAACGGCGCGGGCAAGTCCACGCTGGTCAAGATCGTGTCCGGGGTGCACCACCGTGACGGCGGCGAGGTCCTGCTGGCCGGGG
>JAWWPF010000228.1:0-22799 GCA_033850795.1 Nocardioidaceae bacterium | reverse complement strand
CGTAGATGTCCATCTGCACCTGGTCCATCGCACCGTTGCCGATCCGCACCGGGCTGGACCCGCGGTACCCCTCCCAGTGGTCGAGGGACTCCTCCTTCAGGTCCGAGGAGCCGTCCACGCGGTACATGATGTTGAGTGGTCCGCCCTCACCGCCGACCTTGTCCTGCACCCGGTCGCGCAGCCATCCGCAGAAGGAGGCAGCCTCCTCGGTGAAGCCCATCCCGAGCAGGGCGTAGACGGAGAACGACCCGTCCCGGACCCAGGTGTAGCGGTAGTCCCAGTTGCGCTCGCCGCCCACCTGCTCGGGCAGCCCGGCCGTCGGGGCGGCGACGATGCCGCCGGTCGGTGCGTAGGTCATGAGCTTGAGGGTGATCGCCGACCGCTGCAGAGTCTCGCGCCACCTGCCGTCGTACGTCGACTGGGCGAGCCATCGACGCCAGAAGTCGCCGGTCTGCTCGAGCAGGCCCTCTGCCTCGGCCACCGAGACCTCTCGAGGCGGCCCGTCCGCAGCCGACTCGAGGACGACCCCGCGGGTCTGGCCGGCGCGCAGGGAGACCGTGCCGTGCAGGTCACCCTGGTCGTCGCCATCACCGGCGCTCAACCTGGTGAGGTGCTCGTCCCCGGGGTTCCGGATGGCGTGCAGGGTGAGCGTGACCCCGTCCGCCCGGAACACGGCGCCGTTGTCCGTCACGCTCGTCTGGTGCCTCAACCGCCCGTAGTCGAAGCGTGGCGAGATGTCGACGCGGAAGGTCATCTCACCGCGGACGCAGCGCAGGATCCTGAAGAGCCGGTGGTTGTCGGTGGGTTGCGACCCGGTCACCGGCATGAAGTCGACGAGCTCGCCCACGCCCTCCTCGCTCATGAACCGGGTGATCAGCACGGCGGAGTCGGGGAAGTACAGCTGACGTGACTTGTAGCCCTCGACCGCGGGCGCTACCCGGAACTCGCCCCCGCGTCCGATGTCGAGCAGGCTGCCGAAGACGCTGGGCGAGTCGAAACGGGGGCAGCAGAACCAGTCGATGGCGCCGTCCTTGGTGACGAGCGCGGCGGTCTGCAGGTCCCCGATCAGACCGTGGTCCTCGACCGGTGGATAAGCGTTCATGGTGTTCCTCTCGGGCGTTGTAGTGGTCCACTCACGAACGTCTCTCCGGCGGTGGTCGCATGTCGTCACCTGCCAGGGATGAACGCCGTCGGGCGAGGCCGGATCATCACCTCGGGAGGATGCCTCCCCTCCTCATCGCCAACAGCATCGGGGCAGAGGCGTTCCCGGACCCGAGAGAGGTGCGTGTCCTCATGGACGTGCAGAAGGGGTTGACCACCCTGCTGGTGATGACGCTCGTCGCTGCCGCCGCTCCGTTCATCTGCGCGCTGCTCGTCAGGATCAGGCTCCCGCAGGTCGTGGTCTTCATCGTCGGCGGCGTCCTGATCGGCCCCCAGGTGCTCGGCTGGGCCCATCCGGACACGGTCACGCTGCTGTCCAACGTCGGGCTGGGGTTCCTGTTCCTCCTCGCCGGCTACGAGCTGGACCTGGAGCTGTTCAGGGAGCACGTGGGTCGTCGCGCCATCGTCGCCTGGCTCGTGACTGCGGCACTCGCCATAGCGGTGACCGGCGCCCTGAGCGCCGTCGGGTTCGTCAGGGCCTTCGTCCCCATCGCCATCGGGCTGACCACCACGGCCTTCGGCGCCCTGCTGCCGATCCTGCGCGACAACGACATGCTCAGTGGCGCCTTCGGGCGATACATCCTGCCCGCGGGAGCGGTCGGCGAGTTCCTGCCTATCGTCGCAATCGCCGTCTTCCTGTCTGCGAAGGGGCAGATCCTCGGGTTGGTCACGCTCCTGCTTATGTTCGCGGTGGCAGCGCTGCTGGCCGTCCTCCCGCGATGGGCTACCCGCCCGGGGTTCGTCAAGATCTCCCGCGCGGGCGAGAACGCGACCTCCCAGACCACTCTGCGGCTGACCGTCGCCATGCTCTTCGCGCTACTGGTGGTCGCGGACCGGTTCGGGCTGGACATCGTCCTCGGCGCCTTCCTGGCCGGCATCATCCTCAAGCGCTGGGCACCCGGGGACGTGCACGCTCTCGAGTCCAAGCTTGACGCCATCGGTTACGGCTTCTTCATCCCCGTCTTCTTCATCACCTCGGGCATGAACCTCGACATCGCGTCGATCGCCAAGGCTCCCCAACGGCTCCTCGTCTTCTTCGTCCTGCTCATCGTGGTCCGAGGTCTGCCCGCGATGTTCTTGTACCGGCACGACCTCGTGCCCCGTCAGCGCCTCCAGATGACACTGCTCACCGCGACGGCGCTGCCCCTTCTCGTCGCCCTCGCCGAGATCGGTCTCAGCACGGGCAACATGCTGCCCGCGAACGCGGCCGCCCTGGTCGGTGCAGGTGTGCTCTCGGTGATCCTGCTGCCCGGCGTCGCTGTCGCGCTGAACAAGAAGGCAACCCCCGTCACGGGCCCCCAACCGGCAACCGTCGCGGACTGACACGAGCTGGAGGCGGTCCCATGCTGTTCGCGTTGCTCGCGGCGTTCCTGCTGCGCCAGCCGGTGACCGTCCAGGCCGTGGTCCTGGGTCTGTGCACCGGCTTGTTCGTGACCACCGCCGCAGAGGCGCATGACCGGACCCCGGTGCTGAGCACCGTCGTCCTGCAGGTCCTGGGCACCGCTGTGGTGGCGGGATCCTTGTTCGTGGGCGGGTCGAGGACGCGGCTCCGCCGGCAAGGCGCCGACCCCGACGACGCCGACCCGGCGTGGCTCTACTGGATCTACTCCGCCATCTGGCTGGCCGGCATCGCAGCCGCGCTCTACGCCTTGTTCGGTGGAGCCGGGTTCAAGGTCGCCGCACTGGCGATCGTCCCCCTCGTCCTGCTGGCCCCCTCAGCACTCCAAGGTCTTCGCCTCGCGGCCCTCGCTCTCGTCCGGACGCCGGCCTGACGTCGTGGGGCAGTCCTGGGCACACGTCCTGGCTCCGCAGCTCGCCACGGAGCGGCGCACTGTCGCGGGCGCCGTGTACGGCACCGTGTCGGTGACGGCGCTGATCGCCGGGTCCTCCCACGACGAGGACTCCGCCGGCCGTCTCCTGCTCTTCGCAGCCGCCGCGAGCCTGGTGGTCTGGGCCGTGCACGTCTACGCCTCGGTTCTCTACGACACCGGCCCGAACGGACTGCCCTGGCGCACGGCGCTCACCGTCGGCGTCCACCGCGAGCTAGGAGTCCTCGAGGGGGCGCTGCTCCCGCTGCTGATCCTCCTGCTGGGCGCCGTCGGTCTGCTGGCGGACCGACGGGCGATCACCTGGTCGATGTGGTCGGGGGTGCTGGTCCTGTTCCTGCTGCCGCTCGTCTGGCTGCGCCGTGATGCACACCCCTGGTGGAGCTGCATCGCCGGCGCCTGCGTCGGAGGAGCATTCGGCGTGGCCCTGACCGCCCTCAAGGTCCTCCTGCACTGAAGGGCTCCCCCACGACGGGTGATGTGGACAGAACCGGTTGGCACTTGGGTGGGGTCCTGGAGACGAGGAGGAGCTCATGGGGTTGCGGGACCGCAGGGAGGCACGACGTAGCGAGGCTCGCGGCGTCAGGACCTACCAGATGCGACAGAAGCTGGTCTCCATCGGGGAGGACTACTGGGTGGAGGACGACCACGGCGAGCGGGCGTTCAAGGTCGACGGAAAGGCGATGCGGGTCCGGGACACGATGATCCTCGAGGATCGAGACGGCCGCGAGCTCTTCAAGATCCAGAAGAAGCTGCTGCACCTCCGCGACACGATGGAGATCGAGGACGGCGATGGACACAAGGTGGCCACCGTCAAGAAGGCGCTGATCACGCCGCTGCGGGAACGGTTCGAGGTCAAGGTCGAGCACGGTGACGACCTCGAGGTGAAAGGCAACATCGTCGATCACGAGTACACGATGGAGTGCGGCGGTGACACTGCCGCTGAGGTCTCCAAGAAGTGGTTCCGCGTCGCCGACACCTACGGCGTCGAGGTCGCGGAAGGGCAGGACCCCGGGCTGATCCTCGCGGTGACCGCCGTCGTCGACAGCATGACCCATCCGTCCCGTTGAGCATCGTCGAGGCCACTGGCGAGGCCGGCATGCGGTGGACCCCGCCGGGACCTTTCTGATGGGGTCGGACAAGGCCTACCCGGAGGAGGCCCCCGCCCATCGGGTCACCCTGGACGGGTTCTGGATGGACGAGCACACGGTCACCAACAAGGATTTCGCCCGCTTCGTCCAGCGCACGCGGTACGTGACCGTTGCCGAACGCCGCCCTGATCCCGCCGACTACCCGGGCGCGAAGCCAGAGCTGCTGGAGCCGTCCTCCTGTGTGTTCGTCATGCCGGCGCACCGGGTGAGCCTCGAGGACCCCTACAACTGGCGGAAGTACGTGCCCGGCACGGACTGGCGTCATCCCCAGGGCCCGGGGAGCTCGGTCAGGAAGTTGCCGGACCACCCGGTTGTGCACGTCGCCTGGGAGGACGTCGATGCGTATGCAGCGTCGGTCGGCAAGACGCTGCCGACGGAGGCCGAGTGGGAGTTCGCCGCCCGAGGCGGGCTCGACGGTGCGACGTACGCCTGGGGTGAGGAGCTCGCACCCGGCGGAGCGTGGAAGGCGAACACCTGGCAGGGGGAGTTCCCGGTGCAGAACACTGCGCAGGACGGCTACCACGGCACCGCACCGGTGAGCCGCTACCCGGCCAACGGCTACGGGCTTCTCGACCTGATCGGCAACGTGTGGGAGAGGCCGAGCGATTGGTACCAGCCGCACGCGGAGACCTCACACGCCTGCTGCACCTTGGAGAACCCGCGAGGTGGCGGCCGTCAAGAGAGCGTCGACCCGGCGCTGCGCAACGTGGCGATCCCACGTCGGGTCATGAAGGGTGGCTCTCACCTCGGGTCCCGCTGCATCATCCGGCCGTGAGTCACCCGTGGCGGGGGAGTGCACCCGCGGCCGGCTGCGGCAGGCTGGCGAGGACGGGCGACGTCGGTCCGAGCCCGGAGGAGGCGTTGTGGACGTGATCAACCCGCCCGGATGGCTCACGTCGCTGCCGGTATGGCTAGCCGGCGGTCTCTGGCTGATCTGGTTCGCCGTGGCGTTCGTCGCGCTCGGTGTCATCCCCGGCAACCGCAAGCCCTCCTCCGCGATGGCCTGGCTGCTCCTGATCCTGCTGGTCCCGGTCGGGGGTCTTGCCGTGTTCCTCCTGTTCGGCAGCCACAAGATGGGCAAGGTACGGGACGCGAAGCAGGCCGAGGCCAACGCCGTCATCCACGAGGGGACCGCCGGGGTCGCCACCCTGCCGGGAACCTACCCCGGTCCGGCGTACGTCGAGTCGGTGGCGACGCTGAGCCGCAACCTGGGCGCACTGCCGGCGATGGACCACAACTCCGCCGAGCTGTTCTCCGACTACGGCGAGTCGATCGAGGCGATGACCGCCATGGTCGAGAAGGCCGAGCGGTTCGTGCACGTGCAGTTCTACATCACCGCCTGGGACGAGATGACCGGGCCGTTCTTCGGCGCGCTGGTGCGCGCGACCGAACGAGGGGTGCGAGTCCGGTTGCTGTTCGACCATCTCGGCAGCAAGGGCATCCCGGGCTACCCGGACCTGTTGCGGAAGCTGGACGAGACGAAGATCGACTGGCGCCCGACTCTTCCGGTCCGGCCGCTGCACGGGCAGTTCCGTCGCCCGGACCTGCGCAACCACCGGAAGATCCTGGTCGTCGACGGGCGGAGCGGGTTCATGGGGTCGCAGAACCTTGTGGAGCCGGGCTACGACAAGGACAAGAACCATGCCGCTGGACGGGAGTGGGTCGAGCTGACGACCCGGGTCGCGGGCCCCGTAGTTGCAGCCTTGAATGCGGTGTTCGCGACCGACTGGTACAGCGAGACCGACGAGATCCTCCGCGAGGAGATGGTCCCGTGGCAGCAGTCCGAGGCCGCCGGCGACCTCACCTGCCAGGTGATCCCCAGCGGTCCGGGGTTCGTGTCGGAGAACAACCTCCGCGCCTTCACCACCCTGATCTACTCCGCGCAGAGGCGCGTCTCCCTGACCAGCCCCTACTTCGTGCCGGACGAGTCCCTGCTCTACGCAGTGACCACCGCGGCCCAGCGGGGCGTCGACGTGGAGCTGTTCGTCAGCGAGGAGGGCGACCAGTTCATGGTGTACCACGCCCAGTGCTCCTACTACCGCTCACTGCTCGAGGCGGGGGTCCGCATCTACCTCTACCCGGCGCCGTACGTCCTGCACTCCAAGCACTTCTCGATCGACGACGACGTGGCCGTGCTCGGCTCGAGCAACATGGACATGCGCTCCTTCGGACTGAACTACGAGGTGTCGATGATGGTTCTCGGCGGTGACATCGTCTCCAGGATGCGCAAGGTCGAGGACGTCTACCGTTCCCTGTCCCGCGAGCTCTCGCTCGAGGAATGGTCCGGCCGCTCCAACGGGAAGAAGTACGTCGACAACCTGATGCGGCTCACGGCAGCGCTCCAGTAGCATCGCCGTCGGCGAGCGAGCCCGCCGTCCGAACCGACGCCGAACGCGGAACCCAGTCGTAGACCACCGTGCTCGCGCAGAGCAGGTCCTGCAACGAGCGGTTCCGCCGGTCGAGGACGGTCCAGGCGAGCCCGAGCGGGAAGAGGACACAGGTGAGGGAGCGCAGAATCGACCTCGTCCAGCCCAGCGGGCGGAGACCCTGGCCCAGCACCCGGAGGCCCAGCACCTGCGCGCCGTACGTGCGGCCGAAGATCGCCCAGCTCGTCGCGAGGTAGACGACCGCCGCTGCTGAGCCGATCAGGACGGCGAGGGGCCACGAGGGACTCGGCACGCTGAAGCGGGCCGGCCTGGCGAGGAACCTCACGACGCTGAGGCCGGTCCACAGCAGGAGCAGCGAGGCCACCACGACGAGCGCGTCGACAGCACAGGCCATCGTGCGGGTCACGATCCCGGCCGGAAGGCCACGGAACTCCGGAGTCGTCATCGGCTGCGGTTCCCGCGCTTGAGGACCCGGTCGACGATCCGGCCCACGGCACGGTCGGCGTCAATGGCCTGCAGCCGGACGCTGTCGACCGTCTCCGAGGTCACGCTCGCGGAGGACTCACGGACGATCTGCGGCAGGTCGACGCCGTCGATGACCGCATCCGCGATCGTCACCATGTCGACGTTCGTGAGGACGAGCTGGGTGAGGTCGAGCTGGGTGACGATGCCCGCGGCGAGCCGCTCCATGTCGACGTGCTCGAGGACCACGGACGTGAGGTCGAGCTGCTCGAGGCCCGCGTCGGCGATCTCGCTGAGATCGGCGTCCCGGAGCACCTCTTTGGCGACGGCGGTCACGTCGAGGCCGTGCAGCACCTGACGGATGGTTCGCTCCAGGTCCAGCCTCTGCACGGCAGTGTCGACCAGGTGGTCGATGTCGATCTCGGCGACGATCGAGTCGATCGCGCGGTTGAGCTCCAACAGGGCGAACGCTCGCGGCCACAGGGTCTCCCTGTCCACCATGCCGCCCACCACCTCGGTGGCCACCGGCGCGATGGATGCGGTCACCGCCGACAGCGACTGTGCGGTGCTTGGCCGGTCCGCTACCCAGGTGGCCGCCACGTCACGCAGGATGCGTCTGGGGTGGAACCGGCCCGGCATCAGTGGGGGCTCTAGCACGAGGGCGACCGCCGGCGACGCGATCCTCAGGGCCAGGACAGCGCAGTCGTTCGCCATGTGTGAGAGGCGCCAACCGAGGGCGAGCGCCAGGTCCGCCGCGTCGCTGGCCGCGGTCGGCGCCGAGACGCGGGCGCCGCCCCGTGCAGGCGTCGGCGTGGACTCGGCCAGCGCCCGGACGAGGACCTCGGCAGCGAGGGCCAGGACACCGAACGTCACCCGCCCGGCCTGGTGGAGGACGGCTGAGAGGTCGTCGGCGACCACGATCGGCGCGGCCGGGCGTACCACTGACGACGTGGTGATGGTGACGGCATCGGTCGGAGGCAGCTTCACAGACGCATCGTCGCGCAGCAGGCGTCGACGGGGATCACCCCCGACGGACGAACCACAGTGGTGCTTGCGGCGGGGACGATGGCGCTTGGAGTGAACGAGCGGTGGCGGTTCCTCGGACGTGCGTCCGCTCAGGAGGACGCGCCCGGTCGCGGGCTCGCGCCGCGGAGGAAGGGCATCGGGTTGCTGGACGCGCGAGCGCCGGAGGCCAGCCAGGCGGCCACCCCTTTGGGGCATCGACGCTGCATCTCGTCCAGGTAGAGCTGCCGCTGCGCCACGAGCGCCATGCGCTCCGGCTCACTGCGCGCAGCCTCCAGCATCGGGAAGCTCCGTCGCCAGGCCAGGCATAGCGCCGCGTCGTCCATGTCGTCCAGGTCCTTCGGCAGCGCCGCATACGTGACGGTGCTCGCCGGCTGCGGCGCCGGGACGGGATCGACCGCTCGCGCCGGGTCGCGCCTCCGCGCCTCAGCCGGCGCAGCCGGCTCCGTCGTTGCCGGCGTCGCGAAGGCGTTCTCCGCGATGAACCAGCGGTTCTCGACGCAGAACCTGACCGCGGGCGAGATCACCAGGAGGCCCAGGAGGACGAGCACCCCTGCCCACCCGAAGACCGCGACGACCCCAGCGATGGCGGGGAGCGCGAAACCGGTGAACAGCGCTATCCGGGTCACCTTCCAGGTCGCGCTGAAGCCGTCGCTCGCCAGGGTGGCGCCGGCGATGAAGGCTGCGCAGAAGCCGAAGACCAGCACTTCGGCGAGCGTCGTCGCCCAGCCCCAGCTCGCCACCGAGCACAGGACCCCGACCGTCACGGTCAGTCGGCTGCCCCAACGCCATACCGCTTCACGGCGGGCGGTCCGCCCACGGCGTCGCGAGCGTCCCGAGTCAGCGCGTGACCGCATCGGTCTGCCCATTCACTGGATCCTCACCCGTACACCGCATCGCATCGTGTCCACCATCCGGAGGTTCGTCTGTCGTCCATGGCTCATGAGGGCTCACGTGATCTCCTGCGCCTGCAACCGTCCGGTCCGCAAGGCCTCCACGAAGGACCGGTAATCACGCTCGTTGAGGTCCGCGTACTGCTCCGCGTAGGCCGCCATCGCATCGGGGAACACGTCGTCGTTGCCGATGTAGGCGCTGATCGCGATCGCGTCACCGGACCGGGCATGGGCCCTCGCCAAGGTCCAGGCACACGCCTCGCCGTAGAGCTGCATGCCCTCAGGGGCCATCTCCTCCACGACCGCCGAGCCCTTCATGTCTCGCAGTTGGCGGACGTAGAAGTCTCTCCGCACGCCGTCGATGCCCACGACGCGCTGCCAGCCGAGGAAGATGTCGCTGGAGGCCTGCATCAAGCGCTGCCCCCGAACGACCCGTTCTCCCTCGTTCCGCGACATGTTCGCCTGCCGCATGTGTCTGGGCACCACAGGCGCGAGCACGGACCTCTCCGCCTCCTTGACCTGAAGGAGGAGCGGGTCCCTGCCGTCGCGTCCCTGGAGCAGGGCGACCCAGCACCGTGTCCCCACACTTCCGACACCCACGACCTTTCGTGCCAGGTCGACGAACCGGTACCGGTCCAGCAGCGCACTCCGGTCGTTCTCCAGCGTTCTCTTGTAACCGTTCAGCAGCCCTTCGACCTCCTGCTCGATCTCCCGCCTGCCGGCCTCCGGCACGAGGTCGGAGATCGGGACGATCAGCGGCGGATCGGCCGTGATGCGCGCTTGCCCGCCGTCGCTCGTCGTCAGCTTGCGGAAGGCCTTGAGGCCGTCGTTGTTGCGAGCCTTGCCGATCGTCTGGGCGAGCTTGGACCGGCCCCCCTTGCTCAACCGGCCCCGGACCATCCCGTCGACGGTGTCCATGTCGGCACGTGCGTACCACACGTCGAGAGCGCGCATGCTGGCGAACCCTGCGGAGGCGTCCCGATACCTCCGGACCGTTGCGCGCACGATCTTGCGGCGCTGCTTGGGCGTGAAGCCGTTGGCTCGGCCAGCGACCGCCATGCTGGCAGCCAGCCGCTTGACGTCCCACTCCCATGGGCCGGGCAGGGTTTCGTCGAAGTCGTTGACGTCGAACAGCAGTCGGCGCTCGGGGGACGCGAACAGACCGAAGTTCGACAGGTGGGCATCACCGCAGGCCTGCACTGCGAACCCGGAGGTCGGGCCGGCAGCGAGGTCGATCGCCATGCCTTTGGCGTTGCCGCGGAAGAAGGTGAAGGGCGAGACCATCATCCGCGCGTGCCGCACGGGGACGAGCTCAGGCACCCGTGAGCGGGCCTGCTTTTCGATCACGTCCACCGGGTCGGGCCGGCTCAGTGAGATGACGACCTCGCCCTGTTCGCCAGGTGGCACTGCCAGCCGGGCGGCCCGTCCCAGGTCCGCCCGTTCCCGTGGCCTGAGGTGTGGCGTCGCATCCGAGGTCGACCGTCCTGTGCCGGCCCCTCCTCTGATGGCTCTGGGAGGACCCTTCACCCCGTTGCCGGACATCTCCTGGGGACGAACGGTCATCGTGCCACTCCTTGTCTCACTGCGGTGCGCCCCTCCGGACGATGTCCCGCCCGTGCTACGAGCCCGGATCGCCTCAGACGTCGTCCTTGATGTCGGAGCCATGGACGGTTAGCGCCATGATCACCACCACCGAGAGGGCGATCATGAGGACCGACCAGATGGGATAGGCAGAGAGGAAGCCGATGCTGATGATCGTGCTGACGAAGGCGACCGCGACACCGATGACCCGCGCCCAGATCGCACCGTTCAGCACCCCCGCCCCTGCAGCCACGACGACGCAGCCAGCGATGATGTGCACCCAGCCCCACGTCGTGTAGTTGACGTTGACGACCAGGCCGGAGCTGTGCACCAGGAAGTAGCTGCTCTTGGTGAGGGCGACGATGCCCTCGATGACGTGGAAGACGCCGAGCATCATCAGCATCATCCCTGCGAATGCGATCCACCCCACCCAGGCCGACATGCCGCTGTCGTCCGCCCTCCGCACGGTGGAGCCGGTCCCTGTGTACTGAGCCATTGTGGTTGGTCCTTTCTGTGACTCTGTTGCACCCAACGCTGATCCAGTGGAGGGTGATCGGCCTCATCCTGATCGGATGAGCCTGCAGGCCGACCCTGGGAGGGGAGCCTCGATCTCACCTGTCGAGGCCGTCCGAGCCCTGTCTCGCCAACCCGCGGCGCATGGCCGCGACCATGACGCGCACGACCAGGCCGACGACGATGACGTCACCGATCATCTGCGTCATGGTCAGGACCCGGGCCAGCCCGGACAACGGGACGATGTCGCCGAACCCGACGGTGGAGAAGACGGTGACCGCGAAGTAGAGCGAATCGAGCCGGCTCAGTGGCTCCGACCAGGCACCCGGGGCCGACCGGCTCGAGACGTAGTACGTCACGGCGAACACCACCAGGAAAAGCGGAAGCGCGGTCGTCAGCGCTGCGATGGTCCGCACCCGCGGGTACGGCGACTCGACCACTCGATGGATCTGCCACGCCAACAGGACCGAGACGATGACGACACCGGCCAGCAGGACGAGTGAAGGTCCGAGCCGGGATGTGCTGAAGGGCAGGGTGAAGTAGGCGCAGACGGTGACCGCCGTGACGACACACGCCTGGACCAGGGCACGGATGGCATACCTGCGCCGACGCCTGCGGACCTCTCTCTCGGTCCCGTGCGGCTCCCCCGCGCCGCTACGGTCACTGACCTGCCCCACGTCGCTGGACATGCAGGCTCCGTCCGTCGCAGTGTCTACGGACTCACACTGTGTCCGCGCCGTCGGGTGGTCGCGTCGTCCGCCACGGGCGACCTCTCGGCAGCGTGGCAGCATGCCGCTGGCGGCGACCTCGCCCTCTGGGGATGAGGTCGGCAGCCCGCCGACCCGGGATCCTTGGTGGCTCCGATGCAAGGAGCTGATGAGATGCCGGTGAACGTGAGCAGGGGCCTGGTCCCATCGCCGTCGGCCGTGTGGGCCAAGTGGCTCGTCTTCGCCGGTGCAGTGCTGGTGGCCAAGAGCGTCATCAGGACCGGGTCCGCGGTGGTCGCGACGCACGCGAACTTCAGCGAGACCCAGCGCGGGGCTCTCCGCGAGCTCTTCCGGATGTAGCGCGTCAGGGGCTGACCAGGACGCCGACCGCTGCCGGTCGGACGTCGAGGATCAGCAACCCGCGTCTCCCGAGATCCTCGATTATCTCGAAGATCCCCTCTCCGTCCCGCACCGGCAGGAGGAAGCTGCTGGTCGTGCGTATCCTCTGAACTCCCATGGCAATGAAGGCGGCTTGGAACGCTGGTCCGAACGAGCCCTGTAGGGCAACCTCGAACGACACTGCGGTCCTGCCCGCTGGCACGCTCATGCTCTGTTCTCCTCGTCGCTCTCCGTCGCAGGGCCGTCATCGGAGTCGTCGCTCACGGACAGGTCCGAGACCCGCCGGACCTCCATCACGTCGATACCCAGACTTCGGAGTCTCGCCAGCAGCCCGTACAACGCCGCCTGGTCGTCGATCCCGTACAGGACCGTGCTCACCTGGTCCGGTGCGAGAGTGACGGCGCGCAGGTCCCTGAGATCGGTGTCAGGTACGACGCCCGCGACGCGAACCTCGAACAGGGGTTGGGCCATCAGAACGACTCCCTTCTACAACAGTGCGACTACCGTCTCAGCGGTGAGTCCTGTCTGCGTCACCCCGAAGGGGTGAGACGCGGCCGTCGACGGACCCTCCTCGGCACCCGTCCTGGCCGGCCACCGATCAGGCCGCGCTTCCGGGAGGGAGCAGGTGGAGGTCCCAGGCCCGCCGAACCGCTTCGTTGCGACGGGAGACGCCGAGCTTGCGCAGGATGCTGCGGACATGGCTGCGCACAGTGTTGACCGACACGAACATCACCGCGGCGATCTCGTCAGTGGTGAGGAGCTTGGCGAGGTGCCCGAGGACCTCGGTCTCCTTCTTGGTCAGCGGGATCACGACCGGTTCCGGGCTGCCGGTGCGGTAGTCGTCAGGGGCTCGTCGTTGTTCGGGGATGTGGAGCCGGACCGGCTGGGGCCCGGCTGCGTTCGAGGACGCGTGCAGCCAGCGGTTGCGAGCTGCCAGCCCACTCTCGTCGAGCATCTCCTGGACGGCTTCGGGCGCCTGAAGGATCGGTCGGCGAAGGTGCTCGGACGATGCGAGCCGCAGGGCCCGTCCGAGGCAGTCGCCGGCGATGCTGGGGGCCTGGTCGGCGATCGATGCCTCCGCCAGCACGAGCCAGCGTGAGATGTCCACGGCCAGGGGAGTCTCGCCCGACGGCGCGTCGGGGGCCGTCGCCAGACGGGTTTGGTCACGATCGGGGTCTCGCAGGGCCAGCTTCGCCCGCTGGAGTGCGACCTCGGAGTCGAGGTCGCGCCGCTGCGGTTCATCGGCCTCCTGCAGCACCGCGATGGCCTCTCGCGGACGGCCGAGCCGCGTCAGGACATCGGCTTGCGCGACGAGCAGGGTCCGCGCGAGCCATCCCCGAGTGGCAGGGCCCTCGGCGAGCCCGGCCGCCGGGAGAGGCTCGACCGCCCCAGGGTCACCGGCCACTTCGAGCTCGGCGAGCGCGACCCGCAGATCGCCTCGGTCCACCTGCAGGCGAGCCCGCAGCAGGGTCGCCACCGCGGCCAGGAGATCAGAGTCGTACGACGCGAGCTCCCGCTGCGCCTGCCCGAGCAGCTCGTGTGCCAGGGCCGGTTCAGCCTCGTCGATGCGGACCCAGGCCAGGGCCAGACTGGCCGCCTCGGAGGCGCCGAACTCCTCTCCGGCGGTCCGCGTGTGCAACAGCTGCGTGGCCATGGCGGTGGCCCGCCGCAGTCGTCCGGTGACCGCCTCGACCAGCGCACACATCCCCTTCAGTTCACGGGCGACCTTCTCGAGCCCGGCGGCGTCGGCCGCCTGCACACCGTCGCGAAGAGCCTCACGTGCCTCGAGGAAGTCTCCGCGCGCGAGCAGCACCCGCCCCTTGCAGCCCGCGACCACGGCGGACAGGTGCCGGTGCACGCGCACCTGGTCCTGCGCGGGGAGCAGTCGAAGCGCCTTCTCCGCCACCAGTGCCGAGTGGAGTCCCCTCTCCAGTGCCGCGCTCGTCCCGAACGCGCGGCTCGTCTGGACGGCGGTCAGCACCGCGAGCGCGACACCGGCGGTGTGCGAGCGCTCGGTCGGCTCGACGGCAAGGTACTCCCGGGCGGCCTCCAGGTGCTGCCCTGCGGTGGCGGGGTCGAGGTCGGCCAGGGAGAGCGCAGCACGGGTGAGCTCCGCGTCCACGCCGTCCACGCCGTCCAGCCGTGCGGGCAGCTCGGTGAAGAGCCGCCGCAGCACCGTGCTGCGGTGGCCGCTGAGCAGGTTCACCACGTCCAGGCTGTTCACCAGCAGCGTGGTCGCCAGGGTCCAGTCCGTGGCCTCGACGGCGTGGGACACCGCCGAAGACGTCTCGCCATGCCGGGCGAGCCATCGGGCGGCCAGGCGGTGCAGCGTCTCGGGCGCCGGCGATCTCTCGAACGACAGCTGGGCGCGGAGGAACTGCCGGAACAAAGCGTGATACCTGAACCGGTCGTGCTGGCCCGGGATTCGCTCGACGAAGCAGCCGCTGTCCGCCATGCCCTCAAGCACCTGCACGTCGCAGTGCTGACCTGTCAGCTCTTCCACCAGCGGCGGGTCGAGCTCCTCGGCGATGCACGAGCGAAGCAGGAACTGCCGCCGCTTGGGTGGCTGTCGCTGTAGCACCTCCGTCATCAGGTACTCGGCGACGTTGCCGCTGTCCCCTCGGAAGTCCTCGATCGTCTCACTCACGTCCGGCTGCTCGCGCAGGTTCATGGCAGCGAACCTCAGCCCCGCCGGCCACCCACCGGTCCGGGTCCGCAGCGCACTCACCTCAGGAGGGGACAGCACGACGCCCTCACGCTCCATCAACGCGGCGACCTCGCTGGCCGTGAAGGCTAGGTCCTTGGCACGGATCTCGCAGAGCGCCCCTTCCAGCCGATAACGGTGCAACGCCGAGGGCGGATCGTCCCGGGTCAGTATCACCACTGCCAACCCCTGCACAGCGGCGTGGATCAGGTGATCGAGTGCGCGACCCAGCTGCGCAGACAGGGCGAATTCCCCACAGTCGAGGATCCAGACCACCCGGCGCCCGTGCGCGAGGATGTCTGCCGCCAACGCCTTCGCCCGGCCACGGTCCCCGTCTCTGACAGCCTCAGGGACGTCCCCGCGGTCAACCACGACCCCGGCCGTCCTCAGCGCCCGCACCAGCGCCGGCCAGAACGCCTCGGGCAAGAGGTCGTCACCTCCCAGCGCCATCCGCACGATCGTCATGTCGGGGATGGACTCCGCCGTCCAGGACTCGACCAGCGTGCTCTTGCCATAGCCTGCAGGCGCCGACACCACCGTCAACGGACGCAGGCTCCCCAGCGTCTCGAGCAGCCGGCGACGAACGATCACGGCCGGGGACAGCGCTCCTCGCGCCGAAATGGCGGCTGTCGAGGGTGGCGAACCTGACCCCGCGGAGGTGCGACCAGCGCCGCGTTCAGGGAATTCCGACATGAAGGTCTCCAAGCGAGGCGACGGCGTTAGGTGCGGGCCTGCGGCATCGAGTCATCCTCGGGAAGACGTCAGCTTCCCGGTTGTCGCAGGTATGCCCTGACAGAGAAGCGCCCATCGACGGGATCCCTTGGTTGATCCCCAAGGGTCGGTACCGAGGTCTGGGGTGCCGCGGCCGACCGGACTGACCAGGTCAGTATCAAGACGGTAACCATGCCTCACGTCATTGGCAACCCAGTGCATGACGTCGTGTAGACCCGGTACAGCAATGCGCCACTGGGAGAGGTGAACATCGGGTGCAGGGGCCGCCCCCGCGCCCGGCATCTGTGCCCATGTCCTTCTTTGTCTCTCCCGTTCGTCGATGGCTGCACAACGTCGTCCTCAGGGGATGAGGACACTTCGCTGAAGCCGTGCTAAGCGGCGGCGGAAGGCGGACGCCGGCTCATCGGGCCGAGGGCAGCTGCTCCTCGGTGCCTGCCGGACCGGACGGGCTCTCCTCGGTCCTCGCCGTGGCCTCCGGTCCCTGCTCGGCCAGCACCCGTTGCCTCTGCTCGGGAACCGGCACGGTGGCACGCGCCACCGGCGGGCGTCCCACGAGCTCGATGACGGCGAGGACGAACAGCGCCACGAGGGCGATCCCGAGGACGACCACGCCGGTGGGTTGCCCCCAGAAGCTGAGCACGACGGCAGCGAGGACCACGGTGGCGATCCGGAGGAGGCGCTTGTGCGCGAAGGTCCAGGTGCCGAACCGTCCGGTGTTCAGCCCGGCCGACTCGGCGCTTCCTCGCAACGCGCCGAGGGTCCGTGTCGCGTCGGACCGCGCCCGGACGGCCCCGGCGGAAGGCCCGAGGAAGAACGCTCCCAGCGCCAGCACCAGCGCCACCGCGGCAACCGTCCGCAGGCTGTACCGCAGGTACTGCACCACGGTGTCGAAGACGTCCCCTGCGGCGTCGCTCGGCAACACGCTCGCGGGCACCGCGTTGAGGTACAGCGGTCGCGCGACCGCGAGGAGGACCCCGAGAAGGAGCATCGATCCGAGGACACCGAGGGACCCGAGGAGCAGCCCCTTCCTGCGGTCCCGTGCCAGCAGGACGCCGCCGCCGAACAGGAGGAGCGCCAGGACCGGCAGCCAGAGGCCGATCGCGTTGAGCAGTCGGTAGACACCCTGGGCCCTGGTCACGGAGTCGGAGCGAGCCAGGACGAACGTCCGGTTCGCCACGGGAATCCTGTTGGCGATGGTGAAGCCGCCGGCCACCAGCTGCTGCTTCACCTGCGCGACGATCGGTGCGAGGTTCAGCGTGACCTCGTCACCGTTAGTGCTGACTGCCCCGCCCTGCCGGCCCTCGAGCAGGGTCACCAGGTTCGCGTGTGCCGTCCGGTTCGCCCGCACCCACAGCCGGGCGAAGGCTGGGCTTGCCACGAACTTGTTGATCTGCGTGCGGGTGAAGCTCTCGACGCCGTTCGTCAGCGGCCCCGAGAGCGCTGCCAGGTTCGCTGCCACGGCGGGTGGCACACCACGGGCGGCCAGCGCATCGAGCGCCTGTTGCGTCAAGCCTCTGAGATCGATGTCCTTGAGGACCTCCGTGGTCACGGTGTTGGCCAGCGCCCGTTGGACAGCAGGGTCGTGGGCCAGCGGTGCCACCGTCGCGACGTAGCGATCCGTGTCCGAGACCTGCCTCGACGCCCAGACCGATACGACGGACAGTGGCGCCAGCAGGCAGGAGATCGTGATCAGCACCACGGCTGTGACGGTTCGCGTTCGCTCGCCTGGCGTGAGGCGAGGCCCCGCCGGTGGGGTAGCGTCAGGTCTGGTCTCGAGCGCCGTCTCGAGCTCGGCAACCCGCAGTCGGAGACGCTGTACCTCGTCGGAGTCGGCAACCATGCTGCCAGAGTGGAAGAGCCTCGTGCTGAGCACCTCATCCCGTGCGGGCTAGGTCCGGCATGGCGGGCTCAGGTCGTCCGGTGCGCCTGCCGTCGGGAGAACGAGGCCCAGACGGTCTTGCTGCCGTCGGCGTCGGTCCCGACTCCCCAGTCGAGGCTCAGGAGCGCGACGATCTTCAGCCCCCGACCGCTGGTGCCCGAAGTGTCCGGCACCGCCTTCGCCGCGAGCTCGGGCGAGCCGTCACGGACGCACAGCAGCACGATGTCGTCCAGCTCGCTGAGCGTGATGGTGAACCGCGTCTGCGCGTGGACCAATGCGTTCGTGGCGAGCTCGCTCGCGATGAGGCGCACAGGGTCGATCAGGTGCGGCAGCCTGTGCTCCGAGAGGTGACGAGCGACGAAGGCCCGGGCGCGCGGCGCGCTCGCCGGCTCCGCGGCCAGCGTGGTCTCGTAGGACCATCGAGTTGTCCGCGCCGTGGGGGCCTGCCGCGATGCCATGGCGGTGCTATGCGCCGGCGGGCGCGGATCCCACCGGCTCACCGGGGACCGGTCGGTCGTCCTCGGCCGGCGGCGCGACCTTCGACGGGCCCGGATCCGGGAGCAGGCTGGTGACCACGAACGCGACGGCTACGGCCACCACGACCTCGGGCGTGGTCGAGACGCCGTCAGCGCCGAGGAGCAGCGTCGCGAGCAGCGTCGAGGTCAGGGGCAGCCGCAACATCGCCGTGCACATCGCGCCTATGCCCATGCCGATCGCAGGGGCCATGTGCATCCCCGGCAGCCCCGATGCCGCGATCCCTAGCGCAGCACCGATGAACATGGAGGGGAAGACGGGCCCGCCCCGGAAGGCGCTCAACGAGAGCCCGTAGGCGAAGCTCTTCGCGAGCGCGAGAAGGAGCAGCGTCCCGACCGAGTAGTCGGCCGCGTGCGCCACCAGGTCGGGCAGGGCGTCCTGGCCGGAGAACAGCACCTGGGTGAAGCTGTGCCCCGAGATGATCTGGTAGGTCATGGCGGTGCAGCCGATGGCCAGGCCCAGAGCCGCCGTCACGAGGACCCGGCTGAGGTGTACGACGGGCCGCAGTGACAGTCCTATCCAGCGGATCCCCCACCCGACACAGGCGGCTGCGGCGCCCATGGGCAGGGCGTAGGCCATGGTCGCCACCGTCGGGTCCACGCTGGGAGGGACGCTGGTGAGTGCCAGGGAGAAGTCCCCGAGGCCGGTCCAGCTGTTCAGCCCCAGGAAGACGATCGCGCCGATTCCGGAAGCGAGCAGTCCCGGCAGCGCCACCAGACTGAGCGTCGCTCCGGCGACCCCGGCCGCCTCCATGATCAGGAAGGCGCCCAGCAGCGGAGAGCCCAGGAGGGTGCTGATGGCGGCGAAGCTCCCGGCGGCCGCCATGATGGTCACCGCCATCGGCGGCGCGTCCTTGCGCACGAGGTGGACGGTGAGAGCGGCAAGCCCACCCCCGATGGCGATGAGGGGTGCTTCGGGTCCGAGGACGGCGCCCAGGGCCAGTGTCGTCAGGGCCGCCAGGATGATGCCGGGGAGCTCTCGGTCGACGGGCGGTCCGCCGCCGGTGTGGAACCCGAACGCAGGGGAGTGCCCGCCGTTGCCGGGCAGGTGCCGAAGCGTCATACCTGTCAGCACTCCGCACAGGAGCAACCAGGGCACCGGCCACCAGGCGGGTGTCGCGCCCGAGAACACCTCACCCGGCAGGTCGTGGAAGATGAGCTGTTGCGCATGCGTTACCAGCGCCAGGAAGCCGTAGGCGATCGCGGAGATCGGAATGCCGAGGACGGCCGCCAGGACCAACGCCGTCAGGTAGGCCCTCGATCGGATCACTGCGGCCGGGTCCAGCGCCGGCGCCTGGTCGGTGCCGGCGGCGGAGTCGGCGCTCTCGGACATAACCATGGCTCCTGTGCTCCGTTCCCGGGTCGGGTCCCGGCCTCCACCACATCCCGGTCGACGTGGCGACGCATCCCACGGGTCAGATGAGGTTCGGGTTGCCGTTCGTCTGCGCGTCGAACACGGTGGCCCAGTCGGCCGCCATGCTGACCACGGTCCAGCCCTGGCGCGCACCCACCGCGGTGATCGGCTCGGACTCGCTGAACGACTCAGGCGCGCTCGCATACCGGAACTCGCGTGCCTCGTCGTCGTGGTCGACAAGCAGGGCCAGGCCGGGCATCTCGCCACCCACCGCCCACTCCAGCATCTGCCGGTCGCCTGCCGAGTTCCCCGCGGCGAGAATCGGGCGGCGACCCAGCTGCGCCTGGATGTTGGACACCTTGGCGGCACCCTCGTTGACCTCGCCTGTCACCCCGGTCGCCCGGCGCAGAAGCGGGCGGGGAATGCGGTCCGTGCCGGTGGGGTCGGCGGAGTAGGTGTAGGTCACCAGCGTCCCCACCACTGCTTCCGGCGGTACTCCGTAGAGGTCCTGGCTGACGGCCCGCACGAACTCGGTGCCGCCGCCGGTGACGAGGCAGATCGTGAAGTCCAGCCGGCGCAGCGCGTCCATCAGCTCCAACATGGGTCGGTATCTCGTCCCACGCAGCGGCCGGCCGAGCGTCGGGTGCCTGGCGCGACCGAGGTACTCCCTGACCTGGGCGGTGAAGGCCTCGGGCGTGATGCCCGCGAAGAGTCCGACCAGAGCCATGGCGATCCGGGCCAGGCCCAGCTCGCCGATCGCGGCCCGGTCGCCACCGAGCAGCGCCGCGAACTCCGCAGTGGAGCCCAGCGACGGGTCCTTGGCAGTGCGGGCTCGGAGGGCGTCGACGAAGAAGTCGAGCTGGACGTAGTTGGGGCGCTCGCACCACAGCGTGCCGTCGTTGTCGAAGCAGGCCACCCGGTCGCGCGGCGCGACCTCGACGGCTGCGTCGAGGAAGCCGGTCACGGCGTCACGGACCGGTCCGGGCCGCCACGAGGTGAGGCGTTGCTGCGTCTCGATCACGTCATGCTCCTTCGTCGTTCGTGCCCTCGGCTCGTCAGGCGCACGGTGTTTGCCGGGCGCTTTCAGGAGCTCGAGATCCCGGCCCTGAGCTTCTCCATCACCTTGTCCAGGCTGAAGCTCGCCGGCTCCTGCCGCGGCGGGAACTCCGCAAGGGTCGGCAACATCCGCGCCACGAACGCCTGGGCGGGGATGACGGCCCAAGCATGGTCGAGCAGCCAGTCGTAATAGGTGTTCGACGTGATGTCGGCCCGTTCGAAGGGATCGGTGCGCAGGTTGAAGATCTTCGGCACCCGCAGCGCGGTGTAGGGCTCGGCCCAAACCCTCAGGGTGCCTGCCGCGCGCTGCTCCATGAACACGAACTTCCAGTTGTCGTAGCGCAACGCCGTCAGGTCGCCGTCGTCCGAGACGTAGAAGAAGTGCTGCCGGGGACTGCTCTCGGACCGACCGGTGAGGTAGTCGAGCTGGTTGTGGCCGTCGAGGTGCACCTTGTACGTCGTACCGCCGAGGTCCGCGCCCTGCCGGAGCCGGTCGGCGACGTCGGTGTCGCCGGCCGCAGCGAGCAGCGTCACGAACCAGTCGTTGTGGCTGACGATTCCGTTGAGTACCTGGCCTGCGGGGATGTGGCCCGGCCAGCGCACCACGGCGGGAACGCGGTAGGCGCCCTCCCAGTTCGAGTTCTTCTCGTTGCGGAACGGCGTCATGCCTGCGTCGGGCCAGCTGTTCATGTGCGGTCCGTTGTCGGTGGAGTACATGACGATGGTGTTGTCGGCCAGGCCCTGGTTGTCCAGGTCGTCCAGGACGCGGCCGACCAGCTCGTCGTGGTCGCACATCGTGTCGTGGTACTCCGACTGCCACCGGCCGGCCCTGCCGCGGCTGCCGTCCTTGATGTGCGTTCGGAAGTGCATGTGCGTGGTGTTCAGCCACACGAAGAAGGGTGTGTCTGAGGCTTTGGCGTCCCGCATGAACCGGATCGCCTCGGGGACGACCTCGTCGTCGATCGTCTTCATCCGCTCCCTGGTCAGCGGACCGGTGTCCTCGATCTTCTGGCTGCCGTCGGCCTGGAGCCAGGAGTGGATGACGCCTCGGGGGCCGAAGTTCTTGCGGAAGTCGGGGAACTCCTCCTCGCTGGGATAGTCGGCGAGCTCGGGCTCCTCCTCGGCGTTCAGGTGGTAGAGATTGCCGAAGAACTCGTCGAAGCCGTGCGCCGTCGGGAGGAACTCGTCGCGGTCGCCGAAGTGGTTCTTCCCGAACTGCCCCGTGGTGTAGCCCAACGCCCTCAGCGCTGTCGCGATGGTCGGGTCCTCTGCCTGCAGGCCGACGTCGGCGCCGGGCATCCCGACCTTCGTCAGACCCGTGCGGTACGGGTTCTGGCCTGTGATGAAGGCCGCCCGGCCCGCGGTGCAGCTCTGCTCCCCGTAGTAGTCGGTGAAGCGGACGCCCTCGGCCGCGATCCGGTCGATGTTGGGTGTGCGGTAGCCCATCAACCCCTCGGAGTAGCAGCTCAGGTTGCTGATCCCGATGTCGTCGCCCCAGATGATGAGGATGTTGGGCTGGTCGGACATGTGTTTCCCCTCTGTGCGACGACGGCCACCGAGGGGCGACCGATCGGATCGACGTTAGCGCCGGGGCCTGCGCACAGGGATCACCCGGCGTGGATGAGGCCGCACCCGACCCAGCCGCCACGCGGACCATATCCGCGTGGTGGCTGGGGTCGTGGTGCGTCAGTCAGCGGCGACGGCTGACGCGTCGCGCGGTGCGCCGACCGGTACGACGTGCGACCCTGCGTGATCCGACCATCTCAAGCCTCCACTGTCTTGGGCACGGCTGTTTCCTGTCGTTGGGACGGGACCCGCGGACTGCTGTAGACGGCCTTCGCGGTCTCCAGGATGTGCATCTCCTGGGCCTCCTCCGCGTTCATGAGGCCGATCTCCACGAGGTCGAGCGGGCTGATGAAGGCGTCCGAGATGCGGAAGCCACCGGCCCGGCCGATCGCGTCCCGCAGTGGGACGGCCCAGTGGTGCTCGAGCAGGATGAGCGCAGCCGCGGAGTCGTTGGGGATGTCCTCGATGACGTCCCAGGCGTCGTCGTCGCTGAAGACCTCCAGCCCTTCCGAAGCCGCCTCCGCACCGGCTTCCGCGCCCGCCTCGAGGCCCTCCTCCCCTTCGATGCCGAGGCCGATGAGCGCACCGATCGTGGTGCCGACCTCGACCGCCTCCTGCTCCGTGAGGTTGCTCAAGTGCTCGATCTCGATCTCACCGTCGGCATCTTTGTACACCGCCAGCGAGTCGATGACGCGCACGGTGTCGCTCTCGCGAAGGCGCTCGAGCTCGTCGATGATCTCGCCGTGGAAGTCCGGCTGGCTGAAGCCCAGCACCAGCAGCTGTACGGGTCCTATCGCCACAATCGTCTCCATCCCGTTCGGCCGGACCCACCGGGACCGGCTCTTGTGTCGAACCCTCCCAGCGTGCGGACA
>JAWWPF010000169.1:0-8594 GCA_033850795.1 Nocardioidaceae bacterium | reverse complement strand
GCTGGCCCTGGTCGCCCTGGTGGTGGGCTTCGTCCTCGGCCGCCGGAGACGCTGAGCGGGCCGTCGTACGACCCGTCCTACCGTCCGGGGCGCTCAGCTGGTCAGGTCGCCGAGCCGCGCCACGGTGATGCCGGAGTGCTCGCAGACCCACGTCGGGTCGGGTCCGCCGAGCTCGGGATGGATGTAGAGCGCGTGCGGGTCGAGCTCGTCGCAGGCCCGGCACAGCGGCCAGCGCCCGAACTGCTCGAGAAGGGCGTCCTGGACGTCCTGGGCGATCAGCCCGGCGACGTACTGCTTGCCCTCCTGCCACTGGCTGGCCCACCAGCGTCGGGTCGTCACCGAGGCCTCCAGCGCGGACACCGACCGGGGGTTCGCGGCCGACGTCACCTCGAGATCGTGCAACACGAGGGCGCGCGCATTCATCAGTGCGTCTGTCTGGCGGTCGTCGGATGTCACGATGTCCATTGTGAGCACGGATCAAGGGCTGGGGCACACCCCCGTGGCCCAGTGGGACCCCGGACCGGCGCCGTCCCCGCTGCTCGAGGTGGTCGCGCTGCATCCCCGCGACGTGGCCGGCGCGCACGACGGCGGGGCCGACCGGCTCTTCGTGGTGGACGCCGTCGAGGCAGGCGGGCTGTCCCCGGAGCCCGGTCTCGTCTCGGCGGTCTGCAAGGAGACCGACCTGCCGGTGCGGGTGATGCTGCGGCTCAACGACACCTACACCACGACCGGTGGTGAGCTCACCCGTCTGGTCGGGCTGGCCGAGGGCTACCTCTCGGTCGGCGCCGAAGGCGTCTCGTTCGGGTTCCTCGACAGCGACCTGAACGTCGACGTGGAGGTCTGCGCGCACCTCGCCGACGCCCTCGACCGAGTCCCGTGGACCTTCCACCGGGCCCTGGACGCGTCCCTGTCCACCGCGCTCGCCTGGCGGCAGGTCCGCCACCTGCCCGGGCTCGACGCGGTCCTGTCCGCCGGCTCCGCGCTGGGCCTGGACGCCGGCCATGACGAGCTGACGGACCGGGCGGCGGCGGACCCGGAGGTGGCCCGCCTGCTGCTGGCCGGTGGTGGGCTCCGGCCCGAGCACGTGCCGTGGCTGGTGCGGGCCGGCGTGCGCCAGTTCCACGTCGCCTCGTCCGTGCGGCCGGGGGCCTCCTGGAAGGCGAACGTCGACGCGGGCCACGTGCGCGCCTGGCGGATGCTCCTCGACGACGCCTCCGACCGGGCGCGCGGCCTGGCCCCGTGACGCTGCTGATCGACCCCCCGAACGCACCCGGCCACGGCCGGCTCTGGTCGCACCTGGCCAGCGACTCGTCGTACGACGAGCTGCACCGGTTCGCGCAGGGGCTCGGCATCCCGCAGCGCGGGTTCGACCGGGACCACTACGACGTCCCCGCGGAGCGGTACGACGCCGTGGTCGCCGCCGGGGCGGTCCCGGTCTCCAGCCGCGACCTGATCGACCGGCTGCGGACGGCCGGGCTGCGCCGGCGCAAGCCCCAGACGCCGGCCCCGAAGAAGCCCGGTCGTCCGCTGATCCGCGCCACGCGGCTGCACCCGGGGGACCGGGTGGCGGTGGTGGCGCCGGCGGGCCCGGTCGTCCCCGAGCGCCTCGAGGCCGGCCTGTCCGTGCTGCGCTCCTGGGACCTGCAGGTCACCGTCGCCCCGCACGCTCGCGGCACCCACGAGCGGTTCACCTACCTGGCCGCCGACGACGCCGCCCGCGCCCACGACTTCACGCAGGCCTGGACCGATCCGGAGGTCTCCGCGGTCTTCTGCACACGCGGCGGGTACGGCGTGCAGCGGATGCTGGACCTGCTGGACTGGCCGTCGCTGGCCGCGGCGGGGCCCACGGTGCTCGTGGGGTTCTCCGACGTCACCGCGCTGCACCAGGCGGTCGGCGCCCGGCTGGGGGTGTCCACGATCCACGGGCCGGTGGTCACCAGCCTCGGTCGCCACGACGAGGACTCCCGGTCCCACCTGCGGTCCATCCTCTTCGACCCCCGGCCCGGCAGGTCGCTGACCCCCACGCCGGCGGAGCGGCTGGTGGGAGGCCGCGCCGAGGGGGTCCTGGTCGGGGGGAACCTGGCGCTGCTCGCCGCCGGCGTCGGCACCCGCAGCACCCTGAGTGCCGCGGAGTCGATCGTGGTGCTCGAGGAGGTCGGTGAGGAGGTCTACCGGCTGGACCGGCTGCTCACCCAGCTGCTGCGCTCGGGCTGGTTCGACGGCGCCCGCGGCATCGCGCTGGGACAGTTCACCGACTGCGCGTCCCCGGAGGCGGTGCGGGACCTGCTTGTCGACCGGCTGGCGCCCCTCGGGCTCCCCACCATCCTCGGTGCGCCGTTCGGGCACGCCTTGCGCAACCTCGCGTTCCCGCTCGGCGTGCCGGCGGTCCTCGACGCGGACGCCGGGACGCTGGTGCTGCGCGAGGCCGCGCTGCTCTGAGCCGGCCCGGCTCTCCCCGGGCTGGGCTCTCCGGGCTGGTCAGGAGAAGACCGGGAACCGGTCCAGCACCGGCCCGAGCGCCCGGGCCTCCTCGGCGCTGGCCGTGGCCCGGCCGGTGGCCACCCGGGCGTAGCGCTCGTCGCTCCAGCCGGGGTCCGGCGGGCCGCCGAGCAGCCCGTCGAGGACCCGTCGCACCTCCGCCAGGCCGGCGGGGGCCGGCGCGGCCGGGACCGGGTCCAGGTCCAGGGTCAGGTCGAGGTGGTGGATGGTCGCCTCCACGGCGAGCGTGCTGAGCAGGTCCTCGACGGCGAGCACGTGGCCCTGGGTGCGGACCCGGGCGGCCGGGTCGGCGTGCCGGGCGGCCTCGATGACCGCCAGGGCGGTCTCGGCGTACAGGTCGCGCAGGTCGCTCCAGTGCAGGAACATGCTCGCCCCGACGCGAACGTTCCGGCGACCGTGCGCCGCGCCGACCGGGTCCGGAGCCCAGTCCTGCCAGTAGGTCACCGCGTCGCGGTCGGCCTCGTCCGACGTCGGCGTGTGGAGGGCCACCAGCGCCCGGCGCGCGTCGCCGAGGCAGTGGTAGGTCAGGTCGCGCACCGCCCACCCGGTGCACCCGGTCGGCCGCCAGGAGTCGTCCTCGCCGAGGGGGGCCAGGACCGAGAGGAACGCCGTGTAGGCCGCGCTGGGCAACGGCATCGGCATCGGCACCGGCTCGGCGCCGTCGGCTCCGCCGTACACCATCCGGGCCATCCTTCGAATCGGGCAAACGGTCACATTTGTCACTCAAGTCGCGGCTTTCCCCATCCGATCTAACCAGCAACCAGGCGATTCCTGGTCATCTCGGGTGAGGAAGGGTCGAGCGATGCCGGTGCGGACGCGATGCGCCGTCGTACTCCTGTGCCTCGCGGCGGTCCTGCTTCCCCTGGTGCCCGGCGCGGTGGGCCGCGACGTGCTGCAGTCGGCCGTCCAGGCAGGGTGCCTCGCGCTGGCCTGGCACCACCTCCGCCGGCGCCGCCACGTGGTCGGTCTGGGGTGGGGCCTGCTCGTGGTCGCCGTCTCGGTCCTGGCGCTCAGCGACCTGGTGACCGCCCTCGAGCAGAACGTCTGGGGGCTGCGGTCTCCCGCGGCGCCCTCCCACCTGGTCGCGCTGTGCGGCTACGTGATGCTGGGCCGGTCCGTGCTGAGCCTCGACCGGCACCGCAGCCGCGGACGACGGCTGCCCGGACGCATCGAGGCGGCCATCTTCGGGACCGGCGTCCTCACGCCGATGATGGTCTTCCTGGTGACGCCGATCCTGCACAGCGACGCGATGTCCGTGCAGGCGAAGGTCGTCACGATCGCGTACGCGCTGGCCGACCTGGTCATCGTCACGGTGCTCGCGCGGCTCATGCTCACCAACGGCAGCCAGTCCCGCTCGTTCACCTACCTGACGGCGGCGCTGTTCACCTCGCTCGCCGGGGACCTGTGGTCCTGGGCGCTCACCGACCAGGGCCCGGCCTCGATGGTCGCCGGGGTCAAGGTGGTGTGGCTCGTCGGGTTCGTGCTGTTCGCCTGCGGCGTCGCGCACCCGTCGATGGAGACGTTCATCTCCGGGGGCGGCTGGGCCCAGTCGGCTCCGCGGCAACGCCCGGTGTGGCTGATGGGCGCCGGCCAGGCGATGCCCGCGGTCACGCTCCTCGTGGTGCTGGCCCTCGGGCTGCACGCCTCGCTGCTCGTGATCGCGGTGGGCGGGCTGGTGGTGTCGCTGCTGGTCGCGGCGCGGATGTACGGCCTGCTGAGCCGGATCGACGAGCAGTCCTCGCAGCTCTCCGACCTCGCCCGGTCCGACGACCTCACCGGGCTGCACAACCGGCGCTCGTGGAACTTCGAGCTGGCCCGCGCCTGCAACGCCGCCGCGGCCCAGGGGGAGCCGCTGAACGTGGCGCTCCTCGACCTCGACCACTTCAAGCGCTACAACGACAGCTACGGCCACCCGGCGGGCGACCGGCTGCTCCGCGCGGCCACCCAGGCCTGGCGGGAGGGCCTGCGTCCCGGCGAGGTGCTGGCCCGCTACGGCGGCGAGGAGTTCGCGATGCTGCTTCCCGGGGTGTCCCTGGAGGACGCGGTGGAGCGGGTCGACGCGCTGCGGGAGCGAACACCGGCCGGCCAGTCCTTCTCCGCCGGCGTCGCGGTCTGGGTCGAGGGCAGTGAGCCGGAGCAGGCGGTCGCCGACGCCGACTCGGCGCTCTACGAGGCCAAGCGCCAGGGACGCGACCGGGTCGTGGCGTTCCGGCCGCATGCCGACTCGGCGCCGAGCTCGCAGGCGGCCCACGCACTGAGGACGGTCGTTCAGCCCGTCGTACGTGTGCGGGACCTCGTGGTCGTCGGCTACGAGGCGCTGAGCCGGTTCGACCCGTCCACCGACGCCGAGGACGTGCTGGCCGAGGCCTACCGCGGCGGGTACGGCGACGTGCTCGAGGGCTCGGCGATCCTGAGCGGCCTGCGGCTGCCGGACCGGCCGGACAAGATCCAGCTGTCCCTCAACGTCTCGGAGCGTGCGATGCGCTCACCGCAGTTCTGGCGCATCGTTCCCGCGCGCCTCGACGGCGTGGTGATGGAGCTGCACGGCTACCGCGACGGCCCGCATGACGAGAGCGTGGCGGAGCTGCTCGACAGGTTCCGGGACCGAGGCGCGCGGATCTGCCTCGACGACCTGATGGTCTCCGAGGAGGACCTCGAGCGGATCGTGTCACTGCGTCCGGACCAGGTGAAGATCGACCAGAGCCTGGTCCGCGGCTGCGACGCCGACCCCGAGCGGAGCGCGGACATCGCCCGGCTGGTGTCCTTCGCCCAGGCGTACGGCGTGGCGGTGTGCGCCAAGGGCGTGGAGACCGTGGCGGAGCTCCTCGCCCTGCGCGGCTTGGGGGTGCCCTACGTCCAGGGCTACCTGCTCGGCCGTCCCGAGCCGCACTGGGTCGAGCCGCTGCAGCCGGCGCTGCGGGTCGGCGCCCTGCCCGACTGGCAGCCTCTGGCGGGTACGGCGGTCAGCGCGACCGCAATGAGCTGAGCTCGCGGGCGACGTTCTCCCGGGCCGGGCGCTCCCAGCGCTCCCGGGCCGCGGCGGTGTGGAACAGCGTCGGCCCGGCCAGCAGGCCCTCGAGCACGGCGGCCCGGCCCGCAGCGAACTCGGCGTCGGGGACGTGCGAGTACTCGGTCCGCACGCCCGCCACGTAGGAGGCGTAGCGATCCGAGCCGGCCGCGAGGATCGCGAGGTCGGCGTCGCAGAGGACCTGTCCGGCCCGGTCGTCCGTGGCCGGCCGGTGGTCGCGGGTCAACCGCACCAGACGGGCCACCTCTCCTGCGGAGGGCATCCCCGCGAGCTCCTGCTCGGCCAGCACGGCGGAGCGCTCCTCGTCGTCGCCCCGTCCGTCGTACACCGCGTCGTGGAACCACGCGGCGAGCAGCACCGTGTCGCGGGTCGGGTCGTCGGCGTCCATGAGCTCCTCGACGTGCTCGAGCACCTCGCTCAGGTGCCGCAGGTCGTGGTAGCCGCGGTCGCTGCCGCCATACGCGTCGAGCAGGCGGGCGCGCAGCCCGGGGTCCAGGTGCCCGGGCCAGAGGCGGACGAGCGGGTTGTCCACGCGACCCAGGATGTCAGGGCCTGCCGAGCTCCTCGGGGAGCGGCTCGGTGTGCAGGATGCTCAGGGACGTGACGGCCCGGGTCAGGCACACGTAGAGCCGGCGCAGGCCGGTGGTGCGGTCCGCCTCGCCCGCCACGATCCCGGCGGGCTCCACGAGGACCACGTGGTCGAACTCGAGGCCCTTGGCGAGGGAGGCGGGGACGACGTCGAGCTTGGTCTCGAACTCGACCTCCTCGGCGGGCTCGTCGCCGAGGACCGCATGGGGCAGCCCTGCCCGGTCGAGCGCCGCGAGCACCGCCGGGACGCGGCCGTCGGGTGCGATCAGGCCGACCGAGCCGACCCGCCCGGTGACCGCGCGGGCCGTCTCCTCGACCAGACCGCCGAGGCCGTCGGCGGCGACCCGGGTGACCGTGAGCTCGCCGCGGGCCCGGCGGACCGAGGTCGGCGGCTCGAGGCCGGGAGCGATGACCGGGAGCAGCCGGGCGGCGTAGGCGATCACCTCGCCGGGCACTCGGAACCCCTTCGTGAGCTGCTCCACGTGCGCGCCGGGCTTCCCGAGGTGCGCCAGCGCCTCGTCCCAGGAACGGGTGGCCCACGGCGTGGTGGCCTGGGCCAGGTCTCCGAGAACGGTGGTGGAGCCGGTCGAGCAGCGGCGGCCGACCGCCCGCAGCATCATCGGGGAGAGGTCCTGCGCCTCGTCCGCGACGACGTGCCCCAGGGAGGGGGTGCGGTCGACGAGGTCGGCGACCTCGTCGATGAGCACCGCGTCCGCCAGCGACCACCGGGCGGACGTCGGTGCCTTGGCCGGCCGCGGCCACCGGACCAGGTCCTGCTCACCAGGGGTGAGCACACCGTCGGCCACGGTGGCCAGGAAGTCGGGGTCGCCGAGCAGCCGCAGCACCAGCCGCGCGGGGTCGACCGCCGGCCAGACCTGGTCGACGTACTTGCGGACCTCCCGGCTGCGCGCCACCGCGTCCTGGACGCGGTCGTCGGGGGACTCACCGGACAGCTCCATCTTGACCAGCAGGCCGTTCGCCAGGCGCTGCGCGAGCATCCCGCGCGCCGCCCCGTAGCGCACGCCGCGGGCCCGGAGCTCGGCGAGGATCTCCTCCACCTCGTACGGCGCGAGGCGCCAGCGTCGTGCGCCGCGGGGGACCAGCAGGCCCTCGCTGGGGACCTGCACCTGGGACCACAGGGCCCGGTGCACCACGGTGGCGAAGCGGGCGTCGCCCTTGAGTGTGGCGACCCGGGCGTCGTCGGTGCCTCGGATGGCGTACTTCGGGTTGATCCGGGCCAGCGTCGCGCCGACGAGCTCCTCGATCGTGGTCTGGGCGGCGTCGATCTCGCCGAGCGCGGGGAGGACGTCGCCGATGTAGCGCAGGAAGGAGGCGTTCGGGCCGACCACGAGGACGCCCTGGCGGGAGAGCTGGTCGCGGTGGGTGTAGAGCAGGAAGGCGGCCCGGTGCAGGCCGACGGCCGTCTTTCCGGTGCCCGGTGCGCCCTGGACGCACACGGACTCCTCGAGGTCCGAGCGGACGATCACGTCCTGCTCGGGCTGGATGGTGGCGACGATGTCGCGCATCGGACCCACCCGGGGACGCTCGATCTCGGCCTCGAGGATCGTCGAGTGCTCGGTGCTGACGCCTTGCAGCAGCGCCTCGTCCTCGTACGCCGTCATCCGCCCGTGCTGGAAGCCGAAGCGGCGGCGCAGCTCGACGCCCATCGGCTCGGTGCGGCTGGCCCGGTAGAACGCGAGGCTGATCGGGGCCCGCCAGTCCACGACCATCGGGTCGCCGACCTCGTCGCTGATGTGCCGGCGGCCGACGTAGAACCGCTCGCCCCGGGCGTCCTGGTGGTCATCGGTGTAGTCGAGGCGGCCGAAGAACAGCGGCACGGTGGGGTCGTCGGCGAGGGCCTTCATCCGGCGGTAGAGCGCCGACTCGAGGAACTTCTGGCTGACCCAGTCGCCGGCGGCGGAGGAGTCGAGCGCCGACGTACGGTCGCGCATCCGGGCCAGCGCGGCGCGGGCGGCGTCGAGGTGCCGCTGCTCCTCGGACAGGTCGGGGTCGCCGGCGGTGACGTTGTGGTCGGGACGGGTCGGGGACGTGGAAGCGGGCACGCGCGGACCTCACAAGGGTGGTGGGAGCCCGATGACGCTACACCGCCTGGCCTGCTCCGTCACCCGTATTTCCGAAGGCCCGCCGGAACCCGTTGAGCCGGCGCTCATTCCCGTTGAGCCGGCGCTAAATCCGGTTGAGACGGCGCTGGATCCGGTTGAGACGGCGCTAGTTCCCGTTGAGGAGGCGCCAATTTCGGTTGAGGCGCCCTGAAAGAGCCCCTCGAAATCAACCCGCGCCACGGCCGCCGGAGCTCAGAGGCTCGGTCGACGTACACCACTGCCCCACGCGGCCGGACCGCCCGAACGCCCGTGGTGACAGTGCGACGACACGGGTGCGGCAGGGCCGGGAGGCGAGACGCCCCGGCAGCGCCATACCGCGGGCACCGGAATGAGCGCCGCCTCAACCGGAATGAGCG
>JAWWPF010000092.1:0-4329 GCA_033850795.1 Nocardioidaceae bacterium | reverse complement strand
GGTTGCGGGCGTCGCCCGGACGGCTCATCGCCTCGTGCCACGCCGCCGCGAACCCCTCGGCGTCGAAGGAGCCCAGGACCTCGTCCGGCAGGAGCCCGGCGTACTCCTGTCGCCACGCGGCGACCTGGACCTCCGCGATGGCGGGGGCGTCGTCGGCCCAGCCGACCCGGACCGACACGTCGGCGACAGGGGTGCTCATGGCGTCATTGTCGCCCGTGGGCCGGTGCTAGGTTGACGCGGTGCAGCAGTACCTCGACCTGCTCCGGCGCGTCCTCGACGAAGGCATCGACAAGGGCGACCGCACCGGCACCGGGACCCGCAGCGTCTTCGGTCACCAGATGCGCTTCGACCTCTCCGAGGGCTTCCCGCTGGTGACCACCAAGAAGGTGCACACCCGGTCCGTCTTCGCCGAGCTGCTGTGGTTCCTGCGCGGCGACACCAACGTCAAGTGGCTGCAGGACCGGGGCGTGACCATCTGGGACGAGTGGGCTGACGCGGACGGCGACCTGGGCCCCGTCTACGGCTACCAGTGGCGCTCGTGGCCCACGCCCGACGGCGGGCACGTGGACCAGATCGCCCAGGTGGTGGAGGCCATCCGCAGCGACCCCGACTCGCGCCGGCACCTCGTCTCGGCCTGGAACGTCGCGGACATCCCGCAGATGGCCCTCGCGCCCTGCCACGCGCTCTTCCAGTTCTACGTCGCGCCGTCGGCGTCCGGGCCGGGACGGCTGTCCTGCCAGCTCTACCAGCGCTCCGCCGACGTCTTCCTGGGCGTGCCGTTCAACATCGCGTCGTACGCCCTGCTCACCCACATGGTCGCCCAGGTCACCGGGCTCGAGGTCGGCGACTTCGTGCACACGCTGGGCGACGCGCACCTGTACAGCAACCACCTCGAGCAGGCCCGGCTGCAGCTGAGCCGCGAGCCGCGGCGGCTGCCGGTCCTGCACCTGGACCCCTCGGTCACCGCCCTCGACGCCTTCGACCTCGAGCACATCCGGCTGGAGGGCTACGACCCGCACCCCGGCATCAAGGCCCCGATCGCCGTATGAGCCGGCGGTCGGGCTGCGGTCGGGGCTGCCGGTGAGCGGCAAGCGGGTGGTGATGGTCGCGGCGGTCGCGGCGAACGGCGTGATCGGCCACGGCGGCGACATCCCGTGGAGCCTGCCAGACGACCTCCGGCACTTCCGCGCCACCACGCGTGGCAACACCGTGCTGATGGGCCGCCGGACCTACGAGAGCATCGGGCACCCCCTGCCCTACCGCACCAACGTCGTGGTGACCCGCGACCGCCTCTGGTCCGCGGACGGCGTCTTCGTCGTGCACTCGGTCGCCGACGGCGTCGAGCAGGCGCAGGCGTTCGAGGGGGACGTGATGGTGATCGGCGGGGGACAGGTGTACGCCGACGCCGTGGACCTCGCCGACGCGCAGGTGATCACCGAGGTCCACCACTCGCCCGCCGGGGACACCTACTACCCGGACTTCGACCGTGCGCAGTGGCGGGAGAGCAGGCGCGAGCCGCACCCCGACGGCGACCCGGCCTTCGACTTCGTCTGGTGGGAGAGGCTCAGGCCCGCGTCGCCTCGGTGAGTGGCACCACGTCGGTCCCGCGGCCGAACAGCAGTGCGTACGTCGCGCCGGCCACCAGGCCCGCCCACGAGCGGCGCGAGCCAGAACACCCAGAGCTGGCCCAGCGCGTCGGCGCCGGGGAAGAGGGGGGGTCGAGCGGGCCGGCTTGGCCGAGGTGTCGTCGACAGGGATCGACACCAGGTGGATCGCCGTCAGCGTGAGCCCGATGGTCAGCGGCGCGAAGCCCTTGGGCCTGACGGTCGCCAGACCCACGGTGACGGCGGGGTTGACGTGGCCTCCGCTGATGTGTCCGACCGCGTACGCCATCGTCAGCACGGTGAGGCCGAACGCCAGCGCCACTCCGAGGTAGCCGATCCCGACGTTCGGGACGGATGCTGCCAGGACCGCGCTGCCGCAGCCGCCAGGACCAGCCAGAAGGTGCCGAAGATCTCGGCCGCCAGTCGTCGGGGTGTCGTGTAGGACCAGGCCACGGCTGCCTCCCTGCTGAACCACTCAACGGCTGGTTGTGGAACGTCCGGCGGCGCGAGCCGTGACGACATCATCCGGGGGAGGTGACCCGATAGCCTGAGGACCATGACGTCCGGCACGCTCCCTGCCGCCCCGTTCGGGCGGGTCCTCACCGCGATGGTCACCGCCTTCCACGACGACGGGTCCGTCGACCTCGACGGCACGGCCCGGGTCGCGGAGCACCTCGCCGACCACGGTCACGACGGCGTGGTGGTCTCCGGCACCACGGGGGAGTCCCCGACCGTCAGCACCGAGGAGGCCGGCCGGGTCCTGCGGGCCGTCCTCGAGGCGGTGGGGCACCGGATCAAGGTCGTCGCCGGCGTCGGCACGAACGACACCGCGCACTCCGTCGAGCTCGCCGTCCAGGCCGAGAAGGTCGGGGCGCACGGCGTCCTGGTCGTGACGCCGTACTACAGCAAGCCGACCCAGCCCGGGCTGGTCGCACACTTCGAGGCGGTCGCGGACGCCTCGGGACTGCCGGTCATGCTCTACGACATCCCCGGCCGCGCCGGGGTCGCGATCGGCGAGGACACCTACCGCAGGGTCGCGGCCCACGACCGGATCGTCGCCGTCAAGGACGCCGTGGGCGACCTGGCCCGCGGCGTGCGCATCATGACCGAGACCGATCTGGCGTTCTACTCCGGCGACGACGTGCTGAACCTCGGCTGGCTGACCCACGGAGGCTGTGGGATCGTCTCCGTGGTCGGGCATGTCGCCGGGGATCGGTACGCCGCGCTCGTCGACGCCGTGGACCGTGGTGACCTCACCGCGGCGCTCGGGCTCTACCGGGACCTCGTCCCGGTGGTGGACGCGGTGATGACCACCGCCCAGGGCGCCATGACCGCCAAGGCCGCCCTGCAGCTGCTCGGCGTGCTGCCCAACCGCAACGTACGCCTCCCGCTGGTGCCGGCCGATGAGGCACTCACGGCCCACCTGCGGGACGTGCTGACCAGCTCCGGACTGATGAAGGAAGCCACTGTATGAGCCGACCACAACCCGAGCTCTCCGCCCCCGGCCCGCTCCCGAACGAGGGCCTGCGGATCATCCCGCTCGGCGGGCTCGGGGACGTCGGACGCAACATGACCGTCTTCGAGTACGACGGCCGGCTGCTCGTCGTGGACTGCGGGGTGCTGTTCCCCGAGGACCATCACCCCGGCGTGGACCTGATCCTCCCCGACTTCGACCCGATCCGGGACCGGCTCGACAAGGTCGAGGCCCTGGTCCTGACACACGGCCACGAGGACCACATCGGCGCGACGCCATACCTCCTGCGCGAGCGCGGCGACATCCCGCTGGTCGGCTCCCAGCTGACCCTGGCCCTGCTCACCCCGAAGCTGCGCGAGCACCGGCTCAAGGAGACCGTGCAGCACGTCGTCAAGGAGGGGGACACCCTGCAGCTCGGGCCGTTCGCCCTCGAGTTCGTCGCGGTCAACCACTCGATCCCCGACGCGCTCGCGGTTGCGATCCGCACCGGCGCCGGGACCGTGCTGCACACCGGTGACTTCAAGATGGACCAGCTCCCGCTCGACCACCGCATCACCGACCTGCGGTCCTTCGCCCGGCTCGGGGTCGAGGGCGTCGACCTGTTCATGGTCGACTCCACCAACGCGGAGGTGCCCGGCTTCACCACCTCGGAGGCCGAGATCGGTCCGGTGCTCGACCGGGTGTTCCACACCAGCCGCTCGCAGCGGATCATCGTGGCCTGCTTCGCCTCGCACGTGCACCGGGTCCAGCAGGTGATGGACGCGGCCGTCGCACACGGGCGCAAGGTCGCCTACGTCGGGCGCTCGATGGTCCGCAACATGGGGATCGCCCGCGAGCTCGGCTACCTCACCGTGCCACTGAACACCCTGGTCGACGCCAAGGAGCTGGCCGACCACCCGCCCGAGCGGACCGTGCTGATCTCCACCGGCTCGCAGGGGGAGCCGCTCTCCGCGCTGTCCCGGATCGCCCAGCGCAACCACAACTTCGTGCACATCGAGGAGGGCGACACCGTCATCCTCGCCTCCTCCCTGATCCCCGGGAACGAGAACGCCGTCTACCGGGTGATCAACGGCCTGTCGCGGTGGGGCGCCAACGTGGTGCACAAGGGCAACGCCCTGGTGCACGTGTCGGGCCACGCCTCGGCCGGTGAGCTGCTCTACGCCTACAACATCGTGCAGCCCAGCAACGTGATGCCGATCCACGGCGAGATCCGGCACCTGCGCGCCAACGCCGACCTGGCCCGGCGCACCG
>JAWWPF010000082.1:0-2628 GCA_033850795.1 Nocardioidaceae bacterium | reverse complement strand
GGGGACCCAGGCCGAAGCTCGCCGGGGTAGACAGAGGAGCCCCCCGACCAGTGGTCCGGGGGCCCTCTCTCAAGTAACCCAGTGAGTGGGTCGGTCGACTACTGCTTGGAACCCTCGACCGTGCCGCTCAGGATGTTCTTGTTGTTGTGGTCGAACTGGTAGATCCCGACGAACGCCGAGGACGGGTCGTTCTCGTCGTCGATCGGGCCGATGCCCGAGGGACCCTTGTAGCGAATCTCCGAACCGCTCTGGATCAGCGCCAGGCAGTCGGCGTAGGACGTGCACTCCGTGCCCTGGGTGGCACCCGAGACGGCGGCGAAGTTCTTCTGCACCGTCACGGAGTCGTTCGCCTTGCCCTTGGCGGCGGCGAGCGCAGCCAGGATGGTGGCGTCGTAGGACTCGGCACCGTAGGCGAAGTCCTTCAGGTCGTCGCCGGCGGCGAGCTTCTCGAAGGCCACCAGCTTGTCCTTGAACCCCTGGTCGGGGTCGGCACCCGGGATCGTGCCCTGAGCACCCTCGAGGGTGCCGGGCTGGAAGTCCGCCGAGTAGTCGGCGGTGTTGCCGTCGGAGTAGTAGGTCTTCGACATGTCGAAGCCCGACTGCGCCAGCTCGGGAACGATCGACTTGGTCTCGTCGAAGGCCAGGATCACGATCGCGTCGGGCTTGGTGGCGTTGACCGCCTGGACCTCGGCCGAGAAGGTGGTCTGACCGGCGGGGAACTCGTCGCCGTCACCCTTGCAGCCGTAGACGCACTTGCCGCCTCCGGCCTCGAGCGTCGCCTGGACGGCGTTGCGGAGACCGGTGCCGTAGGTGTCGTTGAAGACCAGGAAGCCGATGTTGGTGTAGCCGTCCTGGAGGATCAGCGTGCCCAGCGCGTTGCCCTGGACGCCGTCCGGCGGAGCCGTGCGGAAGTAGAACGGCGAGTAGCCCGACAGGTCGACCGCCGTGTTGGCGGGCGAGACCTCGGTGATCTTGTTGGCGGCGAAGGTGTCGACGACGTTCAGCGAGACGCTGGACGAGGCCGCACCGATGACCACCGACGGCTTGCCGGCGACCAGGTTGCCAGCCGAGGCCGTCGAGATCGAGAGGTCGGTCGAGTCGCCCGAGTCCTGGATGTCGTAGCAGCCCTTGACGCCGTTGACGCCGCCCGCCGCGTTGATGTCGGAGATCGCGAGCCCGACGCCGGAGATCTCCGGGGGCCCGAGGAAGGCCAGGTTGCCGGTCTCCGGGAGGATCCCGCCCGCCTTGAACGAGTCTGCGCTGGTCGCTCCCGCCGCGCACTTGTCGTTGGTCATGGAAGCCGCCGACTCCGAGGCCGACGGCGAGGTCCCGGTGCTCGTCGACTCGCTCGCCGACGCGCTCGGGCTGTCGCTGGCGCTCCCCGAGCTGCCGTCGCTGCCACAGGCGACGAGGGAGAGCCCCAGGGAGGCGCCCAGAGCGGCCGTGGCCGTCAGCCGCTTGAACCGCCTGGAGGCGATGGTGGATCGATTCACGTTGTGAACCTTTCTTCTAGTGAGTGCACTTCACCGCTGCCCGGACCCCCCGATCACGCCGGGCTCAGCACGGCCACCGTAATGTCACCAGTGGTGGGCGCGCTTCCGGGAACACTCTCGTCACCAAACCGTTACGTCAATGCGCCACACGGGCCAGAACATGGCGTAATCGGGCTAGGTCAGGGCTATTCACACCAGCCGCTCAGCCATGTACGGCGGCGGCGACCTCCACGAGCAGCGGCGCCACGAGCAGAGCGGGGAGGAGGTCGGCCACCGGGATCTCGCGGATCCGCAGCAGCCGGAGCGCGACGCCGACCAGCAGCAGCCCTCCCGCCGCGGTGATCGCCGCGAGCTCTGCGTCGGGCAGTACGTCGCCCAGCGCGAGTCCCAGGAGGGTCAGTCCGCCCTGGACGACGACGATGGTGACCACGCTCGCCGCCACTCCCCAGCCGAACGACGCCGCGAACGCGACCGCAGCGAAGCCGTCGAGGACCGACTTGAGCAGGATCTGGTCGGCCCCGTTGCCGAGCCCGTCGTTGAGCGCTCCGAGGATCGTGAGCGGCCCGGTGCAGAAGACCAGTGACGCGACCACGAACCCCTCGATGAACCTCGCCCGCTCCGCCGACCCCGCCTCGCCTGCGAGCCGCCGCTGCAGCCACGCCCCGAACCCCTCGACGCGCTGCTCCAGCCGGAGCAGGGATCCCACGATCCCGCCGATGAGGAGCGAGCCGAGCACGATCAGCATCGGCGCGCTGTCGCCCACCTTGTCGGAGAGGTCCGGGGAGAGGACCTCCATGGCGGACGTCGCCGCGATCAGCAGGGTGACCAGTCCGAGCGCGTCGGTGACCAGCTCCCTGGTCCGTACCGGCAGCCGGTTCCCGAGCAGCACACCAGCCGTCGCGCCGGCGAGGACGGTCGTGACGTTGACGAGCGAGGCGAGACCCGGTAACAAGAGAGGCTCCTGCGGTGAGGGAGGGCGGGCACAGTCTCGCGCACTGGGTCTTTCAGGCTGCATGAGGACAGGGGTCTCGCGATGAGCCGGCAACCGGTGTCGATGCGTCAGGCGACGATCGGCGACGTACCGTTCCTCGTCGAGCTGTGGGGCCTCGTGCTCCGTCGGGCCGACCGGCAGGAG
>JAWWPF010000065.1:0-27662 GCA_033850795.1 Nocardioidaceae bacterium | reverse complement strand
TTCATAGCCCCAGCTCTCGAACGTGTCACCGACCGCCCGCTCATCGGCAGACATCCGCGCGGATCGCGGTTCCGGACGTGGCCTCAGGGTCCCGCGAACCGGCGATCATGCCGGACAGCGGCAGGGTACGGCGGGGCGTCAACCACTCAACCATCGAGCGGGAAGGGTTGTATCAGGCGCGGTCGTGGAGAGTGACCTGGTGGCCGTCGGAGTGCACTGTTGCCGAGGCGGAGACTCACGCCTCGAGCGTCCTGGCTCTCCAAAGGAGAAGGGATACCTTGAGGCGACCCAAGACACCGCGACCCAGGCTTCGCGCAGGCCCTCGGGCGTCTGCGCCTTCTGCAGCTCCCGCCCCGGGAACTGCCGGTTGAGCTCGGCATCCACGAGCGGCACAACGTCGACCCCGTTGACGAAGAGGCTGCCGAAGAACAGGTCGTGGCTGTCGATGTCGAGTCCATCCACATCGACGCTCCGCATGGTCACACCGCTGAGATCGGAGAATCGGAAGGTCGCGCCCCTGAAGCTCGCCTTGACGAAGGCCGCGCCTGAGGAGGGAACGCTGCGCGGCTCGGCGTGGGTCGAGGGCGACTACGCAGATCCGATGGTCCTGGGTCCTCTCGCGCCCGAATGGGTAGTCCCAGTCAGGTCCGCCGGGTAATAGATCGGAGAACCTCGAGCGACGGGTAGTGGACCACGGTGACCGTCCGCATCGGTGACGCCGATTTCCTCTCCTCACAAGAGATCCGAACGACCCGCGCCGATCGCGGCACCGGTTAGATTGGTCGGTGTGAGTCACGTTCAGGGATGCGCTGGCATGACGGGCCTACGCTTCCGCGCTGCGATCGCTATCTCAGTGGCGGTTCTGGTGATGGCCGTCGGAGGCTGTAGCGGTCAGTCCGAGAGCTCCAGCGCACCGACGTCCAGTGCCAGTTCTAGCGGCACGCCCGATGCGAACCCGTGCCACCACCTGAAGCCCGCGAGCGGGCCGACCGCGGCCAAGTTCGGAGCGGCGCAGGTCACCGCGGGCGAGTGCGAGATGTCCCTGTTGACCCTGGAGGGCTCGTTCCTGCCGAAGCTCATGCAGGCCGTCACCTTCGCCAAGGCCGACTTCGCACCGTTCCGGGCGTACATGACTCCGGTGGCACGACGGGCGTGGGACGCTGACGTCGCGAAGCTCAGCGCGTCCGGGATCCGCGACCGGAACGCTCTGAACGCCGTGCTGTCGCTCACCTACGTCGACGTCGCCGGCCACACCGCCTACACGTTGGGCAACAGCACGACGACACAACCGGTGTCCCAGCGCAAGCTGTTGTCCGGTCGCGTTCGACTGGTCTCCGTGCACGGGACCCCGAGGCTGAGAGTCGCGCTGAAGATCTCTTTCCGGTTCAACCTGACCGATCGCAGGAGTGGGCGTCCGGTCAGCGTCGACGGCACGAAGGCGGTGGCGTACACGCTCGCGCCGAACCCCGGCGGCGCCAAGGACAAGCCGTTCCTGATCGACGGCTGGCAGGGGGCGAGCCGTTTCGGCAAGGTGAAGGCCGCCTCCACGGGATAGCAGGACAGCTACGAGGTCGACGGATGTACGAGGTCTCGCCGGGTGACCCGGCGGGACCTCGCGCCGTGATCAGGCCGCCTCGGTCAGGTGGGGCTCCTGCTCAGGGTGGGGCTTCGGGCGCAGGTCGTCGGCCGGGCGGTGACGACGGGTTGCCACCGCGAGGATGGCGACGGCCAGTGCGGTGAGGGCGAAGAGGGCCGAGGTCTCGAAGGCGTGCTCGGCCCCTGGAAGGAACTCACCCGGTCGTGCACCGGCGGCGTACACGGACACGATGACGGCGAGCCCGATTGCGCCGCCGAGCTGCTGGAAGGTCTGCAGGAGGCCCGAGGCGGATCCGGCGTGCTCAGGAGCGACCCCGGAGAGCACCGAGGAGGTGGCGGGCATGAACACGAACCCGGCCGACACGCCGTTGAGCAGCATCGGGCCGAACGCACCGCTGAGATACGTCTCGCCGGCCGACGCCTGGCTCAGCCAGGCGAAGCTGATCGCGAGGCCGATGGTGCCGATCACGAACATCGGGGTGCGTCCCAGGCGCGCCAGTAGCCGTGGGGTGACGCGGGACATGGTGAAGATGCCGAGGGTCAGCGGCAGGAACGCGAGGCCGGTCCTGAACGGACCGAGGCCCAGCTGACGCTCGAGGTACTGCACTGCGAGGAAGAACATCGACATCTGTCCACCCACGACCAGGGCGATGATGGCGAGACCGCTGAGCCGCTGACGGTTGCGGAGCAGGGTCGGTTGGATCATCGGATGCGACGCCCGGGTCTCGGTGACCGCGAGCGCGGCGAGCAGCAGCGCGCCGAGGGTGAGGCCGCCGATGGTGCGGGCCGAGCCCCAGCCGTGCTGAGGCGCCTCGATCAGTGCCCACACGACGCTGACTGAACCGAGGGTCGCGGCGAGCGCGCCGAGGAGATCGAAGCGTCCCGGTCGCAGCGGGGTCTCGTCGAGCACTCGCCGGGTCAGCGACAGCACGGCGATGCCGATCGGGATGTTGATGAAGAGCGTCCAGCGCCATGAGCCGAGGTCGGTGACGGCGCCGCCTAGCAGCAGCCCGAGCGACATACCGCCCGACGTCACTGCGCCGAACAGTGCCAGTGCCCGGTTGCGGGCGGCCTCGTCGGGGGAGCTTGTGGTGAGTAGCGCGAGCACGCCGGGCGCGGCCAGCGCCGCGCCCAAACCCTGCAGGCCCCGGGCGGCGACCAGCCAGGCGGGGCCCTGGGCGAGACCGCCGGCGAGGGACGCGAGGGTGAAGACGGACAGGCCGATCTCGAAGGTGCGGCGGCGGCCGAACACGTCGCCAAGGCGTCCACCGAGCAGCAGCAGGCCACCGAACGCGAGGGTGTAGGCGTTCAGGACCCACGACAGGCCCGCTGGGCCGAAGTCGAGGGCCTCGTCGATGTGCGGCAGCGCGACGTTGACGACGGTCGCGTCGAGGATCAGCATCAGCTGCGCCACCAGGACGACCGCGATCCCGGCGGCGGCCCGGCCGGCGTTGGGCGGGAGGTCGCGGGGGAGCTCGCGACGCACCTGCCGGGAACTGTGGACGTCGCGGGTGGCGGCGTGCCGGGCGCCGCGGCGCACCGTCGTACGGGCAGCGGACATGAGGGTCTTGGACATCAGGAGGGAGTCCTGTTCTGGCCGATCGGGCCGACGTAGACTAAAGTGGAGAGCGACTCCGGTTCGTTCCAGGATACGGAGACTGTCTCCGTTTAGCAAGCCGATCACATCCTTCTCTGAGAGGTGTTCATGCGCGCCGACGCGAAGCGCAACCGGGACCGCATCGTGGAGGTCGCTCGCGAGGTCTTTCGCGAGCAGGGGTACGACGCCTCGCTCGATCTGGTCGCGAAGAAGGCCGGCGTCGGCTCGGGGACGCTCTACCGCCACTTTCCGACCCGTGAGAACCTCATCGACGCGATCATGCAGAGCTGGGTCGACCGAGTGGACGAGGCGGCCGACAAGGCCCTGGCCCACGAGGGTGACCCTCGTGACCTGCTGCTCGCCTGGTTCGCCGCGTACGTCGGACTGATCAGCCTGCACAGGGGCGGCCCGGCCAAGATCACCTCGGCCATGGGCGACGAATCCTCGCCCATCTGGCACAAGTGTCAGGTCCTCACCACCGCCACCGACCGGATCGTCGAGCGGCTGCGTGCCGAGCACGTCCTGCGCGAGGACATCGGCAGCGTGCATCTCTGCCGTCTGGTCGGCGGTGTCGCCTCCGTGGCGGACCAGGGCAACCTGGACGAGGCCGCCGTCCGACCGCTGCTCGAGGTCCTTGCCGATGGGCTCCTCGTCCCCGCGCACGTCGCGGCGTCGAGGGTCGCTGTGAAGTAGACGTAGTTCACCAGCCGGCCCTGCTCGGAGTCGGACTGCCGGCCGGGCACCAGCATCTCGCCGACCGTCGTGAGGGCGTACCTGGCGGGATCCAGGGCCGATCCGTCCACCGAGGGACGAGCCGGCACCCCGCCCAGAACGACGCTGCGTGCGCGAGCAAGGTAATAAGAGGTTCAAGTACAGTTGCCGGTCCGAAAATGCCGGCTTACGCTGTCCGTCGCCAGCAGGCCATGGTGCAGCCTGCCCGGCATGTCGCAGGGGCCCGCCCTCACGCAGCGGCCGGCATGACCGACCCTCCCCGGCCAGGGGAGGGTCGGTCACGTTCTTGGCTGCGTGAGTCCTTCCACGAGTACCGCTCGGACCAGAGCGGTGTCGCGGCAGATGGACAGCCGCGGGTGTCCTCGAGCCCGTGTCGTCGGTGTGGCCGCCGCCTGTGCAACCTGCGGTGAGTGCGGCGAGAGCGAGCATGCCGGCAAGACCGGCGAGAAGGTACGCGGACCTGGATCCTCCGAACTGTGGTGGCCCCGCCACGGTGACGTCGGGGGTCGAGTGACGATCAGCGCAGGTCAGACCCTCATGGGGCACCCTTCAGACATGCGCACCTTCGATGAGCTGGTCGCCGAGGCCGAGTCGGCGGACGTCACAGGGTGGGGCTTCGGGTGGCTGAGCGGCCGCGCGACGGAGGAACGCCCGCCATGGGGATACTCCCGCCTGCTTGCCGGTCGGCTCGCACGTGTCGGGTCCGCGCTGGACATCGATACCGGTGGCGGCGAGGTGATATCCGAGGCGCCGGCGCTGCCCGAGCGGATGTGCGTCACCGAGGCGTGGCCCCCGAACGCGAGGCGCGCGCGGGCGCTGCTCGGCCCGCGGTCGGTCGAGGTGCACGAGACGGAGGCCGGCGGGCCGCTGCCCTTCCCCGACCAGTCCTTCGAGCTGGTGACGGCCCGGCATCCGGTGCGGCCGGACTGGTCGGAGATCCATCGCGTGCTCGTGCCGGGTGGGCACTACTTCGCCCAGCACGTGGGGCCGGGGTCGGCGTTCGAGCTCATCGAGCTCTTCCTCGGGCCCCTTCCCGAGCAACGGCGGGGCCGAGACCCCCGGCGTGAGGTCGCGGCGGCGGAGGAGGTGGGACTGACCGTCACAGACCTGCGCACGGCTCGCTGCCGGATGGAGTTCCGCGACATCGGAGCCGTCGTCTGGATCCTCCGCAAGTGCGTGTGGTGGGTCCCGGACTTCTCGGTCGACAGGTATGGCGTGAGGCTGCTGGAGCTCGACGACCTGATCCGCCACCGGGGGCCGCTCGTGGCGCACTCCACGCGGCATCTCATCGACGCTGTGCGGTAGAGATCGGGCCCTTCGGGAGTAGGTTCATCGATAGCCCCCTGAGCGGAAGGAACGCCGATGTCTCCGCTTCCTGAGGCTCCGGGCACCGAGGGGCCCCCGGGCTGGGCCGTCCGGCAAGCTGCCGACGACCTGCCTGACGGCTCCCGGGAGTCCGACGTCACCGCGCTGGCGTGGCAACTCGCCCACGCGGCAGCCGAACGCCACAGCGAGGAGCACGACGAGTACGACGACCCCGACGAGGGCGGCGAGGCGTAGGAAGGCGCCGGTCGAGCAGCGTCACGGGTGGCCGGCGCCAGGCTCGGGTGCGCGGAACCTCACAAGCTGACCGGTCGCACCGCCGATGGAGCCGGGCCCTGCCCAGTCCTGCGCGACCACGTACAGCTCGGGCTCACTGCCTCTGCTGAGTGCGCACGCGAACGCACCCCTGTCGAGGTCGATCGTGGTGAGTATCTCGCCACCCTCGCGGACGCGAACGCAGTGCTTCCTCCCGACGTCGGCGTACCAGAGCGCCCCTGTCGCGTCGAGGCAGATCCCGTCGGGATGATCCCCCGGAGTGGGGGCCCACTCACGACGATCCGTGAGGGTCCCGTCGACGGCTATGTCGAACGCCGTCAGCCTCTCGCCATACGACTCCGCCACGATCAGCGTGGAGCCGTCCGCGGTGACGGCCATCCCGTTGGGGAAGGCCAGCCCGTCCGCGACGGCAGCCACCCGGCCCTCCGGCGTGACGAGCGCGATGAGCCCGGGACTGAACTGATCACCCGGGAAGTCGAACCCGATGTTGTTCACATAGGCATTCCCACGTCCGTCGACCACGATGTCGTTCCACGGCCTCGTCGACACCGCGGACAGGTCCGCGTACGGCGCAAGCGCTCCGTCGCTGCCGCGCAGCAGCACCCTGCGCCCCGCCGACGAGACGACCAGAAGCCGTCCATCGGGCCGGAAGTCGATGCACATCGGGAAGGAGTCGTGCTCCACCTCGACCCTCGGTGGGCCGCCGGGCGCGACGGAGAAGACCCGGCCAGCTCCCCAGTCGGAGAACCACAGCCGGTCCGCATGCCAACGCGGAGACTCCCCGAACACGATGCCTTCCATCAGCACGTCCATGTGAGGGCAGACCGACCGCGTCCCTCGACCTCATCGCTGCTGTGCTGAGACCTTCGGCCGGTAGTACTGCTTGTACATCGTGCGGCGGAACACCACGCCGCCCAGCGGGCCGAGCCACCGGAGCACGTGCCGCATGTGCAAGTTGTCGATCAGCTCGATCAGGTTCCCGTCCGGGTCCTTCACGAAGAAGAACGTGTGACCGTGCGGTGACTTCTCCGGCGGCGACACGATCTCGACGCCCTTGTCCTGCAGGTAGCGGTGCCAGCGGGCGGTGTCGCGGACGTTGAAGGAGATGTGCGTGGGGCCGAGGCGGTTCCATACGACGTCCACGGGGGGCTGCTGCGGCTGGAACTCGAAGATCTCGATCGTCGCGCCGCCGGGGACCCGGACCCAGCCGATCTTGCACGTCGGCTCCGCGCCGTCGACCCCGAAGAAGCTGCGGACCCGCTCCGGAGGGGTGTCCGAGACCCCGACGACCGGAGCGCCGAAGGTGTCCCAGTAGAACCGCACCGCTTCGTTGAAGTCGGAGACGGTGATGGCGACGTGACTGAAGGAACGGACGCGCACAGGGACTCTTCTCGGCTAGTTGAGGTCGTGCTGGACGAGATGGTCCGCGACGCGCAGGGCCTGGGCGATGATGGTCAGGCCCGGGTTGACCGCCGCGGAGGAGGGGAAGAAGGACGCGTCGACGACGAAGAGGTTCTCGACGTCGTGGCTGCGGCAGAAGGTGTCGAGGACGGACGTCTTCGGGTCGTCGCCGAACACCAGCGTGCCGCACTGGTGGGTGGTGTTCTGCACCTTGAAGGAGTGGGTGATCACCGTCCAGAACCCGAGGCGCTTGAGCATCCGCTTGGTCTCCAGCACAAGCTCCGCGTGCGGGGCCACGTTGTTGGGACGGTAGGTGACGCGGATGCGGCCGTCGGGCTCGACCGTCACCCGGTTGGCCTCGCGGGGGAGGTCCTCGGACATCGCGAGCCAGTCCACGCCGCGCGAGACGAAGCTGTCACAGGCCCACCTCGGAAGGAACGGCGCCACCGCCTGTGCGATGGCGCCGTGCGCCCGGCCCTGGGACTGGATGTGGCCCAGGGGATAGGTCCGTCCGCCCCCGGCGCGGTAGAAGTCGTTGATGGACACGGTCTTCTGGAACACCGTCGGGTTGACGTTGAAGGGGTGGAAGGCCTCCATCATCGTCGAGAGGTGCGCCATGTAGCGGCGGCCGACCAGCCCCGAGCTGTTGCCGAGCCCGTTCTTGTGGTGCTCGTTGGCGGACCGGAGCAGCAGCGCAGCGGAGTTCACCGCTCCGCACGCGACCACCACCGTCGTCGCCTCCACGCAGACCATCTCGCCGGACCGCTCGATCTCCACCCCGGTGACCCGGCGCCCCTTCGCGTCCGTGACCAGCCGGTGCGCGCGCGCTCCGGTCCACATGACGACGGTCGGAGAGGTCAGAGCCGGCTCGACGCACATGGTGTCCGCGTCGCTCTTGGCCCGGATCCGGCACGGGAAGGAGTTGCAGGTGCTGCACAGGATGCACCCGCCCGGCAGCCCGGGGGAGACCAGGCCCAGCGGGAGGTGCGAGGGATGCAGCCCCTCGGCGCGGAGCCGGTTCACCAGCTCGAGGATCACCGGCTCGTGCGGGACGGGCGGATAGGGGAACGGGCTACGCTCGGCGTCCGTCGGGTCCGACCCGTGCTGCCCGTGCACCTGGTAGAGCCGCTCGGCCTCGTCGTACCAGGGCTCGAGCGTCTGGTAGTCGATCGGCCAGGCGGGGGAGACGCCGTCGACGTGCTCGATCTCGTCGAAGTCGTCGGGACGCAGGCGGTAGAGGACGCTCCCCCAGAACTTGGTGTTGCCGCCGACGACGTAGTGCACGAAGGGCAGGAAGGGTCGGCCGCGCCCGTCGAGCCACCGCTCGTCGGGACGGTAGCGGTTGTCCCGCCAGACCGCGGCGGGGTCCCAGTTCTCGGCCTCCTGAGGTACGGCGTGCCCGCGCTCGACGAGCAGGACGCGTGCCCCGGTGGAGGACAGGGCGTGGGCCATGGTGCCGCCCCCGGCGCCGCTGCCGATGATCACCACGTCGAAGTGCTCGACCGTCGAGGCTGGGTCGGGACTCGTGTCCATGTACCCCCCTTCCTCGACGTGACGGCCGCTCAGTATCCCATCCGATCCTCGACGCGCCCGGCTGGCTGCGCCGACGTGTCGTGGTCCTCGAGCAGGCTGACGATGATCAGCCCGACCGCGATCGCGGCGAAGCCGAGGATCTGGATGGTGAGGAAGAACGGCGAGTGCCGCAGCACCTCCTGGAAGGCGACGACCCCGAAGACCAGCGCGACCACGCCGTCGACGACGTTGAGGACCGGCATCGACGCGGACAGCCGCGCGAACCGGTAGGCGTGCTGGTTGGTCACCACGGCGACGATCCCGATCACCGCGAGCGCCCACGTGGTCCACGAGGTGAGCAGCTGCAGGACGCCGCCGTGCGTCGCGTCGTACAGGAAGGACTTCATCAGTCCGGCGACGAGCCCGAAGAGCACGCCTGCCGCGACCCCGAGGAGGAAGGCGCTGCGCGTGGGGCTCGCCACGGCGCGGGCCGACAGACCCGCGCCGGCTGCGAGTGCGACGCCGAGGACGCAGATGAGCAGGGCCGGCACCGGTTGTGGCGCGTCGCTCCCGCCGGTCGGGTTGGCGGCGACCAGGAACACGGTCAGGCCGACCGCGGCGAACAGCACGGCGACGAGCTCTCGTGGCCACGGCCACCGGCCGCCGAGCGCGGACCGGACCGGGACCGCGAGCACCACGCCGCTGATCACGATCGGCTGGACGACGGCGATCGAGCCGAGGTGCAGGGCGGCGGCGTGGAGCACCAGACCGACGATCGCGAGCACCTGTCCGACCAGCCACAGCGGGCGCTGCAGCAGGTGACGCACCAGCGCGAGGCTGCCGTGCACGGCCGTGGGCGCGCCCTGGGCGGCCTGGTGCTGCAGGGAGGTCGACCCGGCGAAGCAGACGGCGCTGGCAGCAGCGATGCCACCGGCGAGCGCGCTCACGGGTGCGCCCACTCGGACGACATCTGCTCAGTCTAGGGCTGCTACGGTCGGCCGGTGTCATCAGGAGCACCGGGGCCGCGCGCCGTGCACGTGGCCTTCCTCGGCTGCGGCTTCATCACCGGCGTGCACAGTCGGCACCTGAGCCGGATGCGCGACAGGTTCGTGTGCAGCTACGCCAGCCGGGACCTGGTCCGCGCCGAGCGGTACCGGCAGCGCTTCCGCGGGCACAAGGCCTTCGGCGACTACGCGGCCGCGTTGGCGGACCCCTCGGTCGACGCGGTCGTGGTCGCCGTACCCCCGCGGTTCCATCTCGAGCTGACGGTCGCGGGCCTGCGAGCCGGCAAGCACGTCCTCGTGGAGAAGCCCGCCTTCGCGCTGCGCCAGGAGTACGACGAGGTGCGGGCGCTGCAGCAAAAGACCGGGCGGGTCGTGTGCGTGGGCGAGAACGACCACTACAAGCCCTCGGCGGTGGTGCTGCGGGACCTGCTGGCCCAGGGGGCGATCGGCGACCTGGTGCTCGCCCAGTTCACCACCATCGCCCAGCGCCCGAAGCCGGTCGACGACTGGCGCAACGACTCCGGCATGGCCGGCGGAGACGCGTTCTTCGAGGAGGGGATCCACTGGCTCCACCTGGCGGGAAGCCTCGGGCCGAGGATCTCGCGGGTCGGCGCCTACCGGCCGGAGCCGGATCCGCGCGGCCTCCGCGGTGACGTGCGGGCGAAGAGCATGCTCGTCGCCTTCGAGTACGACGTCGGGGCGGTCGGCGCCTTGTACTACTCGCGCGAGATCCCCTCACTGCTCCGCGGTCTCCGCTGGTCGAAGCTGTTCGGACGCGAGGGGGTGATCACCTTCGAGTCCAACGGCGCCGTCGTCGTCGCGCCCGGTCGACGCGTCCCTCGCGTGATCACGCCCGGGTTCGCCGACATCCGCGGCTACCGGGCGATGTACGCGGACTTCGCTCGCGCCATCCACGAAGGTGGCTCGCCGGAGATGGACCTGGACCGAGCCCTGGCCGACCACGCCCTCATGGAGCAGATCTACGGCGAGGCCCACTAGACGCCGCTGTGTCCATCCTGTGGGTTCGATACAGCATCGTGGGGTTCGTCTCGGTGACGCCTGCGCTACCAGATCAACAACCAGTCCGGACCAGACGCGTCGAGCGTCAACGCCGGGTGTGGAGCACTGCCGGCCAACCCGCCCTCGGCCTACCTGCAGCTCGAGTACTCGGCCTTCATCCCGGTCGGCAGGATCAACACGGCGTGCGCGCTCGACGACGACCTCTGTGACGACGGTCCTCGGGTAGCCGTGCTGGCCGACTGACCCGGGGTGCCGCGTCGAGCTAGGACGCCTTCGACCGAACGGACTCGACGGCGGCGGCGTACAGCTGGTCCGCGAGCCGGAGCAGCTCCGCGGCCTCGGCGCTGAGCCGGTTCTCGGTCAGGTAGCTGCACAGGTCCGCGAAGGCCACGGCCGACTCGAGCTGTGAGTGCAGCTCACCCATCAGCCCGTCGTGCACTGAGACTCCCATGCCGGCACACACCCCCTTTGTCGCCCGTCGACGGTAGATCGGGGCCGCACGGCTTGTCAAAGGTTCGTCCATCAGGATTGCACGTACCCTGTACTAGCCATGTACACGATCAAGCAGGCCGCGCGGCTGACCGGGGTCAACGAGTCCTTGCTGCGCGCCTGGGAGCGGCGCTACGGCGTGGTCGCACCGCGCCGCAGCGAGTCCGGGTACCGGCTCTACGACCCGGCGTCCTTGGAGACCGTGCTCCGGATGCGCCGCCTCGTGGCCGCCGGCTGGCCGACCGCGGAGGCCGCCCGGGCCGTTCGCAGCGGGACCGTGACCCCCTCGCCCCAGAGGGACGCCCAGCCGATCGTCGGCCCGACCCCGCCCGGGGAGACCGGCGCCGCGGCCCACCGCGAGCAGTTCCTCACCTCGGCCGCCCTGATGGATGCGGCCGGCACCGAGGAGAGCCTCGACCGGGGGTGGTCCCTGGGGTCCTTCGAGCACGTGGTGGACTCCTGGCTCTTCCCGACACTGGAGGCACTCGGGGACGGCTGGGCACGGGGCGAGATCGACGTGGCGGGCGAGCACGCCGCCAGCCACGCCGTCCACCGACGGCTGGCGGCGGCCTTCGAGGCGGCCGGAAGCAGGTCGAGAGGCCTCCCCGTCGTGGTCGGCCTGCCGCCGGGGAGCCGGCACGAGCTCGGCGGCCTCGCCTTCGCCACCGCGCTCCGCAGGAGAGGCCTCGACGTCCTCTACCTGGGCGCGGACGTCCCCGTGACCAGCTGGCAGTCAGCCGTCGCCCGTCACGCGGCCCGCGCGGCGGTGCTCTCGGTCGTGATGCCGGAGGACCGGCCGCCGGCCGTGACGGTGGTCGAGCGGCTCCAAGGGGACGACTCCGGCCTGCTGGTCGCCGCGGGAGGCAGGTCCGGCGACGACCTGGCCCGCGGCGTGCGGACCCTCGGACCGGGGATCGGTGCTGCGGCCCAGGAGCTCGACGAGCTGCTGCACGGGGAGCGGGCCGACTGAAAGCGCCGCCCTGTCAGCGGCCCGACGCGGAGTCCTGCTCGGCGTCGAAGCCCACCTCCACGTGCGGCCGTGCCCGCCACATCGCCCACTCGGCGCTGACGTCACCGGCCGTGCGCAGGAGCAGCGGCAGGTGCTCCGCCAGGAGTCGCTCGGTGGAGGTCTCCGCTGCATGCACGGTGACGTTCATGGCGGCGTGCACCGTGCCGGCCCCGTCCCGGACGGGCACCGCGACCGAGCGGACCCCAGGGGCCAGCTCCTCGTCGGCCAGCGCCCAGCCGCGGGCGCGGACCCGGCTGAGGTCCTCGTCGAGCTGCTCGTCGGAGCGGCCGATGTACGGCGGCAGGCCCGACCGGCTCGGCTCGGCCAGCGTCGCGGACAGCTCGTCAGGCGGGAGTGCTGCGAGCAGCACCTTGCCCTGCGAGGTCTGCACGGCCGGGAACCGCGTGCCGATGTCGACACGCAGGGCGATCAGCTTCGGCACCGAGACCCGAGCGACGTAGACGATGTCGGATCCATCGAGCTGCGCCATGGACGACGACTCGCCCGTCCGTCGTACGAGTGCCTCCAGGTGGGGCCGGGCGATGTCCCACAGGCCGAGGGCCCCGACGTAGGCCATGCCCAGGGTGAGGACCTTCGGGGCGAGGACGAAGCCGCCCTGGTCCCCGCGGACGAAGCCGAGCTCCTGAAGGGTCAGCAGCAGGCGTCGCGCGGTCGGCCGCGCCAGCCCGGCGGCGGCGGCCACCTCGCTCAGGGTCATGGAGGGGTGCTCGGCGCCGAAGGACGCGAGCACGTCGAGGCCGCGTGCCAGCGACTCGACGAAGTCGGGTCCCGAGCCCCGTCCCGCCATGCCGCGGTCCTCCTCGGTCAGCGTCCCGAGCCGGGCTCGCCGAACACGCTGCCGCGTGCTCCGCGGGTGGTGTCGGACTTGTAGGCGGTGTACTGGTACGGGTTGTCGAGGACCTCCTCGTCGGCAGGCAGGTCGGGATTCATGCCCTTCGCCCAGTCCTCGCTGCCGAGTGCCGACTCGAGGTGCTCGACGGTCGCCTCGACGGTACGACGGAGCGCCGGCATGTCGACGCCCACCAGACGGTGCTCGTGCTTCACGACCCGGCCGTCGACGATGACGGTGTGGACGTCGCCGCGCTGGGCCTGGAACGCCACGTGGCCGTAGGGATGCAGCACGGGGAAGGACACCGGCGAGCTGTCGTTCTTGATCAGGATCACGTCGGCCTTGGCGCCCGGCTCGAGCCGGCCGAGGTCGTCACGGCCCAGGGCCCGGGCGCCCCCGCGGGTCGCCCAGTCCACGACCTGCTCAGCGCGCAGGTGCACGTGCGTGACGGTCTCGCCCTTGGCGTGCGCCTCGAGGTGCTCGCGGGACCGATCGGCGCCGAGGGTCGTCCGCATCGCGGAGAACAGGTCACTGCTCCACCAGACGCTCGTGTCCATCGACAGCGACACGGGAATGTCGTAGCGGCGGACCTGCCAGGTGGGCGGGTAGCCCTGTCCGGCGCTCTGCTCGGACTCGGTGGAGACCGACACCGACCCGCCGGTGGCCGCAATGCGCTGGTAGGAGTCCGCCGTCAGCGTCGCCGCGTGGACGTACACCGTCTCGGGCGTCATGAACCCGTTCTCGTGCATCAGCCGGATGCCCGCGTCGTTGGTGGCTCCCCACACACCGGCATGCGTGGTGACAGGTAGGCCGAGCTCACGGGCGGCCTCGAAGGCCGCCTTCTCGGGGAAGCTCGGGTCGCCGGTGACGTCGAAGGCGAGCTGGAAGCCGAGCCGGTCCCCGGATCCGCTGCGCCGCCGCTCGAGGAAGGACTGGACCGCCTTGTCGGTGACCCACTCCCAGGGACCGGCGGCGATGTTGCCGTAGGCGAGGACGAACCGGCCGGGCACCGCCAGCAGCGCGTCGACCGCCGCCTCGGCGTGGTCCACCGTCTGCAGCCCGTGCGACCAGTCCACAGTCGTCGTCACCCCGGCCTCCAGCGCGTCCCAGGCGGACAGCAGGTTGCCGGCGTGGATGTCCTCGGGGCGGAACGCCTTGCCGTGCTCGAGGTAGTACCAGACGAAGTACTGCGTCAGCGTCCAGTCGGCGCCGTACCCGCGCATCGCTGTCTGCCACATGTGCCGGTGCGTGTCGATCATCCCGGGCATCACGATGCCGCCGGTGGCGTCGATGCTCAGCGCCCCTTCGGGAGCGTCGAGGCCGGAGCCCACGGCGGCGATGCGGTCGCCGACGACCAGGACGTCCGCGTCCGTGAGGACGGTGTGGCTCTCGTCCATGGTCAGCACGGTGCCGCCGCGCAGGACGACGGGTCGGTCGGCGGTGGGCGTCGGCGCGTCGGACATCGATGCCTCCAAGGTGCGGACGCGTGTCCGCCATACGGTCGCTGGGCCGGGCTTGTCACTGTGTTCCCGCCCCGGCGGCGGTGTCAAGGGCTCGCCGGGTCGACGCCTGGGAGCCCTTGACACGCACGTTCGGGTCGCCAGAGACTGACGGCTCCTGCGCGAAACGCGGACGGCTGTCCGTTCGGATTCACTGCCGCGGCGCCCCGGCGATCGGGAGGCACCTTCCTTGGCTGGCACCCCGAGCGGACCTCTGTCCGGGCTGCTGGTCGCCGACTTCTCCAGGATCCTGGCCGGGCCCTACGCGACGATGCTGCTGGGCGACCTGGGTGCGGACGTCGTCAAGGTGGAGGCACCCGGCGGCGACGACACCCGGAGCTGGCAGCCGCCCGTCCGTGAGGGCGTCTCGACCTACTACCTGGGCGTCAACCGCAACAAGCGGTCGATCGCGCTGGACCTCAAGGACCCCGACGACCTGGCTGCGGCGCAGGAGCTGGCGCACCGCGCGGACGTCATGGTGGAGAACTTCAGGCCCGGTGGGCTGGCCCGGTTCGGGCTCGACTACGGGACCGTCGCGGAGCGCAACCCCGGGGTCGTCTACGCGTCGATCAGCGGCTTCGGCAGCGGTCCCAAGGGCCGCGTCCTGCCCGGCTACGACCTGATCGTGCAGGCCATGTCGGGGCTGATGAGCCTGACCGGCGACCCGGACGGGGAGCCTTACCGCGCGGGGATCTCCGTCTTCGACGTGATGGCCGGTCTCCATGCCACGATCGGCATCCTCGCTGCCCTGCACGCCCGCGACGCCGGTGGCCGCGGGCAGCACGTGGAGCTCAGCCTGCTGTCCTCGGCGCTTTCGGGCATGGTCAACCAGACCAGTGCGTACGTCGCCGGGGGAGTCGTCCCGCACCGCATGGGCAACGGCCACCCCAGCCTGTTCCCCTACGAGCCGTTGCCGTGCGCGGACGGTGAGCTCATCATCACGGCCGGCAACAGCGGCCAGTTCCGCAAGCTGGTGGAGGTCCTCGGCGTTCCGGGCCTCGCCGACGACCCGCGGTTCGCCCGCAACGAGGACCGGACCGCGAACCGCGACGAGCTCAGGCCGCTGCTCGTGGAACGGCTCCGGACGCGGACCACCATGGAGTGGTTCCGCGACATCATCGCGGCCGGGGTGCCGTGTGGTCCTATCAACTCGGTCGACGCCGGGGTCGCCTTCGCCGAGGACGTCGGCCTGGACCCGGTGGTGTCGGTCGGGGAGGGGGCGTCCGCCGTACCTTCGGTGCGCAACCCGATCCGTCTCTCCGAGACGCCGCCGGACTACCGGTTCCCGCCACCGGCCCTGGACGAGCATGGCGCGGAGCTCCGGCGCTGGCTCTCCGGGCCGCGGACGGGAGCCCTCGCCGAGAGGAGCACCAAGACGTGACCGACTCCACCGACGGCCTCGCCTTCCCGACCTCACTGGGCACCTCCACGGCGGACGAGATCCGGCTGCTGGGCCGCAACCTCGCCTCCGACCTCATGGGCAAGGTCGGGTTCGGAGAGCTGGCGTTCTGGCTCGTCGCACTGCGGAGGCCGAGCGCCGCGGAGACACGGGTGTTCGAGGCGGTGCTCGTCGCACTGGCCGACCACGGCTTCACCCCGACCGCGATCGCCGCCCGACTCACCTACCTCTCGGCCCCGGACTCCCTTCAGGGCGCGCTCGCCGCCGGTCTGCTCGGCGGCGGCTCCCGGTTCCTCGGCGTCACCGAGGACTGCGGCACGTTCCTGCACGAGGTCCTGGAGCAGCACGAGGCTGGGCTCCCGACCGACGACGCCGGCTGGGACGAGCTGGCGCTCGCCGCGGTCGTGCGAGCCCGCGCGGAACGCCGGTTCGTCCCGGGACTCGGTCACCCGGTGCACAAGGTCGAGGACCCGCGCACCCCGGCGCTCATCGCGATCGCCGAGGAGGAGGGCCTGCGCGGGCCCCACCTCCGGCTGTTCGAGGCGATCGGGCGGGTCCACCCGCAGGTGATCGGCCGGCGACTGCCGCTGAACGGCGCCGGCGTCTGTGGTGCGGCGCTGGCGGATCTCGGCCTGCCGGTCGAGCTGCTCCGGGGTTTCGCGCTGCTGGCCCGGGCGGCCGGGCTCCTGGGGCAGATCGCCGAGGAGCGTCGACGCCCGATCGGCATGGAGGCCTACCTGGCGGTCGACCGCAACGCGGTGTACGTCGACCCGACCGAGCCCCCTCATTGAGCCACCGGAACAGGAGCGCACCATGGCCACCGTCGCCGCGGTCATCGCCTCGACGCACCACCCTTTCTACTACCGGGCCAGCACCAGCACCGGCCCCGACAGGCCACCGTTCGCGGACGAGTGGGTCGCGAAGATCGAGGCCTTCCGGCAGACGCTGACGCAGGCGCGGCCGGACGTGCTGGTGATGGTCGGCAGCGACCACTTCCACCAGCTCTGGCTGGACAACATGCCGCAGTTCCTGATCGGCAAGGCGCCGTTCTTCGACGGGAACTTCTACAACGAGGAGCGCGAGTTCGGCCTTCCCCGGATGACGCTGCGGGGGCAGGAGGACCTCGCCGCGCACCTCCTACGGTCCGGCCTGGACGCGGACTTCGACCTGGCGTTCAGCAACGAGCTCCGCATCGACCACAGCATCACGTGCCCGATCATCACCCTGCGTCCGGAGCGGGACCTGCCGATCGTCCCCGTCTACACCAACATCTTCGCGCCGCCGTTGCCGAGGCCTCAGCGCTTCGTCGCCCTGGGACGCGCGATCCGCGAGATGGTCGAGGCGTGGCCGGAGGACAAGCGGGTCGCCATCGTCGGGACCGGGCACCTCTCCCTGGAGCTCGGTGGACCGCGGCAGTTCGGTGAGCACGGGCCCGACCCCGAGTTCGACCGCAAGGCGGTGGACTGGATCGCCGCCGGCGACCTCGAGGGCTGCCTGTCCGAGGTCACCCTGGACAGCCTGCACCGCCCCGGGAACGCGACCCACGGCTTCCTCGACTTCATGCTGATGATGGGTGTCGCGGGCGAGGGCGCCAAGGCCGACCACGTCGACACCCTCGACCTCTTCCACACCATGGAGGCCTACTTCACCTGGTACCCGGAGGGAGCGCCCGCGTGAGCAAGTACCTGCTGGACAAGTTCCTCTTCACCGTGGACCGCGACCCCGACCTGGTGGAGCGCTACCGGGAGGACCCGGCCGGCACGGTCACCTGGTGGGAGGAGGAGATGGCGAACACCATCCTGGGCTGCACGACCCAGGAACGCTCGACGTGGCTGGCGTTCGACGAGGAGGAGCGGCGGGCGCTCCGCGAGCAGGACCACGTCGCGCTGTTCGAGATGGGTGCGCATCCCTTCCTGACCCTGACGCTCTTCATCGCGATGTTCGAGCGCGACCACGGCCCGCTGGAGTACCAGAAGGCGTACGGGCGAGCGATGGAGCACCTGTCCCTCCCCTACCCCGACATCGCCACCTGACCCGGCTGGCGAGGAGGACAGCGTGCGCGCCGCAGTGCTGCACACCGTCGGACGACCGCCCACCGTCGGCGACCGTCCCGAGCCGGGGCACGGCCCGGGACAGAGCCTGCTCCGGGTGACCGCGGCGCCGGTCGTCCCCCTCGACCTGCTCTGCGCTTCCGGGACGTCGTACTTCGGCAGGCCGGCGGTCCCGTACGTCCCTGGCGTGCAAGGCGTCGGTGTGGTGGAGCGCTCGGAGAGCCTGCCGGCCGGCAGCCGGGTGTGGTTCACGGCCACCGCCGGAATGGCGCCGGGGGACGGCAGCCTCGCGGAGCGGTGTGCCGTGGCCGACGGCGACCTCGTGCCCCTCGACACCGACTGCCCCGATGCGCTGGTCGCCGCGCTCGGGCTCTCCGCGGTGGCTGCCTGGATGGCGCTGTCCTGGCGCGCGGCGCTGCAACCCGGCGAGCAGGTGCTGGTCCTCGGCGGCGGCGGTGCCGTCGGGCAGGTGGGGATCGGCGCGGCACGCGCGCTGGGCGCCTCCCGGGTCGTCGCGGTGGCCAGGTCCGAGGCGGCGCGCCGGCGGGCCCTCGACGCCGGGGCGGACGCGGTGGTCGCGATGGCCCCGGAGGCGGACGAGCTGACTGCCCGGCTCGTCGAGGTCGTCGGGCACGACGTCGACGTGGTGCTCGACCCGGTCTTCGGCGCCGGCGCGACGGCCGGGGCCCGCGTCCTCGCGGACGGCGGTCGCCTGGTGAACCTCGGTGGCGCCTCGGGCGATGAGGCGACGTTCTCCTCCGCCGTGCTGCGCAGCCGCTCGGTCAGCGTGCTCGGCTACACGAACAACTCGCTCAGCGCCGCACGACGCAGGGACGCCCTCACCGCCGTTCTGGACCTCGCGTCGCGCGGCCAGGTCACCGTGGCTTACGAGCAGCTGCCGCTCGAGGAGGCCGAGCAGGCGTGGCAGCGCCAGGCCGTCGGCGACGGCGACCGGCGGCTCGTCCTCGTCCCGTGATGGACGGGTGATCCTGTGGTCCGGGGGTACTCCGGCTGGCATGGCAGACACTGCGATCTTCGACGTCGACGGCACCCTGGTCGACAGCAACTACCAGCACGCACTGGCCTGGTTCCGGGCCTTCCGGCGCTACGGCATCACCAGGCCGCTGTGGCGGATCCACCGGGCCATCGGCATGGGCGGGGACATCCTGGTCAAGGAGGTCGGCGGCGAGGACGTGGAGAAGGCGCACGGCGACGAGCTCCGTGAGGTGTGGGTCGAGGAGTTCGACCGGCTCATCGGCGAGGTTCAGCCGTTCGAGGGCGCGCACGAGCTGCTGCGCGAGGTCAAGCGCCGGGGCTTCCGGCTGGTGCTGGCCAGCTCGGGCAAGGCCAAGCACGTCGACGCGTTCCTCGACCTGGTCGACGCCAGGTCGCTCGCGGACGCCTGGACCACGTCGGAGGATGCGGAGCACAGCAAGCCGGAACCCGACCTGGTCGGCACCGCCCTGGCGAAGGTCGACGGCGCCCGCGGGGTGATGGTCGGCGACTCCACCTGGGACGCGGTCGCCGCAGGCAAGCTGGACGTCCCGACCATCGCGGTCCGCACCGGCGGCTTCTCGGTCGACGAGCTCCGGGACGCCGGCGCCGCGCAGGTCTACGAGTCGCTGGTGGACCTCCGGGAGCGCCTCGACGACACCGCCCTCGGCGCTCCCGGGGACTGACCCGCGGTCGGGAGCCGTGCGCTCTTCTCACGCAGGAACTGCCCGCGGGCGTCCCGCGCGGCGTGGTCGAAGTCGGCGTCCGGGGTCGGCATCGGTCTTGTAGCGGTACATCTCCGGCAGCGCCTCCCGGTGCAGCGCAGCGACCGCGGGCGCGAGCACGGTGTCGTACAAGTCCGCCGCGACCCTCCTGCGCGGACGGCAGCTCACCGCGCCTGGCGGACGTCGACCTCCGGCCCCATCCGGAAGGTCTCGATCCGGGTGACGTCGGCGCGCAACCGGCGCTGGACCTCGTCGAGCGGCAGCAAGTCCATGCGGGGCCGTCCGCCCCCTCTCAGGCGCTGGCGGTGGACCGCCGCAGCAGCAGGATCACGGACAGCTCCACCCGTCGTGGCAGCCGTCCCTGACGACGTACGAACTCCCCCACGGCGGCCGACAGGTCGCGCTCGGACCAGTTCCGGGACAATGAGTCCAGGTCACGCGTGTTCATGGTGCCCCCTCTCGCGGTTGACCCCTCAACCACGAAATGCACAGTAAACCTGGCGGACGACCCTGAACAGCCCCGTCCAAGGTTTTCATCAAGGTTCCCCGCCGACACTTCCCGCGGAGTGGAGAAGGGGGCGTCCATGACGTACGACGAGAAGGGTGTGCCGGCCCAGGGCACCGGGACCCGGCACCTGGCGTGCCTGTCCGTCCCAGCGTGCCGGCTGCCGCTTCCCCTCTTCGAGAGGCTGGCCGTCCCGGCCGGCGCGCTCCCCGACGCCCTGATCGACGTGAGAGCTCGCTCGGGCGCCGACCAGATCTGCGTCTTGTCCACCTGCGAGCGGATCGAGGTCTACGCGTGGTGGTCCGGCGAGGCCGATCCTGACCTCCTGGTCAGTGCGCTGGCCGGCACCCGGGGCGTCGACCCGTCGGCTCTGCAGGGCGTCGCGGACCTGACCGTCGGCGCGGACGCGGTGCGTCACCTGCTGCGGGTCGCCTCGGGCATGGAGTCGTTCGTCCTCGGTGAGAAGGACATCGTCGGGCAGGTGCGAGCCGCGGCCGACGTGAGCCGTGCGAACGCCGGCGGGTTGGAGCTCCAGCGGCTGCTCGATGCCGCGGTCAACGCGTCGCGCCGCGTGCACGGCAGCACCTGGCTCGGCGCGGGCGCCCGGTCGGTCGCCGCGAAGGCGGTCGACCTCGCCGCGGCCGAGAACAGTGGCACCCTGAGCGGCCGGCAGGTCCTGGTCGTCGGCGCCGGCCAGGTCGCCGCACAGGCGGTGGAGGGCGCCGTACAGCTGGGCGCGAAGGTCACGGTCTGCAACCGATCCAAGCGGAACGCGGAGCGGCTCGTGACTGCCGGCGCCACCCTCGTCGACCTCGCCGACCTGACCGAGGTGCTGGGTCGTGTCGACGTGGCTGTCTTCGCGACCGCGGCACCGCACCCGCTGGTCGATGCCGCACGGCTCGCCGAGCGTCGTACCGTCGCCCGGCTCCTCGTCCTCGACCTGTGCGTGCCTCGCAACGTCGACCCGGCCGTCCGGGCCCTGACGGGTGTTCGCCTGGTGGACCTCGAGGACCTCCGGGCAGCGGGGACGACGGACGTCGAGTCCATGGCGCGGGACGTGGACGCGGCCGAGCGGATCGTCGCAGAGGAGGTGGACCGCTACGGGCGCTGGCTCGCCGGGAGGGCGGCGGTCGCGCCCCTGCGGCAGCTCCGCGCGGACCTGGAGGCGCGGACCGCCCACCGGATCGAGGAGGCGATGCAGGGCACGGCGGAGGCGCTGCGGCCCGTCGTCGAGGAGCGGGTCCGGCGCGAGATGCGTCAGCGTGCCCACGTCCCCACCCGGCAGCTGCTGGAGGCGGCCGCTGCGGGCGACCGGGAGCTCGTGGACGCACTCGCCGTCACCTTCGCGGCGACCCCGCACCGCTGACGACCCGCCGGGCAGGTGTGGCATCGGTGCCGCCGGGCACCCTCAGCCGTGGAACATCACCTCGACGTGGCCACGGCCAACGTCCTCTGCACGCTGGGCCGCTCGGACGCGCGCGCGTCCCTGCAGGTGGTCCTGGCTGCCGAACCCGACCTCGTGGGTCTGCAGGAGTGGGGGGCGTCCCGCTACAGGCTGCTGCGCGAGACCGGCCGCGTCGGCCCCGTGCCGCAGAAGGGCCACGGCCACCAGGACAAGAGCCGCGGGCCCGCGTCGGGCTACCTCTGGAACGCACCGCTCCTCGGTGGTTGCGCGGTCGGTGCGCGCGCAGACCGCTTCACGCTGCTGGAGTGCCGTCCCCGGCTGCTCAGCCCGGTCCAGCACGCCGACCGGCCGGACCGCTGGCTCGGCGTCGAGCCGCCCCGGGTCGCCACGGTCGCGGTCTACCGGGAGCGGCACGCCGGCCGGACGGTCTGCCTGATCGACTACCACCTGACCCCCGGTGTCCAGGTCAAGGGGCGCTACCGGGCCGAGCGGCCGATCCTGGCCGAGCGGCACCGCCGGGAGGTCTGCAACCTCGAGGCCATCGTCGCGGAGCAGCTCGCGCTCGGGCATGTCGTGCTCGCGGTCGGCGACTCGAACTTCGACGGAGCGCGCCTCGCCGGTCTCACCTCGGCCTGGGAGGGACGCGAAGGTGAGCCGGGGACGCTCGGACCCCGTCGGCAGGTCGACGACGTGCACGGTCCCGGCCCCGCGTCGTCGGTGACGTTGCTGGCTACCGGCTCGGACCACAAGGCGGTCCTGGTGCGGCGAACCCTGTGACTCAGCGGGCCTGCAGCGCGTCCATCGCCACGGCGGCCGCCAGGACGAGCCGCCGGTCCAGGGTGCGCCCAGCGTCGGGCCGGCAGTCGATGGTGTAGTGGTCCGTGAGCTTCCACGCCTTGCGAGTGTGCTCGGCGAGCAGCTCGTCGCCGCGCGTGAACACGAAGTGGTAGGGGATCGGGAGCCACTCGGCGTAGTTGCCGACGTAGGGCACGAAGTCCACGAGCCTGCGGAACAGCGCGACGCCGAGGTTCCGCTCCGTCGCCTGGCACAGCGCGTTGCCGTGGGCGTCGAACAGGACGTACGTCGACCGGAGCAGGCTCGCGGCGAACGCCTTCTGGATCTCGCCGATCTTCTGCCCGTCCCCGTCGGTGATGTCGTAACGGGCGGCGGGGTCGAACCTCTGGCGCGCCTTGATCCGCAGCAGCTGCACCTGCTTCGACTCGTCGGTGAAGAAGCGGATGTCCTCCTTGAACTTGAACCGGGCCTGCTCGACGAACGCGAAGACCTGACCCTCGTCGCCGTGGCTGTCCGGCAGGGAGAAGAAGTACTGGTTGACGATCAGCGTCCACTTCTGGCGCAGCAGGAAGACGTCGTGGGCGTTGGGGTCGAAGTCCGCGGGCATCCGGCGATGATGCCACGGCGCGGCAGCCGGTCGTCGCACCGTCAGCCGATGACGTAGGGGGAGCGTCCGACGAGACGGGTCACCGTCACCCCGGTGACGAGGGAGGCCAGCGCGATGCCGGCGAGTACGACGAGCTGGAACTGTGCCGCCTGCGCAGGGCTGGCGCCACCGAACAGGGCACCGACGAATGCCCCCGGAAGGGTCACCAGACCCGTCGACTTCGTCTGGTCGAGGTTCGGGAGCAGGGACTCGCGGACCGCCTCCTGGCCGACCGCCTCGTTGGCCCGTGACGGCGTCGCGCCAAGGGACAACCAGGCCTCCACCTCGGGAGCGCGGGCCCGCGAGCTGCGCAGGAAGTTGCGACCCGACAACGTGGCCGCGCTCATCGCGTTCCCGATCACGATGCCGCCGACCGCGACGAGGTAGCGCACCTGCAGGGCGACCAGGTGCAGGGCGAAGATCGCTGCCAGGCTGGCGGCCGCACCGAGGAGCACGCCGGTGACTGCCGCTCGTCGGCCGTGCCAGAGCTCCTGCAGCCGGTGAGCCGCGGTCCAGGACGCCGTCGAGGCCATCAGGACGACGAACGCGGCCACGGTCGCCGGCACGGCCAGGATCCCGCGCAGGAGCAGCGCGATGACGGTCAGCTGGACGGCGGCGCGCACCAGTGCCCACAGCGGGAACCAGCCCAGCCCGATCCCGGCCCGCCAGGCGACGACCATCGTCACCCCGGTCAGCGCGGCCAGCCCGGAGCCGAACCGGAGGAGATGCAGAAGCTGACCCATGCGCAGATGCTGGCACGCGTCAGTGGTCGCGGTGCGGCAGCAGCTCCTGTGCCTTGGTCTTCACGCCTTCCTTGATGACCTCCCAGCGGTCCTCGTCACCCTTGAGCATCGCTGCCGCTGCGCTCTTCAGCTGGTCGAAGGTGGCGTGCGGAGGGATGGGTGGGATGTTCGGGTCGCAGTGCACGTCGAGCACCGTGGGCCGGTCCGCCGCGAGGGCCGCCTCCCACGCCTCGCCCATCCTCTCGGGGTCGGTCACCGTGATCGCATGCAGTCCGATCGACTCGGCGAACGCCGCGTAGTCCATGTCGGGAAGGGTCTGGGACTCGACGAACTTCGGCGTCCCGCCCATCGCGCGGAGCTCCCAGGTGACCTGGGTGAGGTCGTTGTTGTGCAGGACCGCGACGACCAGGCGAGGGTCGCTCCAGGTCTTCGCGTAGCGCTTGATCGTCAGGAGCTCGGCCAGGCCGTTCATCTGCATGGCGCCGTCGCCCTCGAACGCGAAGGCGGGACGGTCCGGGTGGGCGAACTTCGCGCCGATGGCGTACGGGACGGCCGGCCCCATGGTCGCCAACGTCCCGGAGAGGGACCCGCGCATGTTCCCGCGGAGCTTGATCTGGCGGGCGTACCAGTTCGCGGCAGACCCGCTGTCCGCGGCCAGGATGGCGTTGTCGGGCAAGCGCGGGGACAGCTCGCTGAAGATGCGCATCGGGTTCACGCCCTTGGCCTCGACGTGCGCCTCGGCCTCCATGGTGTCCCACCAGCGGGCCACCTTGGACTCGAGGTCCTCGCGCCACGACCGGTCGGCCTTGCGCTGCAGCAGCGGGACGAGCGCCCGGAGCGTCGCGGCCGCGTCGCCGACGAGGTTGATCTCGTAGGGATAGCGCATCCCGATCATCGTGCCGTCGATGTCGACCTGCACCGCGCGGGCCTGGTCGAGGGGCGGCATGAACTGGGTGTACGGGAAGCTCGACCCGACCGTCAGCAGCGTGTCGCAGTCCCTCATCATCTCGTAGCTCGGCCGAGTCCCGAGGAGCCCGACGGAGCCGGTGACGAACGGGAGGTCGTCGGGGAGGACGTCCTTGCCGAGCAGCGCCTTCGCCACTCCGGCTCCGAGGAGGTCTGCGACCTGCTCGACCTCCGCGCGGGCCTCCCGGGCACCCTGGCCCACCAGCATGGCCACCTTGGCGCCCTCGTTCAGCAGCTGGGCGGCGCGGCGGATGGCGTCCTCGTCGGCGCACACCGTGGGCCGTTCCATGCCGAGGCTGGAGGGGACCATCTTGAACTCGTGGCCGGGGGCCGCGTAGTCGAGCTCCTGCACGTCGGCGGGGATGATCAGCGCCGTCGGGGCGCGGCGCGTCATGGCGGTGCGGATGGCGCGGTCCAGGACGTTGGGCAGCTGCTCCGGCACCGAGACCATCTGGACGTAGTCGCTGGCCACGTCCTTGAAGAGGGAGAGGAGGTCGACCTCCTGCTGGTAGCTGCCGCCGATCGCCGTACGGTTGGTCTGACCGACGATCGCGACGACGGGGACGTGGTCGAGCTTCGCGTCGTACAGGCCGTTGAGCAGGTGTATGGCGCCGGGCCCCGAGGTCGCCATGCAGACGCCCGGCCGACCACTGAACTTCGCGTAGCCCACCGCCTCGAAGGCGCTCATCTCCTCATGGCGGGACTGGATGAAGGCGGGCTGGTCGTCCGCGCGGGAGAACGCTCCCACGATCCCGTTGATCCCGTCGCCGGGATAGGCGAAGACGTGCTCCACGCCCCACTCTCGTAGGCGGCGCAGAAGGAAGTCGGCGGTCGTGGTCACCCGACGCCTGTATCCAGCGCCGCGCTCGGCATGCCGAGCCCCGCGCGGCGTCGTCTGGTCATTTCTGACCATAGGCGTCCGGTGCGGGCGAGGACAGGATGGAGCAGAGGCTCTGCTCCACGCCGGCCACATCTGCGGAGGTGAGCATGTCCGGAAGGCACTCCAGCAGCCGGAACGACTCTGCGACGTCGACGACGAGGGCGTCCACGACACAGAGGCTGGCACGGGCGTCTGCCCGGCACCCGTGGCGGGTGCTCGTGGCGTGGCTGCTCCTGGTGGCCGCCTCCTTCGTGGCCATCGGCGCACTCCTCGGCTCGGCGTTGACCACGGACGCCACGATCACCACCCGGCCGGACTCGGTGAAGGCCGACGACCTGATCTCACGGAGCTTCCCCCAGCGCACCACGTTCGACGAGTCGGTCATCGTGCACGCCCCCGGGCTGACCGTCGACGACCCCCGCTTCCGGTCCTTCGTCTCGGACCTGCGGAGCACGCTCACCGCCACCGGGGCCACCAGGACCGTCAGCAACCCCTACACGACCCCGGGCGGTGCGGCCTTCTCAGTCGACCGGCACGCGGCAGCGGTGACCCTGGTGCTCGGGAAGGATCCCGACACCGGGATCGACGGGATCATCGACGAGGTCACCGCTTCGGACGCCGCCCCCGGCTTCGACGTCGACATCAGTGGGACCTACACCCTGAACCACGACTTCAACGCGCTCTCCCAGTCCGACCTCAAGAAGGGAGAGCTGACGTTCGGCCTCCCGGCCGCGCTCATCGTGCTGCTGCTCGTCTTCGGGGCCGTCGTGGCGGCCACCATCCCGATGACGGTCGCGTTGCTGTCCATCGTCGTCGCGGTCGCGGCCTCCTCGCTCGTCGGACAGGTCACCCAGCTGTCGTTCTTCATCGTCAACATGATCACCGCGATGGGCCTGGCCCTCGGGATCGACTACAGCCTCTTCGTCCTGTCCCGCTACCGCGAGGAGCGCCTGGCCGGCCGGGACAAGCTCGACGCGATCGGCACCACGGGAGCCACGGCGAGCAAGGCGGTGCTCTTCAGCGGGTCGTCCTTCGTCGTCGCGCTGCTCGGGCTGCTGCTGGTCCCGGACACGACCCTGCGCAGCCTGGCCCTCGGGGCGATCATCGTCGGCCTCGTGACGATGGTCGCGGCGCTCACCCTCCTTCCGGCCCTGCTGTCCCTGCTCGGCGACCGCGTCAACGCCTTGAGGCTTCCCTTCGTCGGCCGCCGGCCCACGGCCGAGAGCCCGTTCTGGACCCGAGCCGTCACCGCGGTCGTGCGTCATCCGGCGGCGGCCCTCGCCGGCGGCGTCCTGGTCCTGCTCGTGGCCGCGTCCCCCGTGGTCGACCTCAGCACCGGCACGGCGGGGGTCAGCACGCTGCCCGACTCGTCCCACGCCAAGCAGGGCTTCCTCGCTGCCGAACGCAGCTTCCCGCGCAGCGCCGGCTCGGACCCGGCACTGGTCGTGGTCCCCGGGGACGTGGCGTCGCCGGCGGTCATCTCGGGGGTGGACCGGCTGCAGACCGCGCTCAGGGACGATGCCAGGTTCGGCCGACCGCAGGTGCGGACGTCCCCGAACGGACAGGTGACGCTGCTCAGCGTCCCGCTCGTCGGTGACCCCGACAACAGCACTGCGCGAAGCGCGGTCCGGGACCTGCGGGCCGACCTCGTCCCGGCCGCGTTCACCGGGGTGACCGGCCACGTCCTGGTGGGCGGGACGACGGCCGGCAACATGGACTACTCCACCCTGATCAACCGGTGGTTGCCGGTCGTGCTGGTATTCGTCCTCGGTCTCAGCTTCCTCCTGCTGACCGTGGTGTTCCGGTCGGTGGTCGTCTCGGCGACGGCGGTGGCCTTGAACCTCCTGTCGGTGGGCGCGGCCTACGGCGTGCTCGTGCTGGTGTTCGAGAAGGGGTTCGCCACCCACCTCCTCGGCTTCGAGCGGGTGCAACGGGTCGAGGCGTGGGTCCCGGTCTTCCTGTTCTCGGTGCTCTTCGCGCTGTCGATGGACTACCACGTCTTCCTGCTCACCCGGATCCGCGAGCGTCACGTCCGCAGCGGCGACACGGTCGACGCCGTCGTCCACGGCATCGCCTCCACCGGACGGATCATCACCGGCGCCGCGCTCATCATCGTGGTGGTCTTCGCCGGGTTCGCGGCCGGTCAGCTCGTGATGTTCCAGCAGATGGGCTTCGGGGTCGCCGTGGCCCTGCTCGTGGACGCGACGCTGATCCGGATGGTGATCGTCCCGGCCGCGATGACCTTG
>JAWWPF010000057.1:0-12979 GCA_033850795.1 Nocardioidaceae bacterium | reverse complement strand
GAAGGTCCAGTAGCTGCCGCCGTGGGCCTCGTCTGCGTACCAGCTCCGCTGGACCTGCGGCATCACGACCGCGAGGCCGTGCTCGCCGGCGTACCGCTCGATGCTCGTGTAGCGCGTCCACCCGGTGGCGTCGTCGCTGAGTCCGTGGAGGAGGTAGAGCACCGGGAAGCCGTCGTCCGCGCCGTCGGAGCCGGGTGCCGTCACGCCGACCTGCCCCTCGCCCGCCTGGGGGAGGACCACGGTCATCGAGGTGCCGACCTCGAGGACCTCGGAGAAGAAGTCGCAGCGCAGGAGAGCCATCGGCTCAGACCACGTGCTCGGTGGGGATGGCGGGCTCGCCGCGAGACAGCTGCCGGGCCATCATCGGCAGCTCGCAGCGCGACTCGATATGCCGCTCCCGGGCCGCCTCGAGCGGTTCCCGTCCGACGATCTCGCCCTTCTGCACCAGCGGGACGAGCAGCGTCCGGTCGTCCCCGTCGTTCTCCGGTCGCACCCCGATGCCGATCACCTCCGCCTCCGCGATGCCGTCCGCGGAGAGCCGGCGCAGGGCGTACTTGCGTCCCCCGATCGAGGTCTTGTCCTTGCTCTTCTTCGCGACCCCGACCATGCTCCCGTCCTCGCACTCCCGGGAGACCAGCTTGTAGACGAAGCCGCAGGTCGGGTAGCCGCTGCCGGTGACCAGGGACGTCCCGACCCCGTAGCCGTCGACGGGCGCCGCGGCCAGGGACGCGATCGCGTACTCGTCCAGGTCGGAGGTGACGATGATCCGGGTCCGGGTCGCGCCGAGCTCGTCGAGCTCCGCACGGACCTGCTGCGCCAGGAGCCCGAGGTCGCCGCTGTCCAGGCGGACCGCGCCCAGCTCCGTCCCGGCGATCTCGACGCCCATCCGGACCGCCTCCGCGACGTCGTAGGTGTCGACGAGCAGCGTGGTGCCCTTGCCGAGGGAGCGCACCTGCGCGGTGAACGCGTCCCGCTCGTTGTCGTGCAGCAGGGTGAAGCTGTGCGCGCTGGTGCCCGCGGTCGGCACGCCGTACCTCTGCCGCGCCGCGAGGTTGGAGGTGGCGGTGAAGCCGGCGACGTACGCCGCGCGGGCGGCTGCCACAGCGGCCAGCTCGTGGGTGCGTCGCGACCCCATCTCGATGCACGGCCGGTCGCCTGCGGCCCAGGTCATCCGGGACGCCGCCGACGCGATGGCGCAGTCGTGGTTGTAGATCGAGAGCAGCACGGTCTCCAGGACGACCGCCTCGGCGAAGGTGGCCTCGACGACGACGAGGGGGGAGTAGGGGAAGAACGTCTCGCCCTCGGGGTAGCCCCAGATGTCACCGGTGAACCGGTAGTCCGCGAGCCACTGCAGGGTGCGCTCGTCGACCACGGCCTGCTCGCGCAAGAGGTCGAGCGCCGGCGCGTCGAACGTGAACCGCTCGAGGGCGTCGAGGGCCCGTCCGACGCCGGCCACGACGCCATACCGGCGACCGTCGGGGAGGCGTCTCGGGAAGAGCTCGAAGACGGCCCGCCGGTCCGCCGTACCAGCCTCCAGGGCGGCCTGGATCATGGTGAGCTCGTAGTGGTCGGTGAAGAGGGCGGTCGACGGGGCGGTGGCCTCCACCGCGGACCGGGCCGTGGGCTGTGCGGTCGCCTGGGTCGTCACGCGGACAGCCTAGGATGACCGCTGTGTCCGCTCCCACACCCGTCGAGCTCGACCGGCCCGAGGTCGAGGACATGACCTTCCTGGACCGGCCGTGGGTGACGATCGTGTGGAACGACCCGGTGAACCTGATGAGCTATGTGACCTACGTGTTCCAGACCTACTTCGGCTACGCGAAGAAGAAGGCCGAGAAGCTGATGCTCGAGGTCCACAACGACGGGAAGTCGACGGTCTCGACCGGCTCGCGCGAGGAGATGGAGCGCGACGTGCAGGCGATGCACGAGTACGGGCTGTGGGCGACGATGGAGAAGGCGGAGAGTTGAGCGAGGGTTTCCAACGGCGACGCAAGGGTGGCGCCGTCGCGACCTTCAGCGGCTTCGAGGCCGACCTGCTGCGGTCGCTGGCCTCCCAGCTCGTCGAGCTGCTCCGCAACGAGGTGGCCGCCCCCAGCGGCGGCGACGACCCGCTCGAGCAGCTGCTGGACTTCTCCGGGCCGACCACGGAGCCCGAGGACCCGGTGCTGGCGAGGCTGTTCCCGACCGCCTACCCCGACGACGCGGAGGCCGCCGGGGAGTTCCGCCGGTTCACCGAGGGGGCGCTGCGTGACCACAAGGCCCGGGCCGCCGTACGCATCATCGAGACGCTCGAGGACTCGGGGCTCCCGGGGGAGCTCGCCGAGGACGGGCTGGTCGTCGACATCGAGCTCGACCGCGACGAGGCGCTGACCTGGATGAAGTCGTTCACCGACATCCGGCTGGCGCTGGCGACCCGGCTCGGCGTGGAGGAGGGCGACGAGGAGTACTGGCTGTCATTGCCCGACGAGGACCCTCGTGCGCACGTGTACGACATCTACCAGTGGCTCGGGTACCTCCAGGAGACGCTCGTCGACGCGCTCTCCCGGACTCGTTGAACCGGCTCTCGTTCCCGTTGAGACGGCGCGAATTCCCGTTGAGACGGCGCTGAATCCCGTTGAGACGGCGCTCATTGCCCGCCGTACGACGGAAGTACGGGTTGCTGTCCTTGTGTGAACCGGCGTACCTGGTCCGAGCGGGCCCCATCCGGGATTCGAGCCTTTCAACGGGAACGAGAGCCGTCTCAACGGGAACGAGAGCCGTCTCAACGGGAACGAGAGCCGTCTCAACGTCCTCCTCTCGACCCCTGAACAGCAATGGGGCGGGGTGTCTCAGCATGCGGGCCGGCCGGGCGTACGACGGGCCGGCGACCGACCCGCTCCTACGCTGGCGCACGTGCTGAGGATCGAGCAGGACACCTACGACGCGATCGTCGCGCACGCCAAGAAGGACCACCCCGACGAGGCGTGCGGCGTCGTCGCCGGACCCGAGAGCTCGGACCGGCCCGAGAGGTTCGTGCCGATGGTCAACGCCGCGAGCTCGCCGACGTTCTACGAGTTCGACCCCACCGACCTGCTCCGGCTCTACCGCGAGATGGACGACCGCGACGAGGAGCCGGTGGTGATCTACCACTCCCACACAGCCACCGAGGCCTATCCATCCCGCACGGACATCGGTCTGGCGATGGAGCCGCACGCCCACTACGTGCTCGTCAGCACACGCGAGCACGGGAATAGCCCCGGGCCGGTGGAGTTTAGGTCCTACAGAATCGTCGACGGCGAGGTGACCGAGGAAGAGGTCAGCGTCGTCGAGCCCGCCACCGAAGAGCCGAGGAGTCCGCGCTGATGGCAGTCGAGGTCCGCATCCCCACGATCCTGCGCACCTACACGGGCGGCGAGAAGGCCGTCCCCGGCGACGGTACGACGCTCTCAGAGGTCATCGACAATCTCGAGAAGAACCATCCCGGGATCAAGGACCGACTGATCGAGGCCAAGGACGGCGACGACAGCCAGGGCGACCTGCGCCGCTTCGTGAACGTCTACGTCAACGACGAGGACGTCCGGTTCACCGGCGGCCTCGACACCTCGGTCAACGACGGCGACCAGGTCGTCGTACTCCCCGCCGTCGCCGGAGGCTGAGTGCTCTTCGACTCGACCCTCGGCTCCGTCGGCGGCACGCCGCTGGTGGGGCTGCCGCGGCTGTCCCCCTCGGCCGACGTACGCCTGTGGGCCAAGCTCGAGGACCAGAACCCCACCGGGTCGATCAAGGACCGCGCCGCGCTGAAGATGGTCGAGGTCGCGGAGAAGGACGGCACGCTGCGTCCCGGCTGCACGATCCTCGAGCCCACCTCCGGCAACACCGGCATCTCGCTGGCGATGGCCGCGAAGCTCAAGGGCTACCGCCTGGTGTGCGTGATGCCGGAGAACACCTCCGAGGAACGCCGCCAGCTGCTGCGGATGTGGGGCGCGGAGATCGTCTCCTCACCGGCCGCGGGCGGGTCCAACGAGGCGGTCCGGGTCGCCAAGCAGGTCGCCGAGGACCACCCCGACTGGGTCATGCTCTACCAGTACGGCAACCCCGCCAACGCCCTCGCGCACTACGAGGGCACCGGCCCGGAGATCCTCGCCGACCTCCCCGCCGTGACCCACTTCGTCGCCGGTCTCGGCACCACCGGCACCCTGATGGGCGTCGGCCGGTTCTTCCGCGAGCACAAGCCCGACGTGCGCATCGTGGCCGCCGAGCCCCGCTACGGCGAGCTCGTCTACGGGCTGCGGAACCTCGACGAGGGCTTCGTCCCCGAGCTGTACGACGAGCGGCTGATCGACGCGCGCTTCTCGGTGGGCCCCCGCGACGCCGTACGACGCGTCAGGGAGCTGCTCGAGAGCGAGGGGATCTTCGCCGGCATCTCCAGCGGCGCGATCCTGCACGCGGCGCTGGCGCAGGCGGCGCGGTCGGTCAAGGCCGGCGAGCGCGCCGACATCGTGCTCGTGGTCTGTGACGGCGGCTGGAAGTACCTGTCCACCGGAGCCTACGAGGGCACCGTCGACGAGGCCGAGGAGCGGCTCGAGGGCCAGCTCTGGGCCTGAGCCCGCCGTCCCGGTCGACGCGTCCACGGGACGACACGGCGCCGCGACGGGTCACCGCGCCGCGCGGGGCCGGGGTAGTGTGGCGCGCGTTCGATGAGGGCCCGTCCACACCGACCCCGGGAGCGCCTGGTGCGTGAGATCGTCGTCTTCAGCGGGAGCGCACACCGGCCGCTGGCCAGGTCCATCTGCGACTCCCTCGGGGTGGCGCTGTCCTCGGTCGAGCTGAGCCGGTTCAGCAACGACTGCCTGCAGGCACAGCTGCAGGCGAACTGCCGCCAGCGCGACGTCTACATCGTCCAGCCACTGGTGCCCCCGACGCAGGAGCACCTGATGGAGCTGCTGCTGATGGTCGACGCCGCCAAGGGCGCGTCGGCGGCGCAGATCACGGCGGTGATGCCGCACTACGCCTACGCCCGGTCGGACAAGAAGGACGCCTCCCGGGTCTCGCTGGGCGGCCGCCTGGTCGCCGACATGCTGGTCACCGCCGGTGTCAGCCGGGTGCTCACCATGACCCTGCACGCCCCCCAGGTGCACGGCTTCTTCTCCGTCCCCGTCGACCACCTGACCGCCCTCGGCGTGCTCGCCGAGCACTACAGCGACCAGGACCTCACCAACGCGGTGGTCGTCTCGCCCGACCTGGGCAACGCCAAGACCGCGACCCACTTCTCCAGGCTCCTCGGGCTCCCCGTCGCCGCCGGCAGCAAGCAGCGGCTGGCCGACGACCGGGTGGTCATCGACGCCATCGTCGGAGACGTCGCGGGCAAGCACGCGATCGTCCTCGACGACGAGATCGCCACCGGCGGCTCGATCGTCGAGCTGCTCGACAAGCTCGAGGAGCTCGGCTGCACCGGCGCCTCCGTCGCCTGCACCCACGGGCTGTTCGTGGGCAAGGCCGTCGAACGGCTCCGCGACCACCCGATGATCCGCGAGGTGGTCACCACCGACACGGTGCCGGCTCCCAGCCGGTGGCCGGAGCTCAAGGTCCGCTCCGTGGCCGAGCTGTTCGCCGAGGCGATCTCCCGGGTGCATGCCGGGGAGTCGGTCAGCAGCCTCTTCGACGGCGTGGACCCGACGCTCGGTCCACCCCAGCCCAAGCTTCCCTTCGACGCCTGAGCCGATGCTGTACACGGCCGTCCACACGCTGGTGCCTCCGGTGGCACGGGCGATCTGGCGACCGACGGTCGAGGGCCTGGACAATCTGCCGCGCACCGGGCCGGTCATCGTGGCCAGCAACCACCTCTCCTTCGCCGACAGCATGGTGATCCCCATCGTCGCCCCGCGGCCGGTGGTCTTCATGGCCAAGGAGGACTACTTCACCGGCACCGGGCTCAAGGGAGCGGTGATCCGGGCCTGGTTCAGCGGCATCGGCATGGTCCCCGTGGACCGCGACGACACCAAGGCCGCCCTGGCCTCCCTCGACATCGCCCTAGAGGTCCTCGGCCACGGCGAGGCCTTCGGCATCTACCCGGAGGGCACCCGGTCCCGCGACGGTCGCCTCTACCGTGGCCGCACCGGGGTCGCCTACCTCGCGCTCACCTCGGGCGCGCCCGTCGTACCGGTGGGGCTCACCGGCACCGAGCACATCCAGCCGGTCGGCTCCCGGGTGCCGCGGCTGGCCGACGTCACGGTCCGGTTCGGGGAGCCGTTGTCGTTCACCGGGGTGTACGACGGCGTGCCGGCGGGGCGCGCTCGGCGCGAGGTGACCGACCTGGTGATGAATGCCATCCAGAAGCTGTCCGGTCAGCAGTTCGCGGGCGTCTACAACGAGCGCCCGGTGGAGTAGCTCAGCCGGTCAGCGTGGTGTGTGGGTGCTCGGACAGGAGCAGCGGCGGGCGTGGCGGCTGGTCGAAGTTGAAGTCGCGGGCCACGTTGCCCAGCCCCGGGTTGTCCTCGCGGACGTCGGGGCGGGGGTCCGGGCGCCCGTCCGTGCGCGGGTCGAGGCGCTGGCCGCCGAGGAAGTCGTCCTCGATGAACTTCACGTAGGCGTCGAAGGACAGCGACTGGTGGTCGACGTACCCCTTGCGCGCGTACGGGCTGATCACGATGCCCGGGACCCGGAACCCGTAGCCGTTGGCGTCGACGTACGGCGGCCGGACGTGGTCGTAGAACCCGCCCCAGTCGTCCCACGCCAGGAAGATCGCCGTCGACCTCCAGTCCTTGCCGCGCATCACGGTGTTGACGAGGTGGGTGACGTAGGACTGTCCCCGGCTAACGCGTCCCGGCGGGTGCTCGCTCACCCGACCGGAGGGGATCACCCAGCTGACCGCCGGCAGGTGCCCGGTGCGGGCCTGGCGCAGGAACGTGCCGGTGGGCGCGATGTTCTTCAGCTGGTGGTCGTCCTGGACGGTGACGAAGTTCGGGAGCGGGTTCCACAGCCCGGGCGTCATGGGGCGCTGCGTCAGCGGCCGACAGGTCAGCGCGGCGTCGTGGCGGCAGTCCGGCTCCGAGCCGGGCTTGACGTAGTACCCCCAGCTGACGTGGTGCCGGTGCATCAGGTAGGTCAGGTCGGTCCACGCGTAGACCGGCCGCTTGGAGGGCGTGCGGCCTCCGGTGCCCACCCATCCGGTGACGGGCGCGTGGCCGACCCCCTCGGGCTCGTTGGCGCAGGACGACGGCTCCCGGCCCGTGCACCGTGCCGACCACTCCGAGACCTGCCACAGGTGCTCGGGCAGGCTCCAGGAGCGCACCGGCTCGAACATGTGGTCCTGCAGGACGTAGTGCTTCGCGTAGGCCCAGTAGTTCGGGATGTCGGTGCGGGTGTGGTAGCCCAACGTGTCGTAGCCGGTGCCGACGGCGCACTGCGGCCGGTTCGGGTCCAGGCAGCCCCGCAGCGCCCGCACGCCGACCCGGAGGAAGCCGTCCATCCGGCCGTGGTCGAGGTCCCGACCGAAGCTGCGGAAGGAGTGCGGCCCGCCGCCGTTGACGTCGGCGTGGTCGACGAACAGGTGGCGGCACCGGGCGGCGCCGCGTCGCGGCCGGAGGCAGGCCACCGAGCGGCCGTGGCGGAACGCGATCCCGTCGGCGCCGGGGAAGGTCCCGAAGTAGCTGTCGAAGGACCGGTTCTCCTGCATCACGACCACCACGTGCTTGATCTTGTGGATGCCTCTCACGTGGTTGACCGGGGACTGCCAGGTGTCGGCGGAGGCCGGCGCCAGCCGGCCGGACGGGAAGGGGGAGGGCGGGGCGGGAACCGGAGCACCCACCTGCGAGGGCCGTCCCAGGCAGGACGCGAGGAGAAGTACGGCGGCCGCCACCGCCGTACCCCCCAACAGCCGAAGACCCGTCCTCGAGGTCCGAGACGTCACGGACGTGATCGTCGCGCCTTCGGCTGACAGGAGGCTGAACGGGTCCGAAGGATCTCCCGGCGACGTGACCACGGTCGCAGGTGACGTGCGTCGCGTGCAGCCGTGCTGGAGGGTGAGCTGCCCTTAGCCTTGACCCGTGGCAGACGCTCCTATCGGCATCTTCGACTCGGGCTTCGGTGGTCTCACCGTGGCCCGCGCCGTCCTCGACCAGCTGCCGCACGAGCCGGTGCTCTACCTCGGCGACACGGCGCGCCAGCCGTACGGCCCCAAGCCGATCGGCGAGGTCCGCGAGTACGCCCTCGAGTGCCTCGACCACCTCGTCGACCAGGGCGTGAAGGCGCTGGTGATCGCCTGCAACTCCGCGAGCGCGGCGGTGCTGCGGGATGCCCGGCAGCGGTACCCGGTCCCGGTCGTCGAGGTGATCCATCCCGCGACCCGCCGGGCCGTGGCGGCCTCCCGGACCGGTCGCATAGGGGTGATCTGTACGCAGGCGACCGCGGACTCGATGGCCTACGAGGACGCGTTCACGGCCGCCCCGCACGTCGTACTCCACACGCGGGCCTGTCCGCGGTTCGTGGAGTTCGTCGAGGCCGGCGTGACCAGCGGCCCGGAGCTCCTGGAGGTCGCGCACGGCTACCTCGACCCGCTGACGTCGTCGGGCATCGACACCCTGATCCTCGGCTGCACCCACTACCCGCTGCTCACCGGCGCCGTCTCCTACGTCATGGGGGACCAGGTGACGCTGGTCTCCAGCGCCGAGGAGACCGCGAAGGACGTCTACCGCCTGCTCGTGCGGCACGGGCTCGAGCGCGACCCGGCCCTGCCGGCACCGGTGCACCGCTTCCTCACCACCGGACAGGCGGAGGAGTTCGCGAGGATCGGCCGGCGCTTCCTCGGCCCCGAGCTCGAGTCCGTGCACCAGGTCGCGCAGGCGTCCGCCTGGGTGCAGGTATGAAGCTCACCGTCATCGGCTGCTCCGGGTCGTTCCCCGGGCCGGAGTCGCCGGCCAGCTGCTACCTGCTCGAGGCCGACCACGACGGCCGTCCCTGGCGGGTGCTCCTCGACCTCGGCAGCGGCGCCCTGGGCTACCTCCAGCGGTTCATCGACCCGCTGACCCTGGACGCCGTGCTGATCAGCCACCTGCACCCGGACCACTACTTCGACCTCAGCGGGCTCTACGTCCTGTGGAAGTACCACCCCGGTGGATCGCGGCCGCGGATCCCGGTGTGGGGACCCGAGGGCATCGGAAAGCAGGCCTCGCGGGCCTACGGGCTGCGCAAGGAGCCGGGCATGTCGGCGGAGTTCACGTTCCACGAGTACGACGACCAGCCGGTCCGCCTCGGACCGTTCGTGATCCGGGTGCAGAAGGTCGCGCACCCGATCCCCGCCTACGGGCTCCGGATCGAGGCCGGGGGAGCGGTGCTGGCCTACTCGGGTGACACCGGCCCGTGCCAGGGGCTGGTCGACGTCGCGACCGGCGCGGACCTGCTGCTCGCCGAGGCCGCGTTCGTCGAGGACGAGGAGAACCCCCTCGACCTGCACCTGACCGGCAGGGAGGCCGGCGCCGCGGCCGCGCAGGCCCGTGTCCGACGGCTGGTGCTCACCCACATCCCGCCGTGGCACGACCCGCAGGTGACCTTCGCGGAGGCCCGCGAGACCTACGCCGGGCCGCTCGACCTCGCGACGACCGGGGCGACGTACACCATCTGACCCAGCCGGGCCGCGGCTTGCGCTGATCCGTTGAGCCGGCGCTCATTCCCGTTGAGACGGCGCTGATTCCCGTTGAGGCGGCGGTGATTCCCGTTGAGACGGCGCTGATTCCCGACGTACGACGGAATTGGCGCCGTCTCAACAGGCCCCGCGGGGTCTCGACAGCGGGCCTTCACTCAGGCGTTGGACACGGAGGACACGCGCCAGCGGGCGTCGGGCCCGAGCATCAGGGTGATGACCCGGGTGCTGCTGCCATCACGCGGCAGGTCCAAGCGCCGACCGCCCTGGACCGCGACGCCTCGGGCCAGGCGGTCGGTGACCCGTAGCGCCCAGCGGTCCGGCCGGGCCTCCAGCACCGCGAGCGCGAGCACCTGCGTCCGCATGCCGACGACCCGCAGCCCCCGGGAGCGGTAGGCGTCGAGGAGGCGGAGGTCTGCGGCGCCGGCCGCCGAACCGACCACGTACAGCCGGCGAAGCCGCGCCGGCGAGGCTGTCGCGTACGCCCGCGCCCGACTGCGGTCCCAGGCCCGGAGCATCCGGAGGGCGGCGGCGCCGTCCCCGCGCTCGGCACTTGCCGATCCAGTGGGGCGTTGGACCGTCACTGACTCCGGGGCCTGGGCGCGCTCCGAGCCATCACTGGCCCGGAGGAGGACCACGCCGAGCAGCGCCATACCCGACAGGACCACACCGAGGACGCGAAGTCGGCTCACCTCAGCAGCGTGACGCAGATCCCGGTCGCATGCGCTGCGTCGTCCACAGGCTCCGAGACGTCAGGGGCAGGGACGGCGGCTCGACGAAACGAGCGCCTTCTCAACGGGAACGAGCGCCTTCTCAACGAGCACAGAGACGTCAGGCGAGGGCGGCGTCGAGCTGGTCACTGAGGGTCGGGTGCTCGAACGTGAAGCCCTCGGAGAGCAGCCGCGCGGGCTCCACCCGTGTCGAGTTCAGCAGCTCGGAGGAGACCGTCCCGGCAAGGGCGTTCAGCGCGAAGGCTGGCACGGGCACCCTGGACGGCCGGTGCAGCCGCCGGGCGAGCTCTCGGCCGAACTCCGCGTTCGTCGTCGCGTCGGGCCCCGAGAGGTTGTAGGCGCCGCGGGAGTCGTCCCGGGTCGCCAGGAACGTCGCGGCTCGAAGCCAGTCGACCAGGGACATCGTCGAGAAGTACTGCTTCCCCGACCCCACCGGGCCACCGAGGCCGGCCCTGAACAGGAGCAGCAGCGGCTTCAGCGCGCCGCCGCGCCGGTCGAGGATCACGGCGGTCCGCATCCGGACCACTCGGGCACCGGCCGCCTCGGCGGGCGCACCGGCCGCCTCCCACGCTCGTACGACGCCTGCCATGAACGTGTCCGCGTCGACAGGGGCGTCCTCGGTGAGGATCCGGTCGCCCTGGTCGCCGTACCCGGCCACCCCGCTCTGGGCCAGCAGCGCGGGCTTGCGGTCCGACCGGGCGATCGCCTCGGCCAGGGTGCGCGTGGTCGCGACCCGGCTGTCGGTGAATGTCCGCTTGTAGGAGTCGGTCCACGGCCAGTGCGCGAGCGCCGCCCCGGCGAGGTTGGCCACCACATCGGCGTCCTCGATCACCGAGCGGTCGACCTGACCGGCGTAGGGGTCCCAGTGCGACTCGTCGGTCGACAGCGCCGCACCCCGGACCAGGCGGACCACCTCGTGTCCCTCGCGAGCGAGGTGGTCGCGCCAGGCCGTGCCGAGGAAGCCGGAGCCTCCGGCGAGCACGATCTTCATCGTCCTGGGTCTGGGGCCGTCCGGGCGCTCAGACGTCGAACTGGCCCGACTCGAGGCGCTGCTTGACGTCGGTGAGGAACCGCGCGGCGTCCGCACCGTCGACGATCCGGTGGTCGTAGGTCAACGCGAGGTACACCATCCGGCGCACCGCGATCGTCTCCCCGAGGTTGGCGTCGTCGATGACGACGGGGCGCTTCACGACTGTCCCGGTGCCGAGGATCGCGACCTGCGGCTGGTTGATGATCGGGGTGTCGAAGAGCGCGCCGCGGCTGCCGGTGTTGGTCAGCGTGAACGTTCCGCCGGCGAGCTCGTCGGGACCGATCTTGTTGGTGCGGGTCCGCTCTGCGACGTCCGCGATCTTGCGGGCCAGCCCGGCGATCGAGAGGTCCCCGGCGTCCTTGATGACCGGCGTGAGGAGGCCCTTCTCCGTGTCCACGGCGATCGAGAGGTTCTCGTGGTCGTAGTAGGTGACCTCGCCCTTGTCGGTGTCGATCGACGCGTTCAGCGACGGGTGCGCCTTGAGGGCGTCGATGGCCGCCTTGGCGAAGAAGGGCAGGAAGGACAGCTTGACGCCCTCGCGGGCGGCGAAGTCCGCCTTGACGGAGTCCCGCAGCCGGGCGATCGAGGTCACGTCGACCTCCACGACCGTGGTGAGCTGTGCGGAGACCTGCAGCGACTCCACCATCCGCTTCGCGATGACCTTGCGCAGCCGGGTCATCTGCTCGGTCCGGCCGCGCAGCGGGCTGGGGGACACTGGCGCCGGGGAGCCGCCCGGTGCGGCCGGCTGCTGGGCGGCCGGCGAGGGCTGCTGCTGGGCCTTGCTGGCCGCCTCCTTCTGGGCGGCTGCGGCGTCGAGCACGTCCTGCTTGCGGATCCGCCCCCCGACACCGCTGCCCGAGATCGCAGACAGCTCCACGCCGTGCTCCGCGGCCATCTTGCGGACCAGCGGGGTGACGTAGGGACCGCCGTCGGAGGACCCGCCGTCCCCGGACGCCGAGGCGGGTGGGGTCGCGGTGCGCTGCTGACCCGGGTTGGGCTCCTCCGAAGGGACGGGCTCCCCCTGGGCTTGGGCCTGCGGCCGTGCCTGCCCGTTCGACCCTCCGTCGGAGGACCCGCCGTCCGACCCGCCGTCCGACCCGCCGTCCGACCCACTGTCCGACCCACTGTCGGACCCGCCCTGGCTCTGGGCCGCCGCGGGGGTCGGGTCGGGCGTCGGCTCCTGGCTGGCGCCCGTGGAGGAGTCCACGTCCCCGGTGGCGAGCGGCCCCCGGGCGTCCTCCGCCTCCGGGGCGCTCTGAGTTCCGCCACCGCCCGACGCTCCGTCGCCCGAGCCGATGACCGCGAGCTCCGCGCCGACCTCGACGGTCTCGTCCTCGGCGGCCTTGATCTCCAGCAGCGTGCCGGCCACCGGGGAGGGGATCTCGGTGTCGACCTTGTCGGTGGACACCTCGAGCAGCGGCTCGTCGACCGCCACCTCGTCGCCGACCTGCTTGAGCCACCGGGTCACGGTCCCCTCGGTCACGGACTCCCCGAGGGCCGGCAGGGTGACAGACGTGCCACCGCCGCCCTGGCTGCCGCCTGCGGACGCGTCTGCCTCCGGGCGGGTGTCGGAGGAGCTCGGCGAGGTCTCCTGGGCCGGCG
>JAWWPF010000036.1:0-5538 GCA_033850795.1 Nocardioidaceae bacterium | reverse complement strand
ACCGTGGAGCGGATGTACACCGAGACCGAGGAGAACCGCTTCCTCGAGGTGACCTACGCCAACGGCGACAAGGAGGTCCTGTACTTCAAGGACTTCAACTCCGGGGCGATGATCCAGAACATCGTCGACCGCGCCAAGAAGATGGCCATCAAGGACCTGCTCGACAGCAACCAGAAGGGGCTGCGGGTCACCCACATGCTCCAGGCGTGCGTCGACGAGTTCAAGGAGAACGAGGACCTCCCGAACACCACGAACCCCGATGACTGGGCCCGGATCTCCGGCAAGAAGGGCGAGCGGATCGTGTTCATCCGCACCCTGATCACCGGCAAGCAGGGCACCGAGCCGGGTCGGTCCATCGACACCGTGTCCAACACCGGGCAGTACCTGTAGGGAGCGCCCAGGACATCCGACGTCCGCGTCTGCCGGCCCGTCTGCTGGCCGGTCTGCGGGCGGACGGGGCGGCCCTACACTGTTCGGCATGTTCTTCTGGATCGGGCTGCTCGTGGTGCTGGTGGTGTTCGTCTGCGTGGTGACCTGGGGCCTTCGCGGCATCGAGGGCCGGGCGCACGAGCCGGGCACCCGGCACCTCGACTGAGCGAGCGGTACTGAGGCAAGGGTTCAGGAGGCCCCGCAGCGGGTAGGTGTGACACCCTCACCCCAGCCTTGGAGGCCCCATGCTCTGGACCATTCTGGTCATCGCCGTCATCGTCGTGCTCGTGCTCTTCATCCTGGGCCGGATACGCGGCACCCGGTAACGCCGACTGCCTCGCCCCACTGCCTGTCCCCGATCGTCGGACCGACGGGTGGTGGCGTGCGCCGGCTCCTGGGGGCCCGGCGGACGTACACCTCTACCCCTCACACGTCCTCACGGCCACCCGACACCACGAGGTGGTAGTCGGGCGGGCCTCCCTGGCTACGCCCGGCTCAGGAGCCGCCGGGCTCGGTCACGTCCGCCACCGTCGCCCCCAGGGCGGTGACCAGTTCGTCGGCGTCCACGGTGAGCGCGACCCCGTGCGCGCCGCCGCCCAGGGAGACCGGTCCGGACAGCGACGCGTCGGCGACGACCGGCCACGCCGTGGTGCTGCCGAGCGGGGTGATCGTGCCGCGGACGTACCCGGTGACCGCCAGGGCGACCTCAGCGCTGGGCATCGAGATGCGGTTCACACCAAGCAGGGCGCGCAGCTTGGGCCAGGCGATCTCCCGGTCGCCGGGCACCAGCACGAAGCGGTAGTCGTCGTCGGAGAGCCGGACCACGATCGTCTTCACGACCGCCCGAGGCTCGACGCCGCGCGCAGCGGCGGCCTCGGCCAGGGACCGCACGGGGCCGTGCCGGGTGACCGCGTGCGACAGCCCGAGTGCCTCAGCCGCCGCGATGGCCCGTGCAGAACCGTCGCTGCCGGTCATGCCGGCGCCCCGAGCGACGCGAGGGCCGCATAGTCGCCGGTCCCCTCGGCGGCGAGCCGGGCCAGCAGCGCCCGCGTGTCCGGCACGAACGGCCAGAGGGGGTCCGAGAGGTGCCGGTCCAGCTCCTCCAGGGACATCCAGGCCCCCCACACGACCTCTCCGTCCGCGTGCCGCACCGGGCCGTCCCAGGTCGTCTCGAAGCAGTGCTCCACGCACCGGGTCGTGTCGTCCTCGTAGACCGAGAGCCCCAGCGGCCGCAGCGACGCGCCGGTGATGCCGAGCTCCTCGGCGAGCTCCCGGGCCGCGGACGCCTCGGCGTCCTCCCCGTCGGTCAGCACCCCTCCGGCCGCGGCGTCGTGGTGGTCAGGAGCCCAGTCCTTGTCCGGGGAGCGGCGATGCACGTAGATCCGGCCGCGCGGGTCGCGCACGAGCACGGCGGTCGCGGCGTGCATGAGGTTGTCCCGCCGTACGACGGACCGCTCGGCGCGTCCCACCACGGCCCCGAAGCGGTCGACGAGAGCGACGATCTCGGTGTTCCCCGGCATGCGGGCCATCCTGCCAGGGCCGCGCGTAGGCTCGGGGCCATGAGCAGCCCACGAGGGCACACGGCCTTGCGAGGGAGTCCTGGATGAGTGTGCGGCGGATCATGGGGACCGAGACCGAGTTCGGGATCTCGGTGCAGGGCCAGCCGACCGCGAACCCGATGGTCGCGTCGTCCCAGGTCGTCAACGCCTACGCCAGCAGCACGCTGCGGGCGCGGCGGGCTCGCTGGGACTTCGAGGAGGAGTCGCCGCTACGCGACGCCCGGGGGTTCGACATGTCCCGGGAGACCGCGGACCCGACCCAGCTCACCGACGAGGACCTGGGCCTGGCGAACGTGATCCTGACCAACGGGGCCCGGCTCTATGTGGACCACGCGCACCCTGAGTACTCCACGCCGGAGTGCACCAACCCCCGTGACGTCGTGAAGTGGGACAAGGCGGGGGAGCTCGTCGCGCTCGACGCCACCCGGTTCGCCGCCGGCATCCCCGGAGCCGCGCCGATCGTGCTCTACAAGAACAACACCGACAACAAGGGCGCCTCCTACGGCGCGCACGAGAACTACCTGATGCGCCGCTCCACGCCGTTCAGCGACATCGTCCGCAACCTGACCCCGTTCTTCGTCAGCCGTCAGGTCGTCTGCGGGGCGGGTCGGGTCGGCGTGGGCCAGGACGGGCGGGAGAGCGGCTTCCAGGTCAGCCAGCGCGCCGACTACTTCGAGGTCGAGGTGGGGCTCGAGACCACCCTGAAGCGGCCGATCATCAACACCCGCGACGAGCCGCACGCCGACCCGGAGAAGTACCGCCGGCTGCACGTGATCATCGGCGACGCCAACCTGGCCGAGATCTCCACCTACCTCAAGGTCGGCACGACGTCCCTGGTGCTGGCCATGATCGAGGACCGGTTCATCGGCGCCGACCTGGCCGTCGAGCAGCCGGTGCGCGCGCTGCGCGACGTCTCCCACGACCCGAGCCTGAAGCACATGCTGACCATGGCCGACGGTCGCCGGCTGACCGCCGTACAGCTCCAGATGGAGTACCTCGACCTGGCCAAGAAGTACGTCGAGGACCGGCTCGGGGCCGACGCCGACGTGCAGACGATCGACGTCCTGGCCCGGTGGGAGTCGGTGCTGGACCGGCTCGAGCGGGACCCGATGCTCTGCGCGCGCGAGCTCGACTGGGTGGCGAAGCTGCGGCTGCTCCAGCAGTACCGCGACCGCGACGGCCTGGAGTGGACCGACGCCAAGCTGCACGCGATCGACCTGCAGTACGCCGACGTCCGTCCCGACAAGGGGCTCTACCACCGGCTCCTCGGGATGGGACGCATCGACCGCCTGCTCTCCGACGAGGAGGTGGCGGGCGCCATCCACCAGCCCCCCGTGGACACCCGCGCCTACTTCCGCGGCCGGTGCCTGGAGAAGTACGGCGACCAGATCGCGGCCGCCTCGTGGGACTCGGTGATCTTCGACCTGCCAGGACGTGAGTCGCTGCAGCGGGTGCCCACGATCGACCCGATGCGAGGCAGCCGGGCGCACGTCGGCGAACTGTTGGACCGTTGTGACACCGCAGAGGCCTTGTTCGCGGCCCTGACTCGGTAGTGTCGGACGCAGCGCTGCTGCCCTCCCGTGGGCGGCAGCGGAGGTCGAGCTCGTCGAGACCCGCACCCAGGAGGACCTGATGGCACAGGAGCACAAGCAACCGAAGAAGTCCTCGGAGACCGAGGAGCAGGCCGAGGCTGCGGGCCAGAGCGATGTCGCCGAGCGCAAGGAGCAGCTCGACGAGGACATCGACGCCATCCTCGACGAGATCGACGACGTGCTGGAGACGAACGCGGAGGACTTCGTGAAGTCGTTCATCCAGAAGGGCGGGGAGTAGACGTTGAGCGAAGCCCGACTGAGCCGCCTCGGGCCGGCGTTCCTGGCCTCCGGCTCCTCGTCGTTCGCGGACTTCCTGTCCGAGCACGCCCCCGACCTGCTCCCCAGCCGCCGCTCGCTGCCCGAGGGCAGCGCGGCCGACCTGGCCCCGCACGGCACCACGATCGTCGCGGCAACCTTCCCCGGCGGCGTCATCATGGCCGGTGACCGCCGGGCCACGATGGGCAACATCATCGCCCAGCGCGACATCGAGAAGGTCTTCCCCGCCGACGAGTTCTCCTGCGTGGGGATCGCCGGCGCCGCCGGCATCGCGGTGGAGATGGTCCGGCTGTTCCAGGTCGAGCTCGAGCACTACGAGAAGATCGAGGGGACCACCCTGTCGATGGACGGCAAGGCCAACCGCCTCGCCGCGCTGATCCGGTCGAACCTCGGCATGGCGATGCAGGGACTGGCCGTCGTACCCCTGTTCGCCGGCTTCGACCTGGTCGCCCAGCAGGGACGCATCTTCTCCTACGACGTCACCGGCGGGCGCTACGAGGAGACCGCGTTCCACTCGGTCGGCTCGGGATCGCTGTTCGCGCGGGGCTCCCTGAAGAAGCTGTACCGCGGCGACCTCGACGAGGAGGGCTGCGTGACCGCGGTCGTCCAGGCCCTGTACGACGCGGCGGACGACGACTCGGCCACCGGCGGGCCCGACGTCACCCGGCGGATCTTCCCCGTAGTGGGCGTGGTCACCGCGGACGGCTACCGCCGGCTCGCAGACCAGGACGTCGCAGCCGTGGCCGACCGGGTGATCGAGGCCCGGATGAGCCGACCCGACGGCCCCGCCGCGCCGCTGACCTGACCGCGGACCGCGCCCGCCCGCCGTCACCGACCACGAGGACCTCCCATGAGCATGCCGTTCTACGTCTCCCCCGAGCAGCTGATGAAGGACCGGGCGGACTTCGCCCGCAAGGGCATCGCCCGAGGCCGATCCCTGGCCGTCGTGCAGTACGCCGACGGCATCGTGTTCGTCTCGGAGAACCTCTCCCAGGCGTTGCACAAGGTCAGCGAGATCTATGACCGCATCGCGTTCGCCGCGGTGGGCCGCTACAACGAGTTCGAGAACCTCCGCATCGCCGGTGTCCGGCTCGCCGACACCCGCGGCTACGCCTACGACCGGGCCGACGTCACCGGCCGCGGGCTCGCCAACGCCTACGCCCAGACGCTCGGGACGATCTTCTCCAGCGGCGGGGAGAAGCCCTACGAGGTGGAGCTGTTCGTCGCCGAGGTGGGGGAGACCCCCGAGGGCGACTCCATCTACCGGCTGACCTACGACGGGCAGGTCGCCGACGAGCACGACTTCGCGGTCATGGGTGGCTCGGCCGAGCAGGCCACGACGTACCTCAAGGAGCACTTCCGCGCGGGCTCGAGCCTGCAGGACGCGATCCGGCTGACCGTCCAGGCGCTGGGCCAGGGCGAGACCGACACCCGGACCATCCCGTCGGGGAACCTCGAGGTGGCGGTCCTGGACCGGACCCGGTCGCAGCAGCGGAAGTTCAAGCGGCTCCCCGCCGCGCAGCTGTCCGGGATCCTCGACGACGGCGGCGCCGGCGGCAGCCAGGGGCCGGACGGCACCGACGGCCCGCCGCCCCCGGACGACCCGCCGCCCCCGGACGACCCGACGGCCCCGGACGACCCGCCGGCCCCGGACGGCTCGCCCGGCGCGGACGGCTCGCCCG
>JAWWPF010000002.1:0-9679 GCA_033850795.1 Nocardioidaceae bacterium | reverse complement strand
TTCCTGCGTCGCTCCGTCGACGAGTTCGGGCAGAGCATCGTGATGGTCACCCACGATCCGGTCGCCGCGTCGTACGCCGACCGGGTCCTGTTCCTCGTCGACGGCCGCATCGTGGACGAGGACCTCGCGCCGACGACCTCCTCGGTGCTCGAGCGGATGAAGAGCTTCGAGCTCGCCGGCCGGAGGACCTGAGATGTTGCATGTCACGCTCAGAGGCTTGCAGGGACACCTGCTGCGCCTCCTGCTCACCGCCTTCGCGGTGATGCTCGGCGTCTCCTTCGTCACCGGCACCTTCGTCCTGCGCGACAGCATCGACAGCACGCTGGGCGGTCTGATCTCGCAGTCGTCCCAGGGGCTGGACGTGTCAGTCCGTTCAGCCGACATCCACGCGCTCGCCCCGGCCTCCACGGACGGGAGTCGCACCACACTCGGGGTGTCACTGGGCCTTGTCGACACCATCGCAGCCGTGCCAGGGGCAGCACGAGTGGCGCCCAACTTCCAGGGGACCGCCATCCTTGCGGGCAAGGACGGGATCGCCGTCCGCAACGCAGGTGCGCCCACACTGGGGTTCGCCTACGAGAGGAACGACCCGTCCTTCACCCTCGTCACCGGTCGCGGACCGACCGGTCCGGGAGAGGTCGCTGTCGAGACCAACACGCTCCAGCGTGCGCACCTCCACGTCGGGGACCGCACCCGGGCAGTGATCGGCGACCGGGCCCGTGAGGTGACCATCACCGGCGAGGTGCACTTCGGGTCCCTCTTCGGAGCCACCGCCGTGCTCGTCGACGGCGGCACCGCCCGCCGGCAGTTCGCCCCCGACGGCACCGTCCAGTCGATCTCGGTGACCGCGGCCCCCGGTGTCAGCCAGGGAACCCTCCGCGCCGCCGTCGCGACCGCGCTCCCCAAGGGCGCGGAGGCGGTCACCGGGGCGACCGTGCTCAGCGAGACCGAGACCTCGGTACAGAAAGGGCTCGGGTTCTTCACCACCTTCCTGCTCGTCTTCGCCGGTATCGCCTTGTTCGTGGGCTCCTTCATCATCGTCAACACGTTCACGATGCTCGTCGGGCAGCGCGCCCGCGAGCTCGCGCTCCTGCGGGCCATCGGCGCCACCCGCGCACAGGTCATGCGCACCGTCCTGGGAGAGGCGGTCGTAATCGGCCTCCTGGGCTCGGCGCTGGGCATCGGTCTCGGCCTGCTCATCGCCGCCGGCGCCCAGGCAGCCATCGGTGGATACCTCGGCACCGACATCGGCACCGGCCTCCCGATCCACGGGACCACCATCGGCCTGAGCGTCCTGGTCGGTGTGGTCGTCACCGTCGTATCCGCCGTCCTGCCGGCGCGGCGGGCCTCGCGTCTGGCCCCGGTCGCCGCGATGCGAGGCGATGCCGTCGTCGTCGCCGGCGGCCTTCGCAGGCGCGGGCTGACCGGCGCCGGGCTGCTGGGGGCCGGTGCGGTGCTCCTCGGCGTCGGCGTCACCCGAGCCGACGTGTCGTGGCCGCTCGCCGCCCTCGGCGCCATCGCCGCGGTGCTGGGGATGCTCGTCGCGGCACCCGTGGCCGCGCGGCCCGTCGTACGCGTGATCACCTGGCCCTTCGTCGCCGTCCGCGGGGTCGTGGCACGGCTGGCCCGCGAGAACGCACTCCGAGTCCCGCGGCGGACCGCAACCACAGCCAGTGCCCTGATGATCGGGCTCGCCCTGATCGCCGGCCTGTCCGTGCTCGCAGCAAGCGTCAAGGCCAGCGTCACCGAGGGCGTCGCCCACGAGCTGACCTCCAGCTTCGTGCTGAACAGCGGCAACATCGCACCCGTGCCGGCGCCGGTGGCCGACGCGGCGCGGAGACTGCCCCAGGTCCGGTCCGTGGCCACCATCGGCTTCCTCGACGTCCGCGTCGGGACGTTCCACGCCGCCACAGCCTCGGCCGTCGACCCTGCCGACCTTGCCGACAACTTCATCGTGACGATGCGCGGCGGCCGGCTGTCCGCCCTCGACCGGCACTCCGTGCTCGTAGACGAGTCCACGGCAAAGCAGCACGGCTGGCGCGTGGGGGACACGCTGACCGGGACCGTGGAGACCCTGAGCGCCGAGCGTCTCGTCGTCGGTGGGATCTACCGCGACAGCCAGGCGTTCGGGTCGCACATGATCGTGGACCGCTCGCTGTATGCCGCCGCCCTCCCGGCCAACCAGCGTGCCGACGTCCGTGTCTTCGTCCGCGCCGTCCCCGGAGCGAACCTGCCCGTGCTCCGCACCGAGCTGACGAAGCTTGTCCGTCCCTACCTGATCGTGTCGGTCCAGGACAGGGCAGAGTTCTCGAGCGCCGAGGGGGCAGCGGTCGACACCCTGCTGAACTTGCTCTACGTCCTGCTGCTGTTCAGCGTCATCGTGGCCGTCCTCGGCGTCATCAACACCCTCGCCCTGTCGGTCTTCGAGCGCACCCGCGAGATCGGCCTGCTGCGAGCCATCGGGCTCCGACGCCGACAGCTGAGCGGAATGATCACCATCGAGGCCGTCGCGACAGCCGTGTTCGGCGCCGTGCTCGGCACCATGCTCGGACTCGGGTTGGGGATCGCCCTGCAGCACGGGCTGGTGTCTCAGGGACTGACGACCCTGGCCATTCCCTGGGGCCTGATCGTGGCGATGCTGATCGCCTCGGCACTCGTTGGCGTGCTCGCCGCAGCCCTACCCGCCCTGCGGGCCGTGCGGCTGAACATCCTCCAGGCCATCGCCAGCTCTTAAGGGGGGTGCGGCCCGATCCGCCAGGCTTCACGATCACCACCGAGGCCTGTCGTGCGTACCTGCGTGACGGCGTTGCTCCGGACGGTCTCGACCTCGAGGTGGGCGAGCACCTTGCGCGCCTCGAACGACACATGGATCGCCGACTGGGCGATCGCCGGGACCCTCTTCTGGTTTCGGTGCGCTCGGGCTCGAAGTTCTCCATGCCGGGCATGACGGAGACCGTCCTGGACGTCGGCCTGAACGACGACTCGGTACAAGGCTTGGCCCGGCACGGTGGCGATCGTTGCGCCCTCGACTCCTACCGTCGTCTTCTCCAGATGTTCGGGCGCACGGTGCTCGGGATCGAGCCCAAGGTGTTCGCCACCGGCTCGCCGACCTCAAAGACAGCCGCTCGCGCGTGATCGATGCGGGCCTCGACGTGGACGACCTGCGCGAGCTGGTCAGCACCTATCAGTCGCTCGTGGTCCAGTACGCTGGCCGTGCGTTTCCCAGGACCCCCGCGAGCAGCTCGACCTCGCCGTACGCGCGGTGTTCGACTCCTGACATACACCCCGGCCACCTTCCACCGGCAACGCGAGCACATCTCCGAGGCCCTCGGTACGGCTGTCAACGTGCGGGCCATAGTCTTCGGCAATCGCGGCTCGTCGTCCGGCTCAGGGGTGGCGTTCATTCGAGACCCCGCCAGGGGCGCCCGCGGCATGTACGGCGACTACCTGCAGCACGCACAGGGCGAGGACGGTCCCGGCGGCCAGAGGCAAAGCTCGGCCACCACGGCGATAACCCTGGTCTGCGCCGGTTTGCTGAAACTCGGGTCGATGTTTCAAGCCGCGCGTGTGGCCATGTAGATCACGCCAAACTCGACCGGGTTCAGCTTGCTGGGGGTCCGCTGACGACGGTGTCAGTTGTACTTGGTCTCGATCCTGGTGACGGTCGCGAGCCGGACCTCCTTGCGGGTCTCCCGCGGCTTCGTGCCGGGGCGTTGTGCAGACTGGAGAGAACCACTCCATGACGGCGTTGCCGTCGGCCGTCCGACGCGGCCTTGCAGGCCGTTGGTGATCAGCAACCCATCTCGGCCTGATCGAACTGCAACTGTTGGAGTGACCCGTAGTACAGGCATGGGTTGATGGGGCGATCGCGTTTCGTGAGGCCGAGGCCGTCAGGGACGACTTCGTCAGCCATTCGAAGGGGGTTGCCCGCAAAGGTGTTGGAGTAGCTGTGCTCGACCACCGATCCTGCGGCATTCCGGATGCCCCGCGTCAGGTGACAGGCCATCGGCGTCGGTTGGTGGAGTCCAGGGTCGGGTGGACCCTACCGATTGGGCCCCCCGGCAGGGACCTTCGACACTGTTCGGCCGGGGAACGTTTGTGGTGCCGTGTGTGAACGCCTGCAACCGAAGGATCACAGCTCATGAGCACTCTCACGACCGTACTTCTGGTCATCGCTGTTGCCGTCCTGGTCGTCTTGGTCCTTGCGGTCAGGATCGTCAAGCAGTACGAGCAAGGAGTGGTCTTTCGGTTCGGACGTGTCCTCGGGGCACGGGAACCGGGACTGCGGGTGATCATCCCGCTGGTCGATGTGATGCACCGTGTCTCGAAGCGGATCGTGACGATGCCTATCCAGTCGCAGGGGATCATCACGCGCGACAACGTGAGCGTCGACGTGTCCGCGGTGGCCTACTACCGGGTTGTCGACGCGGTGAAGTCGGTGGTGGCGATCGAGAACGTCCGCGCTGCGATCGACCAGATCGCTCAGACCACGCTACGGAAGGTCGTGGGCCAGCACACCTTGGATGAGACGCTGTCCGAGACGGACCGGATCAACCTGGATATCCGCGAGATCCTCGACGTGAGCACCGTGGAGTGGGGGGTCGAGGTCACGCTGGTGGAACTGAAGGACATCCAGCTCCCGGACAGCATGAAGCGGGCGATGGCCCGGCAGGCCGAGGCGGAGCGCGAGAAGCGCGCCAAGATCATCAACGCGGAGGGCGAGTCCCTGGCGGCGGCTGCGTTGGGGCAGGCCTCGGACATCATGATGGACCACCCCCTGGCTCTGCAGCTGCGCAATCTGCAGAGCCTGGTCGAGATCGGAGTCGACAAGAACACCACGGTTGTCTTCCCCGCCCCGATCATGACCACCATCGCCGAGCTCGGCTCGTTCATCGCCGGCGAGAAAGCCGCCGCGACGCCAACGGCACCAACCCCGCCAACCACCTCGCTGGCAGCTACGACGGCCACCAACGGACAGATCCCGGTCGCCGGAACGAATGGAAGCCCCGGCCCCCGATGAGCTGAGCTGGAAGCAACGCCGGCTGCAGCATCACCCGACATCTCGCCACCGACGCGCTCGCAGTACCCGGCCGCCTCTTGCAGGCCCGGGTGCATAGCGCTGCACCCCTCCTTCTCAACCTCTCAACAGGAGCTCCTATGAGCAGCACCAGTCCCCGCATCGTCAATCCCCGCCTTGTTGTCGGGGTCGACGGGTCGCCTGCCTCGATCGACGCTCTGAAGTGGGCGATCCGTTACGCCGAACTGGCAGGGGGCCTGGTCGAGGCGGTGACCAGCTGGGCCGCCCCAGATGCGGGCGGAGCCGGCTTCGGGGCGGGTTTCATTGCCGTGGACGACGTCGACTGGTCCGCGATCGCGAGGCAGAGCCAGGAGACCGCGCTGTCCCAGGCGCTGTCCCAAACGTTGCCCGACGGGGGCGCATCCATCAAGCGCACGGTTGTCTTCGACCACCCCGCGTCCGCGCTGCTGGCCGCGGCAGAGGGAGCCGACCTGCTCGTCGTCGGCTCCCGGGGGCACGGCGGTTTCGTCGGGATGATGCTGGGCTCGGTCAGCGCCCATGTGGTGGCCCACGCTTCCTGCCCGGTCCTGGTCATCCGTCACGCCCCGGATTCGGCCGACGAGCTCCGGGCCGACGCGACGAGGCACGAGCAAGCGGCTGGATCCATTGCCCCGACAGGAGCGGCCCGATGACCACGATCGCCGTGCCCGGCGCGCCGACCCACGCCTACACCGAGCAGCAGTTGGCGCTGGACCTGCGGTGGTGGGCGGCCGCGAACTACCTCACCGTCGCCCAGATCTACCTGCAGGGCAATGCGCTGATGCGTCAACCCCTGAGCGTGGAGCACGTCAAACCGCGGCTGCTGGGACATTGGGGCACCAGCCCCGGGCTGTCGATGATCTACACCCTGCTCAACCGGTTGATCGGGGACACCGATACGGACTGGTTGTACATGGCCGGCCCGGGCCACGGTGGGCCGGCACTGGTGGCGAACACGTACCTGGAGGGCACCTACAGCGAGGTCTATCCCGGGATCTCACGTGACGCTGAAGGGCTCGCCAAGCTGGTCCGGCAGTTCTCGACCCCGGGCGGGATCCCCAGCCACGTCAGTGTGCAGACCCCCGGCAGCATCCACGAGGGCGGCGAGCTCGGCTACGCCCTGGTCCACGCCGGCGGCGCGGCCTTCGACCATCCCGACCTGCTGGTCGCCGCCGTGATCGGCGACGGCGAGGCCGAGACCGGGCCGCTGGCCGCGTCCTGGAAGCTGCCGGCGTTCCTGAACCCCCGCCGCGACGGGGCGGTGCTGCCGATCCTGCATCTCAACGGCTACAAGATCTCCGGGCCGACGGTGTTCGGCCGGTCCACAGACGATGACGTCATCGCCTTCCTGTCCTCACAGGGGTGGGACCCGATCGTGGTGTCTGGACACGACCCAGCCGCCGTGTTCCGCGCTCTGTATGCCGCGCTGAGCGACGCGCAGGCCAAGATCGCCGCCATGCAGCAGGAGGCACGGACGGCGCCTCACGCGCTTCCCGGGCCGAGCCGGTGGCCGGCGATCATCCTGCGCACTCCGAAGGGATGGACCGGGCCCGACGTCGTCGACGGCGTACAGGTCGAGGGCACTTCCCGCGCCCACCAGGTTCCCCTGGCAGCAGTGCGGGAGAACCCCGAGCACCTCCAACGGCTGAGCCAGTGGCTGCGTTCCTACCACCCGGAACAGCTGTTCGACTCCGAGGGATGCCTGGAGGGTGACATCGCGGCATTGGCGCCGGCAGGGGACAAGCGGATGTCCGCCACCCCGTACGCGAACGGCGGTCGGCTCCTGCGCCCGCTCGACATCCCGCCGCTGGAGCGCTACGCCCTGCCGATCACCGCCCCAGGAGTCACCTCGCACGAGACGACCCGGCCGCTGGGCGAGCTGCTCCGCGACGTCTACGCATCCTCCACCCGTCCCTCCGACGGCGGCGGCACCTTCCGACTCTTCAGTCCCGACGAGACCAACAGCAACCGTCTCGGCGCGACGTTCGAGGTAACCGACCGATGTTGGCAGCTGCCGCGGACCTCGACCGACGATCACCTCTCGCCCGACGGGCGGGTCATGGAGGTGCTGTCCGAGCACCTCTGCGAGGGGTGGCTCGAGGGATACCTGCTCTCCGGGGGCCACGGCATGTTCGCGACCTACGAGGCTTTCGCCATGGTTTCCGCGTCGATGATGATCCAGCACACCAAATGGCTCCAGCACGCCGCGGACCTGCCCTGGCGCGCCCCCGTCGCATCGCTCAACGTGCTGCTGACCAGCACCTGCTGGCGCAACGACCACAACGGATTCTCCCACCAGGGGCCCGGTCTGATCGACACCGCCATACCGCTGGCGCCCGGCGTGGTCCGGATCTGGTTCCCCCCGGACGCCAACTGCACCCTCTCGATCGCCGACCACGCGCTGCGCAGCCGTGACCACGTCAATCTCATCGTCGTCGACAAGCAGTCCCACCTGCAGTACCTCACCTTGGACCAGGCCAACGCCCACTGCGCTGCCGGTGCCGGAATCTGGAACTGGGCCGGCACCGAGACCCACACCGAAGGCAACCTCGAGGAACCAGACATCATCCTCGCGGCCGCCGGCGACGTCCCCACCCTCGAGGTCCTCGCCGCCGCGCAGATCCTGCGCGAGCACGTCCCCTACCTGCGCGTCCGGGTCGTTAACGTCGTCGACCTGATGGCGCTGCTCCCTCACGACGACCACCCCCACGGCTACTCCGACACCACCTTCGAGGGCCTGTTCGGCACCGACACCGACGTCATCTTCGCGTTCCACGGATACCCCCGAGCGATCCATGAGCTCATCCATGGACGCGTCAACCCCGGCCGGTTCCATGTCCGCGGCTTCAACGAGCAGGGCACCACGACCACCGTCTTCGACATGGTCGTCCTCAACAAGATGAGCCGCTACCACCTCATCCTCGAGGCCCTCCGCCGATCACGGCGGGTCCCCGAACACGGCGACCGCCTCGCCCAGCACTGCCACGACATGCTCGCCCGCCACCACAACTACATCCGGGAGCACTTCGAGGACATGCCTGAGATCCAGAACTGGACCTGGAACCACGAGAACCCTGCACAGTCCTGGTGAACTGACGCGCGGGCTCTCCCTTGCTGCACGGCCGTCGTGGCCGATGAAGGATTGGGCCCTCGTTCTGGTGTTTTCATCGCTGGGCGATGCAGCAGGAGCATCGCCCTTAGTGCTCGCGAACCGGTTGCGGTACGCAGTCGACAACGACATACAAGACAAGAGCTGTCATGCAGACACTGCGCTGGTCGGACCTGCGCTGGTCGGACCTGCGCTGGTCGGGCCTGACCCACAAGCAGAGGACCGTAGTGCTGGCCGGGGGGTCGGTGCAGGTGGCCCTGGCAGTCACAGCCTGGACGGACCTCGCCCTGCGTCCGGCCGCACCGGTCAACGGCGGCGAGGCGCGATGGGCCGCCATCATCGCCGTGAACCTCATCGGCCTGATCTGCTACTTCAGGCGGGTCAGCGGCCATAGCCCGCCGAACCGCGGCTCTCGGCGGACCCGAGCAGCCGGCGATGCCACGCACCATGCCGTGACGAGGGTGGGGCGACCCGCACCCCTCTTCCTCCGCACGAGAACCACCGGCGCACGGGACCTTCGCCCCTTCGCCCGAGGTGTCGCTTGGCGGTGGAGTGGTGCTGGCGCCACGTCGGCTGTCGGGCGCACCGAGGACCGTCCCCCCGACGCCACCCCAGAAGGAGACCAGCCATGAAGGCAGCAGTCGTCACTAGCTTCGAGACCCCGCTCACGATCGAGGAGCGCCCCGTACCCACGCCCGGCCCCGGCCAGGTGCTGGTCCAGATGGAGGCATGCGGCCTGTGCCACACCGACATCCACGCCGCGCATGGCGACTGGCCGGTCAAGCCGACCCCGCCGTTCGTGCCCGGCCACGAAGGTGTCGGCATCGTCACCGCTGCGGGCCCAGGCGTCACCATTCGGACCGTGGGCGACCGGGTCGCGATCGCGTGGCTCGGCAACGCCTGCGGCCACTGCGACCACTGCGTCAGCGGCCGGGAGACCCTGTGCGAGGAGCAAGACAACAGCGGCTACTCCATCGACGGCGCCTTCGCGGAGTACGCCCTCGCGAGCGCCGACTACGTCGTCGTGGTGCCTGACTCGGTGTCCTCCTTCGAGGCCGCGCCGCTGTCGTGTGCCGGCGTGACGACGTACAAGGCGATCAAAGTGGCTCATGTCGTGCCCGGTGAGAGGGTCGCCATCTTCGGGATCGGGGGGCTGGGCCACCTGGCGGTCCAGTACGCCCGTCTCGTCGGCGCGGAGGTGATCGCGGTCGACGTCACCGACGAGAAGTTGGCGCTCGCGCGCGAGCTCGGCGCCGACCACACCGTCAACGCGGCCACTGCCGACCCGGTCGCCGCCATCGAAGCACTCGGCGGCGCCGATGTCGCCGTGGCGCTCGCCGTCACACCAAGGGTGTTCGAGCAGGCCTTCGCCTCCCTGCGGCGAGGCGGTCGGCTGGTCTGCGTGGCCCTGCCCCCCGAGAGCGCCGGGCCGATGCACCTGCCGATCTTCGAGACCGTCCTCAAGGGCATCGAGGTGATCGGCTCAATCGTCGGCACCCGGCAGGATCTCGCGG
>JAWWPF010000325.1:0-2893 GCA_033850795.1 Nocardioidaceae bacterium | reverse complement strand
ATGCTGTCCAGCATCGCGAGCGCGTCCTCGTGCAGGCGCCGTGCGGCCTCGCCGCTCGCCGGGTTGTTGAGGATGTCGGGGAAGCGCCCCTTCATCTCCCAGGCGTTGAAGAACGGCTGCCAGTCGATGTAGTCGCGCAGCTCGCCGAGCGGGTAGTCGTCGAGGACGACGCGCTCGAGCGTGCGGGGCTGCGGCGGGCGGTAGCCTGCCCAGCCGATCGGGGTGCGGTCGGCGCGCGCGCTCTCGAGCGGGACCAGGGTCCGCTCCGTGTGCCGTGCGGAGTGCCGCTCACGGATCGAGTCGTAGTCGGCGCGGACCTCCTCGAGCAGGCGGCCACGTCGCTCCGCCGACAGCAGCGCCGCCGCGACGGGCACGGAACGGGACGCGTCCTTCACCCACACGACCGGTCCGTCGTACTTGGGGTCGACCTTGACCGCTGTGTGCGCGCGTGAGGTGGTCGCGCCGCCGACGAGCAGTGGTATGTCGAAGCCCTGCCGCTGCATCTCTGCCGCGAAGCTCACCATCTCGTCCAGCGATGGGGTGATCAGCCCGGACAGGCCGATCAGGTCGGCGTCCACCTCGCGGGCGGTGTCGATGATCTTCTGGCCGGGGACCATCACCCCGAGGTCGATCACCTCGTAGTTGTTGCACTGCAGGACCACGCCGACGATGTTCTTGCCGATGTCGTGCACGTCGCCCTTGACCGTGGCCATCACGATCGTGCCCTTCTTGTCCTCGCCGTCGTCCTCGGGCGTCCCGGTCCCGTCGCCGGTCACCCGGCCGGCCTTCTCGGCCTCGATGAAGGGGATCAGGTAGGCGACCGCCTTCTTCATCACCCGGGCGGACTTCACCACCTGGGGCAGGAACATCCGGCCCGAGCCGAACAGGTCCCCGACCACGTTCATGCCGTCCATCAGCGGTCCCTCGATGACCTCGATGGGTCGCCCGCCGCGGGCCTCGATCTCCGCGCGGAGCTCTTCGGTGTCGGCCTCGGCGAACTCGTCGATGCCCTTCACCAGTGCGTGGGTGATGCGCTCGGCCACCGGGAGCGCACGCCACTGCTGGTTGACGGCCTCCTGCTCGACGCCGTCGCCGGCGAACTGCGGTGCGATCTCGAGGAGCCGCTCGGTGCTGTCGGCCCGCTGGTTGAGCACGACGTCCTCGATCCTGGTCCGCAGCTCGGGATCGATCTCGTCGTACACCACCAGCGCTCCGGCGTTGACGATTCCCATGTCCATGCCGGCCTGGATGGCGTGGTAGAGGAACACCGAGTGGATGGCCTCGCGGACCGGGTTGTTGCCCCGGAAGGAGAACGACACGTTCGACACGCCACCGGAGACGAGGGCACCGGGCAGGTTCGACTTCACCCAGCGGGTGGCCTCGATGTAGTCGACTCCGTAGTTGGCGTGCTCCTCGATCCCGGTGGCGACCGCGAAGATGTTCGGGTCGAAGATCAGGTCCTCGCGGGGAAACCCGACCGCCTCGACGAGCAGGTCGTAGGCCCGACGGCAGATGGCCTTGCGCCGGTCGAGGTTGTCGGCCTGGCCGTCCTCGTCGAAGGCCATCACGACGACCGCGGCGCCGTACTTGCGGCACTTCCGGGCCTGCTCGAGGAACTTCTCCTCGCCCTCCTTCATCGAGATGGAGTTGACGATCGGCTTGCCCTGCACGCACTTGAGGCCGGCCTCGATCACCTCCCACTTGGAGGAGTCGACCATCACGGGGACCCGGGAGATGTCCGGCTCGCCGGCGACCAGCTTGAGGAAGCGGTCCATGGCCGCGACGCCGTCGATCATGCCCTCGTCCATGTTGACGTCGATGACCTGCGCACCCGCCTCGACCTGTTGCCGCGCGACCGACAGCGCGGTCCCGTAGTCGCCGTCCTTGATCAGCCGGCGGAACCGCGCGGAGCCGGTGATGTTCGTGCGCTCACCGACGTTGACGAACAGGGAGTCCGCGGTGACGTTGAGCGGCTCGAGACCGGCCAGGCGCAGCGCCGGCTCGACCGTGGACACGTCGCGGGGCCGCTTGCCCTCGGCGGCACGTGCGATGGCGGCGATGTGCTCGGCCGTGGTCCCGCAGCAGCCGCCGAGCAGGTTGACCAGCCCGCTGCTCGCGAACTCCTCGAGGACCGCGGCGGTCTGGTGCGGCGCCTCGTCGTACTCCCCGAACTCGTTGGGGAGCCCGGCGTTGGGGTAGCAGGACACGAACGTGTCCGCGACCCGGGCCAGCTCCGCGACGTACGGCCGCATCTCCGCGGCGCCCAGCGCGCAGTTCAGGCCGACGGCGAGCGGCTGGGCGTGTCGGACCGAGTTCCAGAAGGCCTCGGTCGTCTGTCCGGACAGCGTCCGGCCCGAGGCGTCGGTGATCGTCCCGGAGATGATCACCGGCCACCGTCGGCCGTGCTCCTCGAAGAGGGTCTCCAGGGCGAAGATCGCGGCCTTGGCGTTCAGGGTGTCGAAGATCGTCTCGACCAGCAGGAGGTCGCAGCCACCGTCTACCAGCCCACGGGCCTGCTCCAGGTAGGCCTCGACCAGGCGGTCGTAGCTGACGTTCCGCTTGCCGGGGTCGTTGACGTCCGGCGAGATGGAGGCCGTCGTGTTGGTCGGGCCGAGGGCGCCCATCACCCACCGGGGGCGGTCGGGGGTCCGCTCGCCGACCCGGTCGCACTCCTCGCGGGCCAGCCGGGCGGCCGCGTGGTTCATCTCGTAGGCGAGGTCCTCCATGCCGTAGTCGGCCTGGGAGATCCGCTGGGCGCTGAAGGTGTTGGTCTCGACGAGGTCCGCGCCCGCCTCGAGGTACGCCCGGTGGATCCCGCGGATCAGGTCGGGCCGGCTCAGGCTGAGCAGGTCGGAGTTCCCGCGCACGTCGCGCGGCCAGTCCGCGAACCGCT
>JAWWPF010000318.1:0-11402 GCA_033850795.1 Nocardioidaceae bacterium | reverse complement strand
CAGCATGCTGCGGAGGTCACCCAGGTAGGCCCGAACGCTGTGCGCGGCGAGGTTCCGCTCGGAGACGAGGTGCCGCTCGTAGGCCGCCAGCGCGAGTGCCAGCGTCTCGGGAAGCTCGCCTGCTCCTGGGTCCGGGGTCTCCGCGGAGGCCGGCTCCTCGTCCGGGGCCATTGTTCGAGGTTACGGCGTCGCCCTGGGTCGCGGACGTCCATCCGGCCGTCATCGCCGGGGTGTCGTAGGAGACGTCCTCGCGACGGAGGCCGCGCCGTCAGGACACGGTGCCCGCCTCGTCCCGCGGCCTCAGCCGCCAGCCGTCCTCACCTCCCTCGACGAACCCCGCCGTCCGAAGGCGCCGCAGCGCCTTGCCGACGGCCGGCGCCCCCAGCCCCGCGGCGCGCGCGACCGACGATGTCGGCGCCGCGGCGCTGACCGGTACGGCGTCCAGGACCTGTTGCTCCGACACGCTGAGCCGGTCCCGGGGACGCTGCGGCGCGCGGAGCGGAGCCTGGGTGTGCGATCCCACCGGGGAGACCAGCTCCAGGACGTCGCTGCCCCTGGTGACCAGCGTGGCTCCGGTGCCGCGGATCAGCTCGTGGACGCCCTCGGAGGGCGCGCTGGTCACCGGCCCGGGGACGCCCATGACCGCGCGGTTGAGCAGCGCCGCCCAGCTCGAGGTGTTGAGCGCACCGCTCCGGACGGCCGCCTCCACGACGACGGTCCCCTGGGACAGGGCCGCGATGACGCGGTTGCGCGCCAGGAACCGGTGCTTGGTGGGCGCACAGCCCGGAGGGAGCTCGGAGACCACCAGACCGGTCTCCGCGATGTAGGCCAGCAGGTCTCGGTGGGCGAGCGGGTAGGCACGGTCCACCCCGCACGCAAGGACCGCGACCGTCGGTCCCCGCCCGGCCAGGGCACCCCGATGCGCGGCCTGGTCGATCCCGAAGGCGGCGCCCGAGACGACGGTGACCCGCTCGCCGGCCAGATGGGCCGCGATCTCACCGGCCACCCCGACCCCGTAGGTGGTCGCCGACCGCGAGCCCACGACGGAGACGGACCGCCGGCACAGGTCGTCGAGGCTGCCGGCTCCCCTCAACCACAGCCCGAGCGGCACGCCGCCGCGGCCGTTGAGCGTCCCGGCGCGCTCGAGGTCGGCCACCGGCGCCGGCCACTCGGGGTCGCCCGGGCAGACGAACCGGAGGCCCTGCCGTTCGGCGCGCTCCAGCTCCCCCTCGGGGTCGAGCCCGGCGAGTCGCGCGGCGACGTCGGTCCTGACCCCGGTCACGTCGCGGTCCTCGCGCAGGTGGGCGTAGACCTCGACCGCGCCCAGCTCGGCGACCACGCCCGCCAGCCGCGGGTCGCCCGGCTCCACCAGACGTCCCAGTGCGACCCTCGCGAGCCGGTCCTCGAGCTCGCGGGTCATCGATGCTCCGCGACGGACAGGGCGCTGAACATCAGCGGGTCACCGGTCCGGAGCCGCAGGGCGACGTCGACCTCGTCGCCCCCGGGCCGGTCGAGGCCGCGCAGGTCGGCCACCGTCCAGGCCAGGCGATGGACCCGGGTCCCGCCGCGCCGGGTGAGGGTGCCGGAGTAGACCCGGTCCTCCAGGGCGCGCGCCGCGAGGTCGTGCAGCGGCCACCGCTCCAGCAGCGCCGGCCCGGGCACGTGCCCGTTGAGCCGCCACGGCGTCCCGGCGTACCGGGTGCCCTGCCGCTGGCGGGCGGCTGTGACGCGGGCCCGGACGGCCGCGGTCGGCTCGGGGCGGGCCAGCGGGTCGCGGGCCTCGTGGGCGGGGACTGGCTCCACGTGGCGCACGATGTCGATCCGGTCGATGACCGGACCGCCCAGCTTGCGGCGGTACTCCCGGCGACGGACCTCGCTGCAGGTGCAGCGGTTGTCCCGGTCTGTCGGGTGGTAGTCGCCGCAGGGGCAGGGGTTGCAGGCGATGACGACCATCGCCCGGGCCGGGAACGTCGCCGCCTCCTCGCCGCGGGCGATCGTGATCTCGCCGCTCTCCAGCGGCTGTCGCAGCGCCTCGATGATGTCGCCGGCGAACAGCGGGAACTCGTCGAGGAACAGCGCCCCGGTGTGCGCTCTGCTGACCTCACCCGGGCGGACGTGACCGGTCCCGCCGCCGAGCAGGCTGGCCCGGGAGGCCGAGTGGTGCGGCGCACGGAACGGTGGTCTGGTGATCAGCGTGCGCCCCGGCGGGAGCCCACCCGCCAGGGAGTAGATGGCGCACAGCTCCAGGGACTCCTCGACGCTCAGGTCCGGAAGCAGGCCCGGCAGTCGCTCAGCCAGGGTCGTCTTGCCCGCGCCCTTGGGCCCGCTGAGCATCAGGTGGTGGCCGCCGGCGGCGGTCACCTCGAGCGCGAACCGCGCGTCGGCCATGCCCAGGACGTCGGCCATGTCGAGGTCGGTGACCCGCTGGTCGCCCCGCCACGACAGCAGCGGCGCGCTGGCCATGGGCGCCACCTCGGCAGCGGTGGGGATCTCGTCGCCACGCAGGTGCGCGACGACCTGGGCCAGCGAGCGCGCCCCGATGACCGCCATACCGTCGATGAGCGCCGCCTCGTCGGCCTGCGGCTCAGGCACCACCATGCAGGTCATCCCTCGTGCGGCGGCGGCCATCGTCATCGGCAGGACCCCGGGGACCGCGCGCAGGCGGCCGTCGAGGGTGAGCTCGCCGACGAAGACCAGGCCGTCGAGCGCGCTCTTGGGCATCTGCCCGGCAGCGGCGAGCAGCGCCACCGCGATGGCGAGGTCGAAGTGCGAGCCTCGCTTGGGCAGGTCCGCAGGCGACAGGAGGATCGTCACTCGCCGCGAGGTCGGATACTCGAAGCCGCTGTTGGTGACCGCGGCCCGGCACCGGTCCCGCGCCTCGGTGATCGAGAGGTCGGGCCTGCCCACCATCGCGGTGGCCACGATGCCCTGTGCCAGGTCGACCTGGACGTCGACGAGGTGACCGGTGGCACCCGAGAGGGAGACGGTGCGCGCGGTCGCGAACGGCATCTCAGCCCACCCCCGCCACGTGCTCGACCAGCGGCGGCCGTCCGGGCGCGGCGAGCACGCCGACGAGGTCGATCCGCACCTCGTCCGGGCGGACCCGGTGCTCGGCGAGCCACCGGGCCGCGAGCCGGCGCAGCCGCCCGGCCTTGGCCGCGGTGACGCCTTCCAGCGGGGAGCCGTACGCGTTGGAGGAGCGGGTCTTCACCTCGCAGACCACGAGCACCTGGCCGTCCCGCAGGACGAGGTCGATCTCCCCGGCGTCGCAGCGCCAGTTGCGGTCAAGGACGACCATGCCCCGCTCGACCAGGTGTCGGGCGGCGTAGGCCTCGCCGAACCGGCCGAGCTGACGGCGGTGGTCGGCGGCTTGCTGCTGGCTCATCGGGAACCTCCTGGCCAGCAGGCTCCCGTACGACGGCGACCGGACCGGCCCTCGGACGACCACCTGTGCACAGGCGACGCCGCGCCGGTCCTGGGGACAGGTTCCGGTCCCCAGGCGCGCTCAGGGCTTGGGCAGCTCGATCTCCGCGGGGCTGAGCTCCTCGACGTTGACGTCCTTGAACGTCAGCACCTTCACGTTCTTGGCGAAGCGGGCCGGGCGGTACATGTCCCAGACCCACGCGTCGGTCATGGACACCTCGAAGAACACGTCGCCGGCCTCCGTCCGTGCCTTTACGTCGACCTGGTTGCACAGGTAGAAGCGGCGGTCGGTCTCCACGACGTACTTGAAGATCCCCACCACGTCGCGGTACTCGCGGTAGAGGTGGAGCTCCATCTCGGTCTCGTACTTCTCGAGGTCCTCGGCGCTCATCGTCCCACCTCCAGCTGGTCCAACACGGCGTCCACATTGTCCCCGAAGTCGTCGTCGTAGCCGGGCACCGGCTCACCCATCACCCGGCGGACGTTCACGAAGCGGCGCCGGTGCTCGGGACAGGGACCGTGCTCCGCGAGCGCGGTCGCGTGGGACGCGGTGACGTACCCCTTGTGCGTCAGGAAGTCGTAGACGGGGAAGTCCTCGTGCAGTCGGGCCATGATCCGGTCCCGGGTCACCTTGGCGACCACGGAGGCGGCGGCGATGCAGGCAGCGACCCGGTCGCCCTTCCAGATCGCGAGGCCCGGCACCTCGAGGCCGTCGACGGGGAACCCGTCGGTGAGCACGTATGACGGACGCACCTGGAGCCGGGCCAGCGACCGGCGCAGCGCCTCGACGTTGGCGACGTGCATCCCGAGCCGGTCGCACTCCTCGGCCTCGACGACGACCACCGACCAGGCGAGCGCCCGGCGGACCACCTCGGCGTACGCCCGGTCCCGCGCCTTCGGGGTCAGCAGCTTGGAGTCGGCGAGCCCCGGGACCTGTCCCCGCTTCCCGTCCGGCAGCACCACGGCCGCCGCCACCAGGGGCCCGGCGCACGCGCCCCGGCCGGCCTCGTCGACGCCCGCCACCGGCTCCAGCCCGACGCGGCGCAGCGCCCGCTCGTAGCCGTAGAGGCCGGCGTCCCTGCGGACGGTGAGACCTCGGGGCAGCGTGCTCATGACGAACCCTTTCTACCTCGGGCCGCGACGCCCGACCCGGGCAGTCCCGGTCTACGGGACGGACCGGAAGGTCGCCGGCGTCCGCAGTGTCTTGGCGTGGCTCAGCGGCCAGACCACGGCGAGGACCTTGCCGACCACGTCGTCGACCGGGACCTGTCCACCTCCGGGATCGCCGAGGTGGACCCGCGAGTCCGCGGAGTCGGACCGGTTGTCGCCCTGGACCCAGACGTAGCCCTTCTGGACCTTCACGTCGAAGCGGATCAGGGAAGGCTGCTCCCCCGGCGGGAGGTAGGACCGCTCGTCGAGCGGCACGCCGTCGACCGTCATCCTCCCGCGGGAGTCGCAGCAGCGGACCTCGTCCCCGCCGACCCCGATCACCCGCTTCACCAGGTGCCCGCCGGCCGGGTAGAGGCCCACGGCCTCGAGGACCCGGGTCAGCGGGTTGCCCGGGGTCCGGGACTCCTCGGGACCGAGCCAGCCGCCGGGGTCGTCGAACACCACCACGTCGCCCCGGTGCGGTCCTCCGCTGCCCCAGTAGGAGATCTTCTGCACCAGGATGCGGTCGTTCTCGACCAGCGTGTCGTGCATCGAGGCGGACGGGATGTAGAACGCCTGCACGAAGAAGGCCTTGATGACGACGGCGAGGACCAGCGCGATGACGAGCAGCGACGCCATCTCCTGCCAGACCGGCAGCGGCTTCCTGGCCGTCCTCCGGCGCTGGGCCGGCCCCGGCTCCTGCTCCGAGCCGGATCCCTGCTCCGGACCGGGCTCGTGCGCGGGGTCAGCTGGTGCGCGCGGCGTCCCGCTTCTCCTTGATCTTGGCGGCCTTGCCGCGGAGGTTGCGCAGGTAGTAGAGCTTCGCGCGGCGCACGTCACCGCGAGTGACCACCTCGACGTGGTCGATGATCGGGGTGTGCAGCGGGAAGGTCCGCTCGACGCCCACGCCGAAGGAGACCTTGCGGACGGTGAAGGTCCGGCCGACCCCGGATCCCTGGACGCGGATGCAGACACCCTGGAAGACCTGCAGCCGCGAGCGGTTGCCCTCGACGACCTTGACGTGCACCTTGAGGGTGTCGCCGGCGCGGAACTCGGGGATGTCGTCGCGCCGGGTGGCAGCAGCGAGCGTGTCGATGACGTTGGTCATGGTCGTCTCCTCGAGGGCGCCACAGGTCGCCCGCGGAACAGGGATCTCGGATGTCTCGTCCGCCCCGGTGTCTGCGTCGTGCGGAACGCCCCCTGTGGCAGGTGACCCGCCGACCCTGCGCCGATGAGGCGAGCGGTCGGGACGCAACGGATGCGGGGACCAAGTTTGCCACAGCGGCGGCGGTACGGCGAAATCGCCACCGCCTCACGAGCGGCGGCGGACCGTCTTGCTGAGCCGGACCAGACCGGCGTCGGGCTGCTCGCGGTCCGGGCGGTAGCCGGCCCGCCGGTACAGCCGCAGGTTGTCCGCGCTGTCCGCACCGGTGAACAGGCACACCCGGCGGGCGTCGGGTGGTGCCGCGGACTCGGCGTGCCCGAGCAGGAACCGGCCGAGCCCTCTCCCGCGCAGGTCCGGCGCGACCATCAGCCGCCCGATCTCCCAGACGTCGCCGACGAGCCGGCCCCGCACGGCCCCGACCAGGCGCGAGCCGCTCTCCACCACGAACGTGGTCCACCGGGTCAGCCAGTCGCGGACGTCCGCCACCTCCTCGTGCAGGGGCGGGATGTCCAGGGTCCGGTTGGCCACGGCCTCGCTCACCCAGCAGGCCAGCTGCAGGGTGAGCAGCTCGCCGACGTCGCCAGGGGTGGCGAGGCGGAGACCGAGAGGGACCCCGCCGGCGTCGAGGTCCAGGACGTGGCTGGGGTGCAGCAGGTCCGGACGGCGCGCCGCCGTGCGCCGCAGCGCCTGCTCGTGCCTCCAGGCGTCGATCCCGGCGTGGTCGCCGCTGAGCAGCACCGGCGGCACCGGCCGGTCGCGCCAGGTGGCCGGCTTCGTGAACACCGGGTACTCCAGCAGGCCGGTGGCTCCGTGCGACTCCTCACTCAGCGACTCGGGGTTGCCCAGGAAGCCGGGTAGCAACCGGGCGACCGCCTCGGTCACCACCAGCGCGGCCACCTCACCACCGTTGAGCACGTAGTCGCCGATGCTGAGCTCGCAGACCCGCATCCGCGCGGCCGCGTGGTCCAGCACCCGCTGGTCGATGCCCTCGTAGCGGCCGCAGGCGAACACCAGCCGCTGCGCCGTGGCCAGGTCGGCGGCGACCCGTTGGGTGAACGGCGCTCCCGAGGGGGTGGGTACGACGAGCACGGCCTCGTCGCCCTCGGGCACCAGGTCGTCGAGCGCCTCGCCCCACGGCTCCGGCTTCATCACCATGCCGGCACCGCCGCCGTACGGCGTGTCGTCCACGGTCCGGTGCCGGTCGTGGGTCCAGCCGCGAAGGTCATGCACCCGGACCTCGAGCAGGCCGGCCTCCTGCGCCTTGCCGGGCAGGGACAGGCGGAGCGGCTCCAGGTACTCGGGGAAGATGGTCACGACGTCGATGCGCACGTCTAGTCCTGACCGGCGTCGGGCAGCGGGCTGAGCAGGCCGGGGCGGTCCGCGACCTCGAGCCGGCCCGCGGCCACGTCGACCACCGGGACCAGAGCGGAGACGAACGGGACCAGGACCTCGCGACCGTCCGTCGCCGTCACCACGAGGAGGTCCTGCCCGGCCCCGTGCACCACCTCAGCGACCTCGCCGACCGGGGTCCCCTCGGTGGTGAGGACCGCCAGGCCCACGATCTGGTGGTCGTAGAACTCCTCGGGGTCCTCCGGAGTCTCACCGGCGTCGACGTCGGTGAGCAGCGTCAGGCCGCGGATCGCCTCGGCCGCGGTCCGGTCCCGCACCTCGACGAAGCCGACGAGCAGCCGGGACTGGTGCCAGCGGGTCCGCTCGACGGTGAGCGACGACGGGCGGGCCGGCCCCTGCGGGATGCCACCCTGTGGCGTCCGCGTCCGGAGCACGGCTCCCTCCGCGAAGCGGCGGGCCGGCTCGTCGGTCCGCAGCTCCACGGAGACCTCGCCCTTGACACCGTGGGCGCGGCCGACGCGACCGACGACCACCTCGGTCGTGGTCATGGCACTCCCCCGTCAGCGTCGTCAGTCGGGGGTCAGCGCCGGCGGTCGACGTCGACGAAGTCGACGCGTGCACCGCCCTTGCCGGCCAGGGCCCCGATCACCGTCCGCAGCGCGGTGGCGGTCCGGCCGCCGCGGCCGATGACCTTGCCGAGGTCCTCGGGGTGCACGCGCACCTCCAGGACGGACCCGCGCCGCAGCTGCCGGTCCTGCACGGTCACGTCGTCCGGGTGCCGGACGATGCCCCTGACCAGGTGCTCGAGCGCGTCGGCGAGCACGGCGATCAGGCGCCCGTCTCGGGCCGGTCGTTGGTGCGGTTGGTCTCCTCGGCGTCCGCGGTCTTCACCTCGGTGTACTCGGCGTCCTCGGCGGCTCCCTCCGGAGTCTGTCCGCCCGGGGTCTCGTTGGCGTCCGGAACGTCGGCCGACCGGGCCGGCTTCCGGGCCGCGGCCCTCTTCGCCGTGGTGGCCTCGGCCTGCGGCTCGCGGCCGGCCTCCTTGAGCGCCTCGTTGAAGATCTCTGCCTTGTCGCGCTTCGGCTCGGCGGTGCGCAGGGTCCCCTCGGTTCCGGCGATGCCCTTGAACCGCTGCCAGTCACCGGTGACCTTGAGCAGTGCCTCGACGGCCTCGGACGGCTGCGCGCCCACGCCGAGCCAGTACTGCGCCCGCTCCGAGGCGACCTCGATCAGCGAGGGCTCCTCCTTGGGGTGGTACTTGCCGATCTGCTCGATCACCTTGCCGTCGCGCTTCTTGCGGGAGTCGACGACGACGACGCGGTAGTACGGCGTACGGATCTTGCCCATACGCTTCAGACGAATCTTGACGGCCACGGGTGTGGTGTCTCCTTGGATGTTCGGGAGTGGTGAGCGCCGGGAGCCTGGTGGGGCAGGTCCGGATCGCTGCGTGGTGTCACTCGCGGCCGGATGAGAGGGGCCGGGCACGGTGACTCAGCAGACCATTCTGCCAGAGACGGCCGCGCGGCCGAAATCGGTGCGCCGTGGGGAGGAGGCGGCTACCCCACGACGGCGCCCCGGAGGACGACCCGCCGGGGCCTCCGCAGCTCGGTGAGGTCCTCGAGCGGGTCGCGGTCGAAGACCACGAAGTCGGCCGTCGTGCCCTCCGCGAGGTTGTCGTCGAGCCCCAGCCAGGTCCTGGCCCGCCAGGAGGCGGCGCCGAGCGCCTCGCGGGGGGTGAGGCCGTAGGTGGCCAGCTCGCGTACCTCCTCGGCGATGAGCCCGTGCGGTAGCACCCCGCCGGCGTCGGTGCCCGCGTAGATCGCCACGCCGGCCTCGTGGGCCGCCCCGATCACCTCCCGGCGCCGGGCGTGCAGCGTGGTCATGTGCTCGGCGTACGCCGGGAAGCGCGCGCGACCCGCGTCGGCGTACGTCGGGAAGTTGTCCAGCTGCTTGACGGTCGGGACCAGGGCGACGTCTCGGGCCACCATCTCCTCGATCAGCGCGCTGGAGAGGCCGGTGCCGTGCTCGATGCAGTCGATCCCCGCACCGATCAGATCCGGAAGCGCATCCTCCCCGAACACGTGCGCCGTGACCCGGGCGCCGTTCTCGTGCGCCACCCGCATCGCCGCATCCAGGGACTCCCGGGTCCACGAGGGGGCGAGGTCCCCCGTCTCGCGCTCGATCCAGTCCCCGACCAGCTTGACCCAGCCGTCCCCGCGACGGGCCTCGACGGCGACGTACGCCGGCAGCTCCTCCGGCTCGATCTCGTGCGCGTAGTTGCGGATGTAGCGGCGGGTGCGCGCCAGGTGCCGACCGGCACGGATCAGCCGCGGCAGGTCCTCGCGCTCGTGGATCCAGGACGTGTCCGCGGCGGAGCCGCAGTCGCGCAGCAGCAGGGCTCCACTGTCGCGGTCGGTGAGCGCCTGCTGCTCGGACACCTCGTCGGGGACGGCGCCGTTCTCGTCCAGTCCGACGTGGCAGTGGGCGTCCACCAGACCGGGCACGATCCAGCCCTCGGCGACCAGGTCGGCGGAGGCCACCGGCTCGTAGGTCACCCGGCCGTCCACCACGTAGAGGTCGCGCGGCTCGCCGTCCGGCAGCACGGGCCCACGGAACCTCAGCGGGGTGAGCTCACTCATGCCTGGCGACCCTACCGAGCCGCCGGATGGGGCCCGACGGACCCCGAGCGTTCCGGATCGTCCGCTTCGTCCACCGATTTCGGACCTGGCTAGTCCGAAGGGGTCATGGTCCCCCGGACCCGGCGCGGCAAGGGTGGAACCCGTCCTGTCCTCTAGCACCTGGTGGTGTCCATGACCTCACGGTCATCTCTGCTCTCGCGTCGTCCCCTACTCGCCGTGGCCGGCAGCGTCGCCTTGGCCGCGTCCACGCTCGCCGCGGCACCGTCGGCCACCGCCGGCGACGGCTCCGGAAGCTCTGGCGGCCCGAGGGTCGTCGCACGCGGGCTCAACAGCCCACGCCAGCTCTCCTTCGGCCCGCACGGGGCCCTCTACGTGGCCGAGGCCGGGACCGGCGGCAACGGCCCGTGCGTCGTCGGCCCGACCGGCAAGGTCTGCTTCGGGCGCACCGGCTCGGTCACCCGCATCAAGCACGGCTCGCAGCACCGGGTGCTGCGGCACCTGCCGTCCATCGCCGGCGCCGGTGGCGCCGAGCCGATCGGGCCGGCCGACATCCTGGTGGGCCACCACGGACGCTACGTCCTGTCCATCGGGGCCGGCCAGGACACCACGAACAGGCGGGCGCTCGGGCCGCACGCGCGTCGCCTGGGGACCTGGGTCAAGGGTCGCCTCGGGCACGGCTCCCGGGTGCTCGCGGACCTGGCCGCGTTCGAGGCCGCCAAGAACCCCGACAACAGCGTGGCCCACGACAGCGACCCGACCGGGATCACGGTGAGCCGCCGCGGCCTGGTCGGCACCGACTCGGGCGGGAACACCCTGATCCGTCTCCGCGCGCACCGGCACGCGGGGCAGAGCCGGGTCCGCGCGCTCGCCGTCTTCCCGGAGGTCACGGTCCCGCAGCCGGGAGGTGGCACCGGCCCGATGCAGGCCGTGCCGACGTCCGTCGCAGTCGGCCCGGACGGCGCGCTGTACGTCAGCCAGCTGACCGGGTTCCCGTTCCCCGCCGGCGCGGCGCACATCTTCCGGTTCGTCGCCGGACACGAGCCGACCGTCTACGCCTCGGGCCTGACCAACGTGACGGACCTGGCCTGGTCGCACGGCAAGCTCTACGCAGTACAGATCTCCGACGCCGGACTCCTCAAGGGCGTGACCGGGTCCCTGGTGCGGGTGCACCGCGGTGACAACACCACGGAGGACACCGTGGCCGGCGGGCTCGTGGCGCCGTACGGCGTGGCGATCCGTCACCACGCGGCCTACGTCAGCACCTGCTCCGTCGGTGGGCCGGACTGCGCGGGCAAGGGCACCGTCGTGCGGATCCCGCTGTCCTAGCTGGCCAGGTGAGGTACTTGGCTACTTGAGGTACTTGGAGAGGTCGGCCGGGATCTCGAGCGACGCAGGGTCGAGCTCGTCGGTCCCGGTCGGCACCCCGAAGGGGTTGGCGGCGGCGCCGTCGGTGGCGCGCTGAGCCGCGGCCTTCTCCTCCGCCGCCCGCTTGGCCGGGTTGCCAGAGACCCGCTTGGCCTTGCCCTTCTTGGCGGTCTGCTTGGCCTTGGACCGCCGGCCCCCCATCCCGGGGAGCCCCGGCATGCCCGGCATCCCCCCCGGCATGCCGCCGCGGGCCATCGACATCATCATCTTGCGCGCCCCGAAGAAGCGGTCGACCACCCCGGTGACGGCGG